>JBAVLA010000172.1:0-21972 GCA_049688595.1 Candidatus Nanopelagicales bacterium | reverse complement strand
GGCAGGGGCCGCGCCCCGCGGCGGCGCTGACGCCGGCCGCACCGACCGCCGTCGGGCCCGGGGAGGTCGTGCTCGCCTCGTGGCGGCACCTGCTCGACAGGGGGCTCCTCCAGCGAGGGGAGCCGGCGCTGGCTGCGACGGCCCGCCCGGCATTGGCCCGGACGTCTGCTGCGACCGCCGCCGCCCATGGGCTCGCCGACGGGCAGCCCGTGACGGTCTCCACTGGCCACGGGTCGATCACGCTGCCCCTGGCCGTGACCCAGATGGTGGACGGCGTCGTGTGGGTCCCCGCGAACTCGGCTGGAAGCACGGTCAACACGAGCCTGCGGGCTGGGGCCGGGGCCCCGGTCAGCATCAGGGCAGGAGGCGCCCAGTGATTGCGACGTCGGCCGCGGCCTCGGTGGCGACCGCCACCTCCTTCCCGCCATTCGGCCAGGACCCCTGGTGGCTGGTCCTGCTGAAGGTGATCGTCCTCTTCCTCGGCGTCGTCGTGCTGGTGCTGCTCACGATCTGGGGCGAACGACGGGTCGTGGCTCGGATGCAGTCGCGCCTGGGACCCAACCGCGTCGGCCCGTTCGGCGTCCTGCAGGGCCTGATGGACGGCATCAAGCTGGCGCTCAAGGAGGACATCATGCCCACGGCGGCCGACAAGGTCGTCTTCTTCGTGGCGCCGATGATCTCCTGCGTGCCGGCGTTCATGTCGCTGGCCGTGATCCCGCTGGGCCCCGAGGTGTCCATATTCGGGGTCACGACGCCCCTGCAGCTGACCGACTTCCCGATCTCCGTGCTCTACCTCCTGGCAGTCGCCTCGATCGGCATCTACGGCATCGTCTTCGCCGGGTGGTCCTCTGGATCGACCTACCCCCTGCTCGGGTCGCTGCGCTCCACCGCGCAGATGATCTCCTACGAGATCGCGATGGGCTTGGCCTTCGTCGCGGTATTCCTGTACGCGGGGTCGATGTCCACGTCGCAGATCGTCACCGCGCAGCAGCCGACGTGGTTCGCGGTCACGCTGCTGCCGTCCTTCATCATCTACGTGACCGCGATGGTCGGCGAGACCAACCGAGCCCCGTTCGACCTGCCCGAGGCGGAGGGCGAGCTCGTCGCGGGCTTCCACACGGAGTACTCCTCGCTGAAGTTCGCCCTGTTCTTCCTGGCCGAGTACATCAACATGGTCACGGTCTCCGCGATCGCCACGACGCTGTTCCTCGGCGGGTGGCACGCGCCGTGGCCGATCTCGGCGATCAACGACGGCATGTTCAACAGCGGGTGGTGGCCCCTGCTGTGGTTCCTGGGCAAGGTCTGCCTGTTCCTGTTCATGTTCATCTGGCTTCGGGGGACGCTGCCCCGGTTGCGCTACGACCAGTTCATGCAGTTCGGCTGGAAGGTCCTCATCCCGGCATCGCTGACCTGGATCGTGCTGGTCGCGACCTTCCGCGGGTTGCGCAACCAGATGGGAGCAACGCCAGGAGCGCTCGCAGCGATCGCGCTGGGCGCGGCCCTGGTGGTGTTCGCCGCCTCCTTCGTCGTCGAGCGGACCCGCGAGCGGGCCAGGGCGTCCGCGGAGGTGGTGGCCGTCGCGGAGGTCGTCGAGCAGGCATCCACGTCGACGCACCCGGTGCCGCCGCTGCCGGGCGAGCGGTTCGAGTACCTGCCGCGAGCCCGGCAGACGGTGCCAAGCGCTGTCTCCGGTGACGACGAGGAGGAGTCACGTGCCTGACCTGCCCCAAGCCGTCCGCGGGTTCGGCACGACCTTCCTCACCCAGTTCCGGAAGGTCGTGACCGAGCAGTACCCGGAGGAAAAGGACAAGTATCCACCCAAGCCCCGCTTCCACGGCCGCCACCAGCTGAACCGGCACCCGGACGGCCTGGAGAAGTGCGTCGGCTGCGAGTTGTGCGCGTGGGCCTGCCCTGCCGACGCGATCTACGTGGAGGGCGCCGCCAACACCGAGGAGGAGCGCTACTCGCCGGGCGAGCGATACGGCCGCGTCTACCAGATCAACTACCTGCGGTGCATCCTGTGCGGGCTGTGCATCGAGGCGTGTCCGACGCGGGCACTGACCATGACGAACGAGTACGAGCTGGCCGACACCAGCCGAGCCAGCCTGATCTACGAGAAGGCCGACCTGCTCGGGCCGCTGCTGCCCGGGATGGTGGCCGCGCCGCACTCCATGGTTGCCGGCGCCGACGAGGGGTCGTACTACCGGGGCGAGGTGACTGGCGCGACGCAGGCTCAGAGGGCCGAGGTGCTGGCGCGGTCGGCAGCCGCGACGGCCGATGCGGCTGAGGGGACGGAGGAGCAGTGAACGCGCTGGGGGCAATCGGGACGCTGGCCGCC
This sequence comes from Candidatus Nanopelagicales bacterium, assembly GCA_049688595.1. Taxonomy (GTDB): domain Bacteria; phylum Actinomycetota; class Actinomycetes; order S36-B12; family CAIYMF01; genus Prado023. The sequence goes on along the minus strand of JBAVLA010000172.1, from coordinate 19,634 downwards.
GAGGGACCCATCGGCGTGACGCCCAACGCTGGGGAGACCGTCACGTTCTGGATCTGCGGCGCCCTTGCCGTGGTCGGCGGATTGGGCATGGTCCTGTCCCGCCGGGCCGTCCACAGCGCGCTGTTCATCGCCATGACGATGATCAACCTGGCGGTGCTCTATGTCGCCCAGGATGCCCCGTTCCTGGGCATGGTCCAGATCATCGTCTACACCGGCGCCGTCATGATGCTGTTCGTCTTCGTGCTCATGGTCGTCGGGGTCGATGCGTCGGACTCGCTGGTGGAGACCCTCAAAGCCCAGCGACTGCTCGCCGGGGTGGCAATCGTGGGCTTCCTGGGCCTGCTGCTGGCCGGTCTGGTTGGTGCTCTGGACGGCACATCGGTTGCTGGCCTGGCCGAGGCGAACCAGGAACATGGGGGCAACGTGCAGGGCGTCGGGGTGCTGATCTTCACCCGGTACCTGCTGGCCTTCGAGGTCACGTCCGCCCTCCTGATCACGGCCGCGGTCGGCGCGATGGTCCTGACCCACCGCGAACGGGTCGAACCGCGCAAGACCCAGCGGCAGCTGTCGGTGGAGCGCTTCCGCACCGGGGAGCATCCGGGCAACCGCCCGAACCCAGGGGTCTACGCCCGCAACAACGCAGTCGACATGCCAGCACTCCTGCCCGACGGATCCACGGCCGACATCTCCGTCCCGGGGCCGCTGCGGGTGGCTGGTCGCGTCAAGGAGGCCGACCTGCTCGGAGTGGCGGAGGCCGAGCACCTGCTCGCCCATGAGCCGGTGACGGTCGAACGGGAGGCCAAGCCGTGAACCCGATGAACTACATCGTGCTGTCGGCGATCCTGTTCTCCATCGGTGCCGCGGGCGTGCTCGTGCGGCGCAATGCGATCGTCGTGTTCATGTGCGTCGAGCTGATGTTCAACGCCGCCAACCTCGCGTTCGTCACGTTCGCCAGGACCACCGGAGCACTGGACGGCCAGGTGGTGGCCTTCTTCGTGATGGTCGTCGCGGCCGCAGAGGTGGTCGTGGGCCTGGCGATCATCGTGACGATCTTCCGCACCCGCAACTCGGCCTCGGTCGACGAGCCCAACCTGTTGAAGCTGTAAGAGGGGGACGCTGTGATCCAGACCGGACTCGACGTCCTCACGTCGGGGGAGCCCTACGCCGGGGAGATCGTCCGGGCCAGTGGGGTGTTCACCCTGACGGCTGCGCTGATCGCCGTCCCGCTGGCCAGCGCGGCCGTCCTCCTGCTGGCTGGGCGCCGGGCCAGTGCCTGGGGCCACCTGGTGGGCACGGCCGCTTCGCTGACCTCCTTCGTGGTGGGCGCGACGCTGTTCGTCGCCCTCCTCCGCCAGCCCGAGACCGGCCGCACGATCGACCAGCACCTCTGGGACTGGATCCAGGTGGGCGGGTTCAGCGCGGACCTGGGCCTGCAGCTGGATCCCCTGAGCATCAGCTTCGTGCTGCTGATCACGGGCGTGGGCTCCCTGATCCACGTGTACTCGATCGGGTACATGGCGCACGACCCCGAGCGGGGCAAGTTCTTCGCGTACCTGAACCTGTTCGTCGCCGCGATGCTCCTGCTCGTGCTGGCCAACAACTACCTGCTGCTGTACGTCGGCTGGGAGGGCGTTGGGCTGGCGTCCTATCTGCTGATCGGGTTCTGGCAGTTCAAGCCCTCTGCCGCCACGGCGGCGAAGAAGGCCTTCGTCGCCAACCGGGTCGGTGACCTGGGCCTGAGCCTGGCGATCATGATGATGTTCGCCACGCTCGGGTCGTTCGCCTTCGGCGAGGTGGACGAGCGGATCGGCCAGGCGGATCCGCAGACCATCACCCTGATCGGCCTCGCGCTCCTGCTGGCCGCCTGCGGCAAGTCGGCGCAGTTCCCGCTGCAGTCCTGGCTGATGGACGCCATGGAGGGCCCGACGCCCGTGTCGGCGCTGATCCACGCAGCCACCATGGTCACCGCCGGTGTCTACCTGATCGTCCGGTCGCACGCGATCTTCGACCTGACCCCGACTGCGCAGCTCGCCGTGGTCGTCGTCGGGACAATCACGCTGCTCATGGGCGCGATCATCGGCTGCGCGAAGGACGACATCAAGCGCGGACTGGCCGGATCGACGATGAGCCAGATCGGCTACATGATCCTGGCCGCAGGCCTGGGTCCGGTGGGCTACGTGTTCGCGATCTTCCACCTGCTCACCCACGGCATGTTCAAGGCCGGCCTGTTCCTGGGCGCCGGCTCCGTCATGCACGGGATGGGCGACGACGTGAACATGCGTCACTACGGCGGGCTGCGAACCGCGATGGCCGTCACGTGGGCGACCTTCGGCTTGGGCTACCTGGCGATCATCGGGGTCCCTCCCTTCGCCGGCTTCTGGAGCAAGGACGAGGTGATCCACGCGGCGTGGGCCCAGCACCCGGTCGCGGGGGTCGCTGCCCTGATCGGTGCGGGCGTGACCGCGTTCTACATGACACGGATGATGGCCATGACCTTCTACGGGGCTCCGCGCTGGGACGAGGACGTCCACCCGCACGAGTCGCCCGCGACGATGACCGTTCCGATGATCGTGCTGGCCGTGGGCTCAGCTCTCGGCGGCCTGGCGCTGCTCTTCGTGGGCGACATCGAGGAGTGGCTGGCCCCGGTGGTGGGCTTCGAGGAGGCGCACAGCTCCATCCCTACCGCCGTGATGATGGCGATGACGCTGTCAGTCGTGGCCGTCGGGGCCGTGGTCGGCTGGCGGCAGTACGCGATGCGAGACGTGCCCAGGATGGCGCCGACGCAGGTGTCGGTGCTCACCACCGCGGCCCGGAACGACCTCTACGGCGACGCGGTGAACGAGGCCCTCCTGATGCGGCCCGGGCAGTACCTGACCCGGACACTGGTGTGGACCGACACGAAGGTCGTCGACGGTGCAGTCAACGGCACCGCCGCCGGGCTGGGTGGCCTCAGCGCCCGGATTAGACGGTGGCAGACCGGCTACGTTCGGTCATACGCGCTTTCGATGATGCTCGGCGTCGTCGCCGTAGGCGCCGCCCTGGCCCTGGTGAGGATCGCATGAGCGCCACCTCGTACGTCCCCCTGGCCCTGCTGGTGGCGCCCATCATGGGCGGGCTGGTGGTCGCCGCCGTTCCCCGGCGCGCCCCCGAGCAGGCCAAGGCGCTGGCCCTTGCGATCTCGCTGGCGGTGCTCGCGCTCGGCGTCGTCGCCGGGTTCGCATTCGACTCCGGGTCGGCCGAGCAGTTCCAGCTGACGTGGAGCTGGGCCTGGATCCCGGCGTGGGGCGTGGACCTCGCCTTCGGCATCGACGGCGTGTCACTGGTCCTCATCCTGATGACCGTCGTGCTCGTGCCGGTCTGCATCCTGGCCGGCTGGGGTGACGCCGACGGGGCGTTCGGCTCCGTGCGCGGCTACTTCGCGTGGATCCTCGTCCTGGAGGGCCTGGTCCTCGGCGTGTTCGCCGCGACTGACGTGTTCGTGTTCTACGTGCTGTTCGAGGCCATGCTCATCCCGATGTACTTCCTGATCGGCCGGTACGGCGGGCCGCAGCGGCAGTACGCGGCGGTGAAGTTCTTCCTCTTCTCGCTGCTCGGCGGCCTGCTGATGCTGGCCGCGCTGGCCGGGGTGTACGTGATCTCGGCCGACCAGCTGGGCTCGGGCACCTTCGACTACGCGTCGCTGGTCGGGCTGGAGATCACGCCGGGGACGCAGAGGTGGCTCTTCCTCGGCTTCTTCATCGCGTTCGCGATCAAGGCTCCCCTGTGGCCGCTGCACACGTGGCTGCCGGACGCCGCGGCCGAGGCGCCACCGTCCTCATCCGTCCTCCTAGTCGGAGTCCTGGACAAGGTCGGCACCTTCGGCATGCTGCGCCTCTGCCTGCCGCTCTTCCCGGACGCGGCGAAATACTTCGCACCGATGATCATCGTGCTCTCGGTGGTCGGGGTGATCTACGGCGCCCTCGTGGCCATGGGCCAGACTGACCTGAAGCGCCTGATCGCCTACACGTCGGTCAGCCACTTCGGCTTCATCGTGCTGGGCATCTTCGCCATGACCTCGCAGGGCCAGAGCGGGGCGAGCCTGTACATGGTCAACCACGGCTTCTCGATCGCCGCCCTGTTCCTGATCGTCGGGTTCATGGCGACCAGGCGCGGGTCGCGGCTCATGGAGGACTTCGGCGGCGTCCACAGGGTCGCTCCCGTCCTTGCGGGCACCTTCCTGGTCGCCGGCCTGTCCTCGCTGGCCCTGCCGGGGCTGAGCTCCTTCGTCTCGGAGTTCCTCGTCCTGGCTGGGACGTTCACGCGCTACCCCGTGGCCGCGGCGATCGCCACGGTCGGCATCATCCTGGCAGCGCTGTACATCCTGATCATGTATCAGCGCACCATGACCGGACCCGTCTGCGACGGCGTCGACTCGATGACTGACCTGCGCGGCCGGGAGGTGCTGGCCATCGCGCCCGTGATCGCCATCATCATCGCCCTGGGGGTCTTCCCGCAGGCTGCGCTGGACGTCATCAATCCATCGGTCGGCCAGGCGATGACGACGGTCGGGGTCGCGGATCCGGCACCAGCAGTCGCAGAGCAGGGGAGGTGAGCGCGTCGTGACCCCCTTCGCGGAACAGTTGACGATGCCCTCGTTCCAGTACCGGGCGATGGCGCCCATCCTGATCGTGCTCGGTGCAGCCGCGGTGAGCGTCCTGATCGAGGGCGTCGTCCCCCGCCCGGCGCGCAGGGCGATCCAACTGGCACTCACCGCCGGTTCCCTGGTCGGGGCACTCGTGCTCGTGGCGATGATGCCGGAGGCCGCGCGTGGGCTGGTCGCCTCGGGCGCCCTGGCGGTGGACGGTCCGACGCTGTACATGCAGGGGTCGATCCTGATCGTCTCCCTGCTCGCGATGCTGGTGATGGCCGAACGGCGGGTCGACCCCGCAGGAGACGCCTTCGCCCCGCGCACCGCGTCCCTTGTGGGATCCCAGGAGGAGCAGGAGCTCACGAGGCGCGGTTGGGAGCAGACCGAGGTCTGGCCCCTGTTCCTCTTCGCGGTCTGCGGGATGCTCCTGTTCCCAGCGGCCAACGACCTCCTGATGCTGTTCGTGGCCCTGGAGGTCATGTCCCTGCCGCTGTACCTGCTCGTCGGAATGGCCCGCCGCCGGCGACTGCTGTCCCAGGAGGCGGCCCTGAAGTACTTCCTCCTCGGCGCATTCGCCTCCACGTTCCTGCTCTACGGGTCAGCCATGCTGTTCGGATACGCCGGTGGCCTTGACTTCGCCACGATCGCCGATGCCCTGCGGGACCGTCCCGGGCCGATCGGGCTGCAACTGGTGGGCATCGGACTGGTCAGTGTCGGGCTGCTCTTCAAGGTCGCGGCGGTCCCGTTCCACATGTGGACCCCCGACGTCTACCAGGGCGCGCCAACACCGGTCACGGCGTTCATGGCCGCGGCGGTGAAGGTCGCCGGGTTCGGTGCGCTCATGCGCGTGATGTACGTGGCCCTCGGCGGTGCGCAGTGGGACTGGGAGCCCGCCTACTGGGCGGTGGCGATCGTGACGATGCTCGTGGGCGTCCTCCTGGCGCTGACGAGCACGGACATCAAGCGGATGCTGGCCTACTCCTCGATCGCCCACGCGGGCTTCCTGCTGCTGGGCGTCATCGCCTACTCGGCCCAGGGCCTGGCCGCGACCATGTTCTACCTCGTGGCCTATGGCTTCACGACAGTGGGCACCTTCGCACTCGTGACGCTGGTTCGCGACCCCGCCGGCGAGGCTGGGCACCTGTCTGCGTGGGCCGGCCTGGGCAAGCGTGCACCGTGGTTGGCCGGCGTCTTCGCGCTGTTCCTCCTGGCGCTGGCCGGGATACCCCTGACCAGCGGCTTCACCGCGAAGTTCGGGGTCTTCTCCGCGGCCATCGCGGGCGGGGCCACGTGGCCGGTCATCGCAGCGGTGCTTGCCTCGGCGATCTCGGCGTTCTTCTACCTGCGCGTGATCGTCCTGATGTTCTTCGCGAAGCCGCCTGCCCAGGGACCTGACGTTGTCACGCCGAGCATCCTCACCAAGGCGGCGATCGGCGTGGCCGCGGTCGCCACAGTGGTGCTGGGCGTCGCGCCACAGGCTTTCCTCGACATGGTCAACGACGCGGTGCCGTTCGTTCGCTGAGCGACGGCCGGGTCGGCGACGGCTCTGCAGTGGCGGGGCGGAACGGGGCTGGCCGGGGGGGTTCGGTAAATTTCGCACATGACTTCGACGCCTCGGACCCACAAGTACGTCCTCAGCGAGGACGAGATGCCCACGACCTGGTACAACCTCGTCGCCGACCTGCCCGTGCCGCCGCCACCGCCGCTGCACCCGGGGACCCATGAGCCGATCGGGCCCGAGGCGCTCGAACCGCTCTTCCCGATGGAGCTGATCCTCCAGGAGGTGGCAACGCAGCGGTACATCGACATCCCCGGCGAGGTGCTGGACGTGTACCGGCAGTGGCGGCCGGCACCCCTGTGCCGTGCCTACCGGCTCGAGGAGTCGCTCGGCACCACGGCACGCATCTACTACAAGTACGAGGGCGTGAGCCCAGCAGGCTCCCACAAGGTCAACACCTCGGTGCCGCAGGCCTACTACAACGCCAGGGCTGGCGTGCGCAAGCTGACCACGGAGACCGGGGCCGGGCAGTGGGGGACCGCCCTCAGCTTCGCGTCGGCCCTGTTCGGCCTCGAGTGCGAGGTCTGGCAGGTCGGCGCCTCATACGACCAGAAGCCGTACCGCCGGATGATGATCGAGGCGTTCGGGGCCACCGTCCACCGCTCGCCATCGACCCTGACCAACGCCGGGAAGCACTACCTCGAGGCCGACCCGAACCACCCGGGGTCCCTTGGCATCGCCATCTCGGAGGCCGTCGAGGTCGCGGCCGGCGACCCGAACACGAAGTACTCCCTGGGCTCCGTGCTCAACCACGTGATCCTGCACCAGACGATCATCGGCGAGGAGACGCTGCTGCAGCTGGAGAAGGCCGGCGAGGTCCCCGACGTGATCCTGGGCTGCACCGGTGGCGGGTCCAACTTCGCCGGCATGGCCTTCCCGTTCATGCGCGAGCGGATGGCCGGCAAGTTCAACCCGGTCATCCGGGCTGTCGAGCCGACCTCCTGTCCCTCGCTGACCCGCGGTGTGTACGCGTACGACTTCGGCGACGCGTCGGGTATGACGCCGCTGATGAAGATGAACACGCTGGGTCACAACTTCATCCCCGACCCCATCCACGCAGGTGGACTTCGCTACCACGGCATGTCGCCCCTGCTGTCCCACGCCCACGAGCTCGGGCTTCTCGAGGCTGAGGCCGTGCCGCAGAGCGAGTGCTTCGAGGCAGCCGTGCGGTTCGCGCGCACGGAAGGCATCGTCGCGGCGCCGGAGTCCAGCCACGCGATCGCGGCGGGCATCAGTGAGGCGAACCGGGCGACTGAGGCCGGCGAGGAGCGCGTGATCGTGATCGCGCTGTCGGGCCACGGGCACTTCGACCTCGCCGCCTACGACGCCTACCTCAACGGCCGGCTCGTGGACACGGACACCCCTGAGGAGCGGTTCGCGCAGTCGCTCGCCGAGCTGCCCACGATCTGACCACAGCGACCAGCGCGCAGTCGACCCCGACGAGTTGGCGGGCCGGATCGCCTGCACGCCACGCGCAGGATCGCCCCTCGCTCGCCCCACGTACGTGGGTCGATTCTGCACAATCGACCCACGTACGTGAGACTTGGACTGTGCCGTCGTTGATCTCCAGCCGCCCAGGGGGCCTGTCGCTGCCTGATGCGGCGCTCGACGTGCGGGTCACCGCTGGGTTGGTCGAGGTGGAGCATGTGCTGCACGCCAGCGTGCAGAGCCAGTACCCGTTCGTCACCGGGGCAGCCAGCCACCTGATGGATGCCGGCGGCAAGCGGTTCCGCCCGCTGCTGACCCTGCTCTCCGCCGAGTTCGGCAACCCGGAGATGCCGAACGTGGTTCCTGCCGCGGTCGTAGTCGAGCTGACGCATCTGGCCACCCTCTACCACGACGACGTGATGGACGAGGCCGCCGTGCGTCGGGGGGCCCCCTCGGCCAACGCGAGGTGGGACAACACAGTGGCGATCCTGACCGGGGACTTCCTCTTCGCGCGGGCCTCGAACCTGTTGGCCGACTTGGGCGCCGATGCGGTCCGGATCCAGGCTCGCACCTTCGAGCGGCTGTGCACAGGGCAGATCCGGGAGACGATGGGCCCGGCTGCAGAGGAGGACCCGATCGCCCACCACGTGCAGGTGCTGGCGGACAAGACCGGCTCGCTGATCGCAGCTGCAACGAGGTTCGGTGGACTCATGTCCGGTGCCCCGGAGGGGGTCGTGGAGACGCTGGCAACCTACGGCGAGCGGATCGGGGTGGCCTTCCAGCTCGCCGACGACCTGGTCGACCTCGCCAGCGAGCGCACCCAGTCCGGCAAGACCCCCGGCACCGACCTGCGCGAGGGCGTGGCCACCCTCGCGGTGCTGTTCGCACGCCAGTCCAACGCCTCCGAGGACGCCCGGCTCCTCGAGTTGACATCCGGGCCGATTCGCGACAACGCCGAGCACGCTGAGGCGCTGGCGCTGATTCGGGCGCACCCGGCGATGGACCAGGCTCGAGCGGAGGCCCGCCGGTGGGCTGACGAGGCGCGCGCCGCCCTGAGCCCCCTGCCCGAGGTCCCGGCGCGGGAGGCCCTCGAGATGCTCTGCGAGTACGTCGTGGACCGGTCCGGCTGACCTCCGCCGCGAGGGACTCACCAAGCGCGCCGCAATCAGCGCCAGTGGGGCAACATGCCCGGTCCAGCGGCTAGTGTCGGGGTGCGCCACCGGGGCACCGGCAGATGTTGCGAGCACGGTCCCTGCCCGGGACCGGCCATCCGCGACGAATCTCTCGGCACCGCGCGGGCGCCGCGCGGGTGCGGAAAGGGGTCGACAGATGGGCGGGAGTCCCTTGGAGATAGTCGTCGGCTACGACGGCTCACCGGATGCGCAGGCCGCGCTGGAGTGGGCTGTTCGCGAGGCAGCCGCCCGGCATCTGGGCATTCGCGTGGTCTTCGCCGAGCCGGAGCTCTCCGGGTTGGAAGGCGCAGCCTTGACGCTGTCAGAGGCGCCGGGCGTGCCGCCAGCCCTTCCGCCGCAGGGCCCGGCGCTGGTCGCCCAAGCCGCCGAGGTCGTGCAGCGCGCCGGCGTGCCGGTTCGGACCATCGCCACGGACGGATCCCCGGCATCGGTGCTGGTCGACCAGAGCCGGGATGCCCAGATGGTCGTCCTCGGCTCGCGCGGCATGGGCTCGGTCAGCTCGGCGATCCTGGGGTCGACCGTCTCCCACGTCGCCTCCCATGCCCACTGCCCAGTCATCGTCGTCCAGGCCCGGGGCAACGCCGAGGGGCCCGTGGTAGTCGGCATCGATGGGTCCGCTGAGTCCGAGGAGACCCTGGCGTGGGCGATCGACCACGCGTCGCGGCATGGCCTGGATGTCGAGGTCCTGCACTCGTATGCGATCCCGGTGTACCCGGGCGTGGTTCCCTACGTCCCGCCGGTGGAGATCACCCGGGCCACAGCCGATTTCGAGGAGCGCGTGGCGCACGAGGCGTTGGCCGGCTGGAGCGATCGGTACCCGGACGTCCGCATCACGACCACTGTCGTGCATGGCCGACCGGCACAGGCCCTTTCCCAGGCAACGGAGCGGGCCAGCCTCACCGTGGTCGGTTCGCACGGACGCGGAGCGTTCCTCGGGATGCTCCTGGGTTCCACGAGCCAAGCGCTGCTCCACCACGCGAAGGGCTCCGTGGCGGTGCTGCGGCATCGCAAGAACGCGTGAGGCGGCGGGAGCTACCCTTCTGCGTCTGACGCACGGGGCCCGATCGTCCAGGTGTCACGACCGGACAGCAGTTGCCCCAGGTCGCCGCGACCGTTGGCCGTCGCGCTGCGCAGCTGGGCGTCCAGCAGCCGGTCGTACACGGGGCGCTGGACATCGCGGAAGACGCCGATCGCAGTGTGCTCAAGGGTGTTGAAGTCGGCGAGCCGCGCGATCGCGAACGCGGTGGACGGCTCGGCGGCCTGGGCGTCGTGGATCCACAGCCGGTCCTCGCCGCACTCGGCGACGTCGACGACGGTCAGCACGCCGTCGGGCCGCCGGCCCAGGCCCAGCTCGCCGTTCGGCCCGAACCGGACCGGCTTGCCGTGCTCCAGCCGCATGATGTTGCTGTCGCGCACGGCGGGGTCCTTGAGCGGCTCCCAGGCTCCGTCGTTGAAGATGTTGCAGTTCTGGTAGATCTCCACGAGCGCCGTGCCCTCGTGCGCCGCAGCGGCCCGCAGGACCGACAGGAGGTGCTTGCGGTCTGAGTCGATGGTCCGGGCGACGAATGACGCCTCAGCCCCCAGGGCCACGGAGATCGGGTTGAACGGGTAGTCGATCGAGCCCATCGGGGTGCTCTTCGTGATCTTCCCCGCCTCGCTCGTGGGCGAGTACTGCCCCTTGGTCAGTCCGTAGATCCGGTTGTTGAACAGCAGGATCTTGATGTTGACGTTGCGGCGCAGCGTGTGGAGGAAGTGGTTGCCACCGATGCTGAGCGCATCCCCATCGCCGGTGACCACCCAGACCGAGAGATCGGGTCGCGACACGGACAGGCCGGTCGCGATCGCCGGGGCACGGCCATGGATGGAGTGCATCCCATAGGTGTTCATGTAGTACGGGAACCGGGACGAGCAGCCGATCCCGGAGATGAAGACGATGCTCTCCCGGCGCACGCCCAGTTCGGGCAGGAACGATTGGACGGCGGCCAGGATCGCGTAGTCCCCGCAGCCCGGGCACCAGCGGACCTCCTGGTCGCTGCGGAAGTCCCTGGCGGCCTGCGGCGCGTCGGACTTCGGGACCAGCCGCAGGGCGGGGGCATCGGTCAGCGGCATGGTCACAGCAGCTCCCTGATCTGGTCTGCGAGCTCGGTCGCCTTGAACGGCAGCCCGCGCACCTGGTTGTAGCCGATGGCGTCGACCAGGTACTTGCCGCGGATGAGCAGCCACAGCTGGCCGAGGTTCATCTCTGGGATGAGCACCCGGTCGTAGCGACGCAGGACGTCGCCGGTGTTCGACGGGAACGGGTTGAGGTGGCGCAGGTGGGCCTGGGCGACGTGGCCGCCCTCAGATCGGATGATCCCGCACGCGGCGCCGATCGGGCCGTGCGTGGATCCCCAGCCCAGGACGAGCACCCGGGCGTCGCCATGGGGGTCGTCGACCTCGAGCAGGGGGATCGCCGAGGCTATGCCATCCACCTTGGCCTGGCGGATGCGCACCATGTGGTCGTGGTTGTCCGGGTCGTAGCTGACGGCGCCGGATCCGTCGGCCTTCTCCAGGCCGCCGATCCGATGCTCAAGCTCCGGGGTGCCGGGGATCGCCCACGGTCGGGCCAGCGTCTGCGGGTCGCGCTCGAAGGGCCAGAAGACCTCGGTGCCGTCCTCGAGGCGGTGGTTCGGGGCGGTCGCGAACCCGACGTGCAGGTCCGGCAGGTCGTTCACGTCCGGCACCCGCCAGGGTTCGGAGCCGTTGGCCAGGTACCCGTCCGAGAGCAGCAGCACTGGCGTGCGGTACGTGAGGGCGATCCGCGCCGCCTCGATGGCCGTGCAGAAGCAGTCGCTGGGCGACCTTGGCGCGACGATCGGCACGGGCGCCTCCCCGTTCCGGCCGAACATCGCCTGCAGCAGGTCGGACTGCTCGGTCTTCGTGGGCAGGCCGGTCGAGGGCCCGCCCCGCTGGACATCGATGATGAGCAGGGGCAGCTCGGTGGAGACCGCCAGGCCGATCGTCTCGGACTTCAGCGCGATACCCGGCCCCGAGGTCGTCGTGACTGCCAGGGCGCCACCGTACGCCGCGCCGAGGGCTGCTCCGATGCCGGCGATCTCGTCCTCCAGCTGCACGGTGCGGACGCCGAAGTCCTTGTGCCGGCTGAGCTCATGGAGGATGTCGCTGGCCGGCGTGATCGGGTAGGAACCGAGGAACAGCGGAAGGCCAGACAGCTCGGCAGCGGCGATCAACCCGAACGACAGGGCGACGTTCCCGGTGATGTTGCGGTAGGTGCCAGGGGGCAGCGGCGCCGGGTGGACCTGGAACTGCACCGCGAAGTCCTCGGTCGTCTCCCCGAACGCCCAGCCGGCGTCGAACGCGGCCAGGTTGGCCGCCAGGATCTCCGGCTTCCGGGCGAACTTGGCGGTGAGGAACGCCCGAGTGCCCTGCGTGCCGCGGTCGTACAGCCACGACAGCAGGCCCAGGGCGAACATGTTCTTGGCCCGCTCCGCCTCCTTCCTGGTCAGGTCGAAGCCCCTGAGGCCCTCGACAGTCAGGGTCGTGAGGCTGACGGCATGGACTGCGTACGAGTCCAAGCTGCCATCGACCAGCGGATCCGAGGCGTAGCCAACCTTGCCCAGGGCGCGCGAGGTGAACTCGTCGCTGTTGACGATCAAGGTCCCGCCACGCCGCACGTGCTGGAGGTTGCTCTTCAGCGCGGCGGGGTTCATGGCCACCAGCACATCGGCGGCGTCGCCCGGGGTCTGGATCTCGTGATCGGCGAACTGCAGCTGGTATGCACTCACTCCCGGTAACGTCCCGGCTGGGGCACGGATCTCCGCGGGGAAGTCCGGCAGCGTGGACAGGTCGTTGCCGAAGGAGGCCGTCTCATGGGTGAAGCGGTCCCCGGTCAACTGCATGCCGTCGCCCGAGTCGCCGGCGAACCGGATGATCACCCGTCCTAGCTGCTCTACCGGCTTGGCCACTGGAGGCGCCTTCCGCAAGTGATTCATGGAACTGCTCCATTCTGACCCATCGTCGGGCCCGAGGGGGGCTTCGTGGGTGAGGGTGGGCGTGTTCTGGGTGCGGCGTAGTCTTCCCCCCATGTCCTCGGGCCTCGTGGAGCAGGTGTGGCTTCGCTTGGGCGAGCGCCGGGTGGCCGTGCACGTCCTGGAACTGGGCCTGGCCTGCTGTGGCGTTGAGATGCGCGAGGCCCGGCGGGTCGCTGAATGGCTGCACGCGGCTGGTGGGGACCCGGGCGTGATCCATGCAGGCGAGTCCGGTCCGCCGGATCTGCACGTCCTCGTGGTCGCCGGGACTGTCACCAAGCAGCTTGCACACGTCCTGTCCGATGCGCTGGCTGAGGTGCCCGAACCCAGGGCCGTCGTGGCCTTCGGCGCGTGCGCATCGACCGGCGGGCCGTACTGGGACTCGTACAGCGTGATCCCGGGGGCCCACGAGGTCGTGCGCGTCGACGTCTGGGTCCCGGGCTGTCCGCCGCGCCCGGGGGATCTGGTCGCCGCACTGGCGGAGGTGCTCCATGGACGTCCATGAGGAGGATGTGCAACCGGCGCAGTGGCGCGATCGATGTGCCGGGCTGGTCGCCACAGGAGCGGGCTTCGTGGACTTCCTGACCGCTGTCGACCGCCCAGCCGCTGGGGAGCTCGACGTGGTGGTCCACCTGGTCGATCTCGGACGTCGCACGCAGCACCTGATCCGAACCACAGTCGATCGCGATCACGCGGAGCTGGACTCCCTGGTCGGCATCCTCCCCGGGGTGGCGTGGCACGAGCGGGAGACGCACGAGATGTTCGGCGTCTACTTCGCGGGCAACCCCGACCTTCGCCCACTCCTGACCACGGACGATGCAGACAGGCCGCTGCTGCGGACGACCCCCCTGCCTGCTCGGCTGCTCAGTGCCTGGCCAGGCGCCTGCGAACCCGCTGAGCGGCCTCCCGGCGCGACGCGGGCCGCCCGCCAGCGCTCGGCTCCGCCGGTTCCTGGCGTCCCGCGGGAGTGGCTGCCATGAGCGCTCGCGCCCGCATCCAGCTGACCGCGGACAGGTGCACCTCCTGCATGCTGTGCGTTCGGGAGTGCCCGACGTGGTGCATCTGGCTGCAGGCCCATCAGGAGACGATCGGGGATCCCAGCGCTCGGCGCCCGCGGACTGTCAACGTCCTTGACTCGTTCGTCATCGACTGGGGCCTGTGCATGTACTGCGGGATATGCGTGGAGGTCTGCCCCTTCGACGCGCTGGCGTGGCAGCCGGAGTCAATCGCGCCGACGCGGGAGCGCGGGCGCTTGCGCCACGGGATCGCCGAGCTGGGCGGTTGACCCTGCCCGCGGCCTGGGCAGGATCAACCGCTGGTCACACCGACCATCGCCGGGACGTCGCTGGGATGTTGGGCCAGCGCGGTCGCACCCGCTGACGTGAGCTCCTCTGGGGAGCCGTAGCCCCACAGCGCCCCGATGCACGGCATCCCAACGCTGGTGGCGCCGAAGACGTCGTGGTAGCGGTCCCCGATGAGCACCCCCTCGCGACCTGGGCGGCCCAGACGCGCAAGGACCTCGCGCAGCACGTCGGACTTCCTGGTGCGGGAGCCGTCGAACTCGGAGCCCAGGATCAGCGCGAAATGCTCGGCGAGGCCGAAGTGGTTCAGGATCCCATCGGCGAACAGCTGCGCCTTCGACGTCGCTACCGCCAGGGTCCGGCCGGCCGCAGACAGCGTCTCGAGCACCTCGGGGATCCCCTCGTACACGGAGTTCTCGTACTGCCCGTGCTCGGCGTAGTGCTCCCGGTAGGCCCCGATCGCGACGCGCACGCGATCGGCGTCCATCCCGCAGAAGTCACGGAACGAGTCGGCCAGCGGCGGGCCTATGAAGCGGCGCAGCACGTCGTCGCCAGGGACCTGCTCACCCATGAGTTCGAGCGCGTGTCGCACGGAGGCCATCACGCCGGGACCGGACTCGGTCAGGGTCCCGTCCAGGTCGAACAGGATCGGGTCTGGCTGCCCTGCGGGCCGCAGGTCGGCGTGGGGCGCAATGTCGATCATCGGTAGTTCACGAACTGGACGGCGAACTCCAGGTCAGCCTCGCGGACGAGCTGCTGGACGGCCTGCAGGTCGTCGCGACTCTTCGAGGTCACGCGCAGCTCGTCGCCCATCACCTGGGACCGGACTGACTTCGTGCCGTGCTCCCGGATGAGCTTGTTCAACTTGCTGGCCTGCTCCTTGCTGATGCCGGCCTTGAGCGTGCAGGAGATCCTGCTCTCCTTGCCCGACTGCCGCGGCTCGCCGGCGTCGAGTGCCTTGAGGGACACGTGCCGCTTGACCAGCTTGTCCTTGAACACGTCCAGCGCTGCGCGGCACCGCTCCTCCGTGCTCGACGTGATCTCGATTCCCATCTCCCCCCGCCAGGTGATGGACGTGGCGGTGTTCTTGAAGTCGAATCGCTGGGCTAGCTCCTTGGCCGCCTGGTTCAGGGCGTTGTCGACCTCCTGGCGATCCACCTTGCTCACGATGTCGAAGCTGCTGTCTGCCATGGCCGACAAGGCTATCGGCCCAGGGCTGATGCGGTGTCCGCCGGTTGAACGTGCGGCGTTTGGCCCCAGGCCCCGGCGGCGTTGTACCATTTCGGGGCGACGGCGGGTTGCCCGAGCGGCCAAAGGGAGCGGTCTGTAAAACCGTCGGCTAAGCCTACGTTGGTTCGAACCCAACACCCGCCACCGGAAACAGGAGGCGCCCCCATGCGATGGGAGCGCCTCCTGTCGTCGGGCGCTGCCCGCCCGGGAGAACGAGGCCCTGCTCAGTGGGGTGCTGCCCAGCCGTTCCGGGCCTCCTGCACGACACGCTCGGCCACGAACAGCGGCAGGACCAGTGCGGCGAGCGGACCGGCGAGATCTACGACTGCAGTGCGTGCCCGGCGGCTTGGACTGGGCTGCGGGTCGGGGCACCGGCGATTTCCGGATCGGTCACCGGGTCCGGTAACCTTGTCGCCGTTGCCCCTTTAGCTCAGTCGGCAGAGCGTCTCCATGGTAAGGAGAAGGTCTACGGTTCGATTCCGTAAAGGGGCTCGGAAGGGGTCGGCCCGCAAGGGTCGGCTTCATGGCGGAGTAGCTCAGCCTGGCAGAGCAAGCGGCTCATAATCGCTGTGTCGCCGGTTCAAGTCCGGCCTCCGCTACCAGTGACGACCTCTGTCCCCGAAGAGGTCAGCAGTGCGCGCCCCTGGGCGACATAGACGAGAAAGGCACTCTCGTGGCCAAGACCACTGATATCCGGCCCAAGATCACCCTGGCCTGCCAGGAGTGCAAGCACCGCAACTACATCACCAGGAAGAACCGGCGCAACGACCCGGATCGTCTGGAGTTGAAGAAGCACTGCCCGAACTGCAACCGCCACACGGCCCACAAGGAGACCCGGTAGCGGTCCGAGCCGCGGTCGCTGCACGCAGCCGAGCCGTCCACCCAACCGGGGTGGGCGGCTCTCGTTCGTGGCCCGCCAGCCGGCTCGTGCGCTCCAGCGCAGTCGGGCTCAGTCCCGAACCGGCACGCACGTGCCTCCGCCCGTTCACCGCGTATCCGTGGGCGGTCGTCAATACGATGGCGACGACGCGTGCCGCCCGGAGAGAGTCGCAGACAATGAAACCCCAGTCGCATCACCTGTTCCCCGGCAAGACCTTCATCACGACCGCCCTCGACGCTCTCGAGTTCAAGGCGGCGATGACGTCGGAGATGCGTTCGCGCTACCTGATGCGGGCCGCGATGGCCGGCATCATCGTCGGCGTGATGTACGACGCGTACCTCTCGGTCATCGCAGCCTTCGACGCCGTGCCGGTGGGCGGTTCGACCCTGAAGCCCATCGGCAAGATCTTCGGGGCGCTGACCTTCTCCCCGGCCCTGGTGTTCATCTACTGGTCGAAGTCAGAGCTGCTGACCTCCAACATGATGATCGTCTCGATCGGCAAGTACTACCGTCGGATCACTGCCACCAGCGCTGGGAGGATCCTCTTCTGGTGCCTGGTGGGCAACGCCCTCGGCGGCCTGTTCGTCGCCCTGGCGTTGAACTACTCGACGATGATCAGCCCCCAGGTGCTGGGGATCATGACCGAGACGGTCGACCACAAGCTCGAGTACGTCCATGAGGGATTGAGCGGCTGGGCGGACCTGTTCGTCCGCGCCCTCTACTGCAACTTCATGATCAACCTCGCGATGCTGCTGATCTACAACGGCTACATCAAGGAGGACCTGCTCAAGGCCCTGATCATGATGATCGCGGTGTTCGTGTTCGCCTTCACGGGCATGGAGCACTCCGTGGCCAACACCGTTCTCTTCGAGATCTACGCCTTCCAGGGCCAGCTGGACATAGCGGCAGCCGCCGCGAATGTGCTGATCTGCCTGCTCGGCAACTTCGTCGGCGGCGGCTTCCTGATCGGGCTGTACTACGCATACGTCAACGACGATGCCCGCTACCTGCGGGAGCATCCAGAAGAGCTTGACCAGGCCCCAGGTCTCCAGTCCTGACGCCCGGGGTGGATGAGCCGATCGATCCCGCCTGGCGTGGCTGGGTCCGCTGGTGCGTCGTACTGGGGGCTTGGCTGGCTGCGACATCCGTGCTCTGGACGGTCCTGCTGGTGCTCGTGTGGACCAGGGAGGGGCTGCGTGGTCGGGGTCCGCTGCCGATTCCCGCAGTCCTGGCCCTGGCTGACGTGGCCCTGCTGGGCAACCTGGGGCGCTGGTGGATGACCCCCCGCTGGCCCCACAGGCAGCCGCGAGGTCGCCTGGCGGCGCATGCTGACCCGCTCGGGGTCGTGCTCCCCGCGGCGACGGGCATCATCCTGGTCTTGAACGTGGTGCTGATCATGTCCGATCCGGTCAGCCGGATCCAGTGGTTGGGCCTCGCGCTCTGCGGGGTCTGCCTCGTGCTGCTCGCCGTCGTCCTGCGGAGCGCGCCGAGACCGGTCGGCCCACCCTAGGGTTGCGGGCATGGCAGTTGACGCGACCCTTGCCGAACTGACCACGCTGCGCGTGGGTGGACCAGCTCGCCAGGTCCTGGTGGCCAGCACGCAGTCCGAGCTCGTCGAGGAGGTTCGTCGAGCTGACGCCGCAGGGGAGCCGCTGCTCGTCGTCGGGGGCGGGTCGAACCTGCTCGTGGCCGATGTTGGCTTCCCCGGGACCGTGCTCCAAGTGGCCACGCGGGGCATCGTCGTGCGCGAGACGGATCCGTCGGGCGTCCTAGTCGAGGTGGCCGCCGGTGAGCGTTGGGACGCCTTCGTCAAGCATGCGGTGACCGCCGGCTGGTCCGGCGTCGAAGCACTGTCGGGGATCCCGGGCTCCACGGGGGCCACCCCCATCCAGAACGTCGGGGCGTACGGATGCGAGGTCGCAGACACGCTCGAGACGATCCAGGTCCTCGACCGGCGCACAGGCGAGGTCGGCCACCTGCTCCCGAACGATGCAGGATTCGGCTATCGGACCTCGGCCCTGAAGCGCCAGCCGGGGACGTGGGTGGTGCTCACAGTGTCCCTGCGGCTGGCGGTGGACCCGCTCTCTGCGCCCATCAGGTACGCCGAGCTCGCCCGCCGGCTGGGCGTCGAGCCGGGGGCGCGCGCTCCGCTGGCTGATGCCCGGGAGGCTGTCATGGCGCTGCGCCGGGGAAAGGGCATGGTCCTCGACCCGGCCGATCATGACACCTGGAGCGCCGGATCGTTCTTCACGAATCCGGTCGTCAGCGCCGAAGTCGCCGCGGGCCTGCCCGAGGCGGCACCCCGGTTCCCAGCCGGCGACGGGATGGTCAAGACCTCGGCTGCATGGCTGATCTCGCACGCCGGGTTCGAACGCGGCTTCGGGGTGCGTCCCGGAGCGCGCGCGACCCTGTCGACGAAGCACTCACTGGCCGTCACGAACCGCGGCGGTGCCACGGCTGAGGACCTGCTCGAGCTGGCCCGAGTGGTGCGGGCGGGCGTGGCCGACCGGTTCGGGATCGTCCTGGAGAACGAGCCGGTGCTGGTCGGCTGCTCGTTGTAGCTGCTGTGCGGCTGGCGCCGGGGCGACGCGCGCCTGGCCGGCTGGCCGCGAAGCAGGCCTGCGTACGGTTCAGCCGGCCTCGCCCAGGAGGGCCGCCATCCGACCCACGCCCTCCTCGAGGTCTGAGTCGCCCAGGGCGTAGGACAGCCGCACGTACCCAGGGGTGCCGAACGCCTCGCCGGGTACCACGGCGACCTCGGCCTCATCGAGGATCAGGGCGGCCAGCTCGGCCGAGCTCGCCGGCCGCTGGCCGCGGAGCTGTCGGCCAAGGAGGCCCTCGACCGATGGGTACACGTAGAAGGCGCCCTCCGGCTCAGGGCAGACCACACCAGGGATCGCGCTGAGCAGCTCGACGATCCGCCTGCGCCGCCGGTCGAAAGCGACCTTCATCTGCTCCACGGCGGACAGGTCCCCGGATACCGCGGCCAGGGCTGCGACCTGGGAGACGTTGGCGACGTTGCTCGTGGCGTGGGACTGCAGGTTGGTCGCCGCCCTGACGATATCCGACGGGCCGATGAGCCAGCCGACCCGCCAGCCTGTCATCGCGTACGTCTTGGCCACGCCGTTGACCACGATGCACCGATCGGCGAGCTCAGGTACGAGGGCTGGCATGGACGCGAACCGAGCGGCGCCATACACGAGGTGCTCGTAGATCTCGTCGGTTATCACCCACAGCCCGTTGTCGACCGCCCATTGGCCGATCGCGGCGACATCGATGGGCGAGTAGACCGCCCCCGTCGGGTTGGACGGGGACACGAACACCAGCGCCTTCGTGGCCGGCGTCCGAGCCGCCTCCAACTGCTCCACGCTGGCCCGGTAGCCGGACTC
>JBAVLA010000171.1:0-9253 GCA_049688595.1 Candidatus Nanopelagicales bacterium | reverse complement strand
GGCACGTGGTGGGCATCGAGGACTACAGCGCCGAGTACGGCGACGCGGTGGACGTCGCCGACGGGTCGCGCGTGGGGTTCGTCCACTCCGCCGAGACGACGTCCGGGGTCAACGGCCCGGGGCTTCGCTACACGGTGTTCCTCTCCGGGTGTCCGCTGCGCTGCCTGTACTGCCACAACCCGGACACGCAGACCATGCGCTTGGGCGAGCGGACGACCGTGCGCAGGGTGGTCGAGGAAGCCGGCAGGTACAGGTCCTTCCTGCTGCGTGGCGGGGGGCTGACCGTCACGGGCGGGGAGCCACTGCTCCAGCCCGCCTTCGTCGAGGACATCTTCGTAGGCGTGAAGCAGGCGTACGGCATGCACACGGCCTTGGACACGTCCGGGCATGGTGGCCACCGCGTGTCCGAGCGCATGTTCGCCAACACCGACCTGGTCCTGCTGGACATCAAGGCAGGCAACGCCGAGCTCTACGAGCGCGTGACCGGTGGGGGGCAGTTCACCGATCTGCTCAACTTCGCCCACCGCCTGGTCGAGCACCGGATCAAGGTGTGGATCCGGTTCGTGCTGGTCCCTGAGCTGACCGACCGCCCCGAGCAGATCGCAGAAGTGGCCGACCTCGCCGCTGACCTCGGCAGCATCGTGGAGCGCGTCGAGGTCCTGCCCTACCACCGGCTCGGCGTTGCGAAGTATGCGGCGCTGGGCCGCGCCTACCCCCTGCTGAACACGCCCGCCCCCACACGGGAACAGGTCGAGATGGCCCTGGCCATCTTCCGGGAGCGCGGCCTGAGGGCACTGGCCTGAGCCATGCGCGTGGCGCGGGAGCAGGCGTCGCTGGTCCGATGGACAGGAGGGCGCGGGGACGGGGGCCGGCGCGGCTCGCGGCTGGATCGCCGACCTCGCCCACGCGCCAGGCTGATCGTCGCAAGGATCCGGGCGCTCGCCGTCGCCCACGCGCGAGGCTGAACTTCGCAGCTCAGTTGTGGCTTATGGAGCCGCGCGCGGGCTGGATAACCGACAACTTGGCTGCGAGGTCGGGGGCCAAGGCGGCGCGAGCCGACGATTACCTACAACTCTGCTGCGAGGTCATGGGCGATGGGGCCCGCCGCGCCGCGCGTCCGGCGCTGGACCGATCCCGATGCACCGGTTTGGGCGTCGCAGGTCCGGCAGCGACAATTCGATGGTGACCCGAGCCAGCTTGGAGAAGCACCCCACAGACGTGCGGTCGATGTTCGACAACGTCGCGGCGAGGTATGACCTAACCAATGACGTGCTTTCCCTGGGCCAGGACCGCCGCTGGCGGCGCGAGGTCGTGCGGGCGGTGGCGGCCCAGCCGGGACACCTCGTGCTGGACCTTGCAGCGGGCACGGGCACGAGCGCGCTGCCATTCCAGGCGGAGGGCGCGGCCGTCATACCCAGCGACTTCTCCTGGGGGATGCTCGCGGAGGGACGACGCAGGTATCCCGACCTGCCGTTCGTGGCCGGGGATGCCACCGCCCTGCCCTTCGCCGACGGCGCGTTCGACGCGGTGACCATATCGTTCGGCCTGCGCAACGTCGTCGACGTCGACCGCGCCCTGGCGGAGATGCATCGCGTGACCAGGCCCGGGGGACGGCTCCTGGTGTGCGAGTTCAGCCATCCGACGTGGCGTCCGTGGCGGACTGTGTATCTGGAGTACCTCATGGGAGCGCTGCCGCCGATCGCCCGGAGGGTCTCCAGCGCACCAGCGGCGTACGAGTACCTGGCCGAATCCATCCGCGCCTGGCCCACGCAGGCCCAGCTTGCGGAACGGATCGCGGAGGCCGGATGGTCGCGTGTGGCTTGGCGGAACCTGTCCGGGGGGATCGTTGCCCTGCACCGAGCCTCTGCGTGATCCGAGCCGGCATCGCCGCAGGGCCGCCAGCGCCGCCCCTGATGACTGCCCGCTCGCCCGCCTGCGCCCTGGTCTGGCCCGGAACGCATCACGTCCGTGGGCCGGCTCCATGGGTAGGCTTGTCCGGTGACCAGCCCACTGCCCGCCACGACCCGGGGTCGACTGGTCCGCACCGCCACGCTGGACCCGATATCCGGTGGCCTGCTGTCGCTTCTGCCCAATAGCGGCGGCCATGCCTGGGTGCGCGACGGCGTGGGCTTCGTCGGCTGGGGCGAGGCGGCCCGGTTCTCCATCAGCGGTCCCGAGCGCTTCAGCCGGGCGCAGCGCTGGTGGACGACGTGGTGCGAGCAGGTCCAGATCGATGATCGGGTGGGCTTGCCCGGCACTGGGCCGGTCGCATTCGCGTCGTTCACCTTCGACACCGGTCCGCAGGCATCGGTCGTGATCGTGCCTGCCGTGGTCGTCGGGCACCGGGACGGACGCACGTGGCTCACGACTGTCGAGACCGACGGACCTCCAGACGACGCGCACGATGCACGGCTGGCCCGCAGTGATGGGCCGATCGCGTGGTCGGCCGGTTCCCGGCCGGTCGACCAGTGGGCCCGGGCAGTGGACGTCGCCGTCCGCCGGATCTCAGCTGGGGAGCTCGACAAGGTGGTGCTCGCGCGCGACATAGTGGCCGATCTACCCGACCGGCTCGACGCTGCCGGGCTTCTGCAGCGGCTGTCCCACTCCTACCCGGACTGCTGGACCTTCAGCGTGGAGGGCCTTGTCGGCGCGACTCCGGAGCTGCTCGTCCGCCGCAGCGGGGACCACGTGACGTCCCGCGTGCTCGCCGGCACGGTGACGCGCAAGGGCGACGAGTCTGAGGACGCCGGCCTGGCGGCCGCACTGCTCGGCTCCGACAAGGACCTCGAGGAGCACGAGTACGCGGTCCATTCCGTCGCCGACGCCCTGGCCACGCACTGCACGGACCTCGACGTGCCCCGCGCCCCGCACATCCTGGCGCTGGCCAACGTGCAGCACCTGGTCACCGACGTGACCGGGCTACTCGCCGACGGGGCGTCCGCGATGGCCCTGGCCGCATCCCTGCACCCGACAGCCGCCGTCTGCGGAACGCCGACCGAGCGGGCCGCGGCGCTGATCCGCGAGCTCGAGGGGATGGACCGGGGCCGGTACGCGGGTCCGGTCGGCTGGATCGACGCGAACGGTGACGGCGAGTTCGGGATCGCCCTGCGCTGCGCCGCTGTGGAGGGCACCGAGCGCGGCCCGGCCACCCGCCTGCGCCTGTACGCCGGCTGCGGGATCGTCGCCGGATCGACCCCAGAGGCGGAGATCGCCGAGTCCGAGGCGAAATTGGACGCGGTGCGTCGGGCATTGTCGGCCTGATCAGGCGGCCGACCCGCGGCCTCCCGCGCGCTGGTCGCAAGGTTTGGCGGATACCCGGTAGGGTATGTATCCATCGAAGCGCCACGACCCGCTCATGACCAGGAGGTTCACCATGGGGTTCTTCGCGAAGATGTTCGGCCGTCCGGCCGCGCCCACGGCCGCTGAGTTGAAGGCCGCGGGGGCAAAGGTCATCGACGTCCGATCCCGTGGGGAGTACCAGTCCGGCCACGTAGCGGGTTCCCGCAACATGGATGTCGGGGCACTCGACTTCGCCACGCAGGTCAAGCGGTTGAATCCCCGACACACGTACGTCGTCTACTGCCAGAGCGGCGGACGCTCGGGGCGGGCGACGGCCGCGATGAAGGCCGCCGGCCTGACCGTGATCGACGGCGGCGGAATCCACCAGATGCAGTCCAACGGCTGGACGCTGGGCACCTGACCGAAGACCCTCAGCCCAGCCGCCGGGACACCTCCGTCCGGACCCGCTCCAGGAGGGCCGTCTCCGCCGCCCGGTCGCGGACATCCGCGACCACGACCCGGACCCCCCCGGCCGCCATCGCCGCCCTGACCGCATCGGCCAGGTCCGCCTCGTTTGCGACCCTGCAGGCCGGCACCCCGGCTGCCGCCGAGATCGACACGAGGTCCCGCCCGAGGGGCGTCCCGAAGAGGCGCTCAAACGAGGCAGCGTACTCGGGACGGCCCTGTTCGAGCTGGTGGAAGATGCCACCGCCGTCGTTGTCCGAGACCACGATCACCAGGTCCGGTTGCGGTTCGGCGGCCCCGACGAGCAGACCGTTGTGGTCGTGCAGAAAGGCCAGGTCCCCAAGGAGCGCAAGGGCTGGCCCGCCACCACGGGACTGATGCGCCAGCGCAGCACCCCAGGCCGTCGACACGAGTCCATCGATGCCGTTGGCCCCGCGGTTCCCGACGACGAGCAACCCCGCGCGCCTCCCGGCGAAGGCCTCAACCTGGCGGACCGGCCAGGATGCGGCCACCAGGAGCAGCCCGTCGGCGGGGGCTGCCCGCCAGACGCCCATTGCCGCGCCCGCCCCGGACAGCCTGCGGCCGGACTGGTCGGAACCCAACGGCCTGGAGCCGGCCGCGGGTTCGCCCGGCCAGCCGGAACCAGCCGCAAGCTCGCCCACCACCTCGGCCGCTACTGCGTCCGCTGCTGTCCAATCCGCGAGCCACGCCGCGTCGGGGGGCGGGTCGGAGGGCGGCCGCGGGATGGCCTCGAGCACCTTGCATGCCGTCCGCACCGGATCGCAGACCTCCCGACCGGCTGCGGGCAGGTCGATGGCGACGTGGCGCCGAGCCACCCGCATCAGCTCCAGGGTGGGCCGCGACAGGCCGAACAGGCCCGCGGTCACGACCAGATCGGGCCGGTGGGCGGCCAGGAAGCCCGGCGCACCGAGGACCAGCACCCCGTGGCTGAGCGCGGTCGGTGCCCAGTGGAGGTTCGCCGACGGCTCGGCGATGATCGGCCATCCGCACGCCGAGGCGAACTCGGCCAGCACCCGGTGATGACCGTGCAGGGGCGCCGGCGGGAGGTCGCCCACGACCAGGACACCGCGAGCCGGGACCTCCCCGAGGAGGTTCGCGGCCTCCTCTGGGTCCGCGCCGACAACCGGCGTGCGCGACCGTCGGGACGGGGCCGCGATGCCCGGGCTGCGGGCGTCGACCGGCCTGGGCGCGTCGGCGAGGTCCGCTGCGTCGGGCACGAGTGGGAGCCGGAATCCGACGTTGAGGTGGACCGGGCCGGGCCGACGGGTTGTGCCGACCCGGCTGCCCCGCATCCCGGTGTCGACCAGCCCGCCGCTCGTCGATGCCCCCAGCGCAGAGCCAACCGCACTCCCAGCCGCCACGCGCGCCGCCCTAAGCGCGGCGTCCAGATCATCATCGGGATCCGCCTGCCCAACGGCCCCAAGGTCGGCGAAGAACCGGACGTCGGGACCGAAGAACTCCACCTGGTCGATGGTCTGGGGGGCGCCCACCCCGCGTGCCTCGACTGGTCGGTCGGCGGTCACGACGACCAGTGGGACGGCGCTGTATGAGGCCTCGACCACGGCCGGGGTGAGGTTGGCCACGGCAGTCCCCGAGGTGCAGATCACCCCCACGGGGGCACCGGACACCTTCGCCAGGCCCAGTGCCAGGAACCCTGCGGACCGCTCATCGAACCGGACATGTAGCCGGACGGCCCCGGCATCGTCGAGCCGGGCAGCAGCGAAGGCCAACGGGGCCGAGCGGGAGCCGGGGGACAGCACGATGTCGCGGACGCCGTGCTCCACCAGCCGGGCCAGCAGGGCGCGGGCCAGCGCGGTCGAGGGATTCATCAGCCGGTGCCCATCGCGCTCGCGGCCGCCGGCCTCAGATCACCCTCAGCAGCCGCGCGCAGCGCGCCAGGCGCTCGCGCCACCACATCGTCCGCTCCGCTCCCAGCGCATCGGCGGCGCGTCCCAGCGCATTCTCATCGGGCAGCCGCCGCGTCACGGCCATGTGCCCATCTCGTGGGATGAGCGTGCGGGCGCACACGTCGTCAGCCAGCAGCAGGCCTGTGCCGAGCCCGGCAGCCCCTGCCAGATCGGGCACCGCGGCTGCAAGGGCCAGACCGGCGCACAATCCCACGGAGGTGTCCATCGCCCCGGACACGACAACCGGCAGGCCGATCTCCTCGATGAGCGCCAGGGCGCGGGCAACGCCGCCAACCGGAGCGACCTTCACGATCAGCAGGTCACCCGCGGAGCGGAGGGACGCGGCGAGGTCGTCGGCGTACAGGTCGCGCGCGCGCCGTAGGCCCTCATCCACGGCGATGCGCACGTTGACCTCGTCGTCGACGAGCCGGTACCGCAGTTCTGCCAGCTCGGTGGTGGTCCGGCAGGGCTGCTCGAAGTAGTCCAGGACTGGGCCGAACTCGGCCGCGAACATCCGGGCTGCCCGCCGCGCCTGGTCGACAGTCCAAGCACCGTTGGCGTCGATCCGGATCAGGGGTGCGCGCGCGCCCGCCTCGGACAGCGCAGCCCGCACCGTGGCGACCCGGGCCAGGTCATCTGCGAGCGCGGACCCCGGCTCGGCGACCTTCACCTTGAACGTCGTGGCCCCGGTGCGCGCGACCGCGTCGGTGACGTAGCCGGGCACATCCTCGAGCGCCAGCGCTGGCACGATCACGTTGACCGGGACGCTGACCCGGACTGGCTCTGGCCACCGCCCCCACGCCGCCTCGACGGCCGAGGCGAGCCACCGGGCCGCCTCCCAGTCGTCATACTCGGGGAACGGCGCCCACTCGGCCCAGCCTGACGGCCCGCACAGCAGCAGGCCCTCCCGGTGGTCGACGCCCCGGAACCGCCGCGTGAGCGGCACCCGGAAGGGGACGGCCACCGACGACATCTCGGCCGGGCTGAGCTCAGGAAGCAGTGGGCGGGAGCGGGGAGGCGTGCTTCCAGCGCCAACATCCGAGCCATCGGTGCGGGGCCGGCCCGCCGAGGGCGAGATGGCGGACTCCCTGGCCATCAGGGGCGCTTCGGGAACTGGCCGAAATCCGGACGACGCTTTGCCTTGTAGGCGTCGCGACCCTCCTGGGCCTCCTCGGTCATGTAGAACAGGAGGGTCGCATCACCGGCGAGCTGCTGGATCCCGGCGAGGCCGTCGTCGGCTGCGTTCAGCGACGCCTTGAGCATCCGCAGCGCCAACGGAGACATGGTGAGCATCTCCCGCGCCCACTGCATGGTCTCCTCCTCCAAGTCCGCGAGCGGGACGACGGCGTTCACCAGGCCCCACTCGAAGGCCTGCTCAGCCCCGTACTGACGGCACAGGAACCACACCTCACGGGCCCGCTTCTGGCCGATCTGACGGGCCAGCAGCCCCGAGCCGTAGCCCCCGTCGAAGGACCCCACCTTCGGGCCGGTCTGGCCGAAGCGGGCGTTGTCGGCGGCGATGGTCAGGTCGCAGCAGATGTGCAGGACATGGCCTCCCCCGATCGCGTAGCCGGCCACCATGGCCACGACCGGCTTGGGCAGCCGCCGGATCTGCACCTGGAGGTCGAGCACGTTCAGCCGGCCGATCCCCTTGCGGGCGACCGCGTCGTCGCCGATGTACCCGTCGTTGCCGCGGATGCGCTGGTCACCGCCGGAGCAGAAGGCCCAATCGCCCTGCCCCGTCAGCAGGATCACCCCGACGCTGTCGTCGTCGCGGGCGAGGTTGAACGCGTGCTGGAGCTCGAAGAGGGTCTGCGGGCGGAACGCGTTGCGCACCTCGGGGCGGTTGATCGTGATCTTCGCGACGCCATCCCCGGAGAGTTCATACCTGATGTCGCTCCACTCGCCCACGGCCTGCCACTCGGCTGCGGGTAGGACCGTCGACACCGAGGGGTCTGAGTAGGCCGGGCTGGACCTGGTCACGACCGGGACCGAGGTGTAGCGGGAGCGGGTGTCCACGCGTCACAGAGTAGGGCACGGGTGCGACGGCGACTGGTGAACTCCGGCGGGCGTAGGCGATCGCACCTCAGGCGGTGCGCCAGCGGCCTTAAGGGGCCGCGAGAGCCAGCCACTGCTGGGAATCGGCAGACTGCGCTGTCGCAGTGCCTATGGTGTCCCGGTGAGCAGCCCCACGGCACCCCGCAGGTGCGTCGCCCTGGAGGTCCCGCCGGGTCCAGCCGGCCTCGAGGCCCTCATGCCTGCGCTGACGGCCGCGATGGACGGCACCGGTCCGGCGATCGCCGTCCTGCCCGGGTCCGGATCGGCCCAGTACAGGGAACGGATCCGGGCTGCAGTGCGCCCAGGGGAGCCGGTTCCGGCTGGAGTAGCGGTCGTGCTTGCGACGTCGGGTTCGACGGGTGACCCAGCCGGCGTGCTGCTGCCGGCCGACGCCCTCAGGGCCGCCGCAGTCGGCCTGGCCGAGCGCACCAGGAGCCCGCTCGGGCACAGGTGGGTCGCCGCCCTGCCGATGCACCACGCGGGCGGCCTGATGGTCGCGGCACGCAGCGTCGTGGCGGGTTCAGCGCCCAGCGCGACAGCGAGCCTCGGCGGCGCCGAGCCGTTCACCATCCAGGGGTTCGCGGCCGCCACCCGGCATGCGCTGGATTCCCGTGCTGCCGACGGCCGACCGCTGGCAGTCTCGCTCGTGCCGCCCATACTGGCCATGCTCGACGATGCTGGGGAGGAGGCCCGCAGGATGCTGGCTGAGTACGACCTAGTCCTGATCGGCGGGTCCGCAACTCCCCGGCCGCTACTGGACCGCCTGCGAGCCGCGCAGGTGAAGGTTCTCGCTTCCTACGGGATGACCGAGACGTGCGGCGGCGCCGTGTTCGACGGCCAGCCACTGGCGGGCGTGGACGTAAGCGTCACGCCCGACGGCCACCTGCGCATCTGCGGCGCCCAGGTCGCGATCGGGTACCGCGACGGCAGGCACGCAGGACGATGGCGTGCTGCATCTGACGGGAGGCGCTGCTTCACCACCGCCGATGTCGGACGTGTGACGCAAGATGGCGTCGTGATCGAGGGCCGAGCAGACGACGTCGTCCAGGTCGCGGGCGTGTCGGTCTCCCTGTCCGCGGTGCGTTCGGCGCTCCTGGCCCAATCGGGCGTGGCCCAGGCGGAGGTGGCCGCGCTGCCCGACGACCGCTGGGGCGCACGGCTGGTGGCCCTGGTCGTGCCCACTCCGACAGCGGGGATCCAGAACCGACCATCAGACGGTCTGGATCGACCGAACCCACCGGACGGTGCGGGTCTGGCCGACGCCGTGGCGGCCGCATTGGGCCGCGCCGCCCGACCGCGGGAGGTGCTGACCGTCGCGCGCATCCCGATGCTGGAGTCCGGGAAGGTCGATCGCCGGGCCCTGGCCGACCTCGCGGGCCGTTCGGGGGCCCCGTCCGCGGATCGCGCAGCCGGGAACCGGGACGAGGCCGGGAACCCGGACGAGGCCGTGAAGCCGGACGAGGCCGTGAAGCCGGACGAGGCCGTGAAGCCGGACGAGGCCGTGAAGCCGGACGAGGCCGTGA
>JBAVLA010000170.1:0-6625 GCA_049688595.1 Candidatus Nanopelagicales bacterium | reverse complement strand
GTCCAGTTCGGCTAGACTTCCCATCGGTCTCGGCGCGAGTTGAGGTCGATCGGGGTGTGGCGCAGCTTGGTAGCGCGCATCGTTCGGGACGATGAGGTCGCAGGTTCAAATCCTGTCACCCCGACCAAACAAGAAGTGGGCTCCGACTAGCGGAAACGCAGTCGGGGCCCACTTTCCTTTGAGCTTGCTGGGCATAACAGGGGCATAACCACCTCGGCTGCGGACAAGAAACGCCCCCGCGGTGCGCCAACACCCGGGGGCCTGACGACAGCTTCTCGAGGTGCTGACGTGGAGCCGATTCTAGCGGCCAAGGCCCCGCTCGTGAATGGTGCCGAGCGGCGCGGCGTCGGCCGCCTGGAGTTCGCCGACCTCCTGCTGCAAGGGGGTGGTCGCCTGCCCCTGGCGTGACTCCACAGCGGCGCTGGACAGGCCCTCAGCCGCACCACCAAAACGATGTCGGCCCCGGTGTTGACCTCCAGGCCCGCGAACCGGCGCGGGTCGCCCCCAGCCTGGTGTGCGCACGCCTGCTGCGGGTCAGCGGACAGCCTGCTCTCCAAGCGAGGGCGGGCCAGACGGCGTGGGTTGGATCAACGCGAGGTCGGCTCTTTGGGGGGGATCCCCAGCAGTATGCCCACTCCCAACTCTCAGGACGCCTGCGGGTTATCCACAGGGCTGATGCCTGGCATAGGCCGACCCCGCCAGACTGTCCGCATGACCTCCCCACCCCTGAGGACTCTGCCGGCTCACGACCGCCCGCGCGAAAGGCTCCTGCGCGAGGGCGCCCGGGCCTTGAGCGACGCCGAACTGGTCGCCATCCTGCTCGGAACCGGCGGGCCCGGCCACAACGCCATCGCCCTCGCCCAAGACCTGCTCGCCCGGTGCGGCGGGGTCCCCGGCCTGTCCCGCTGGGGCGTGCCCGAGCTGGCACGTCTGGACGCGGTGGGTCCGGCCAAAGCGTCCCGCCTGGTCGCGGCGCTGGCCCTGGCCGGACGACTCGGATCCACCGACGACCTCCCCCGACTGACCGACTCCGGGACGATCGCCGCCGTCGCCCAGGCGCGGCTCAACGGCGGGCGCGTGGAGCGTCTCCTCGTGTTGGTCGCGGACTCGGGGTTACGCCTGCGCCACCTCGAGGAGGTGGCCATGGGCGGCGCGAGCGGCTGCGGCCTGCCCGTGCGGGAGGTGCTCAGCGCGGTGCTACGCCACGACGGCGTCGCGTTCGCTCTGGCCCACAACCACCCAGGCGGGGACCCGATCCCGACGGACGCCGACCGCGCCGCCACCCAGCGAGTCACGGACGCAGCCGGTCACGTCGGCCTGCGGTTCCTCGACCACGTTGTGGTCACGGACGCCGCCTGGCGAAGCATCACCGCATCACGCTGAAGATCTGGTTCCGAGCTGCCGGGAGGATCGCAGCAGCGAGGCGATCTCGTCGCGCTTGTTGAGCCTGCACGCAACGCAGTGCGTGGGCGATCCTGACGACCGCGTGCTGGACTCGGACTTCGGGGACGGGAATCTCCATCGACTCGAAGGCCGCCATGCTCAAGGTTCGGTTGCGGTCGGCCGAGCCAGGGGAGGCAGCGGCCAAGCTCGCGATCCCCTCCGTGCTGAGCAGGTACTGCTCAACCCAGGGCGTCGCGACTGCCTCGCTCGTCGGCAGGTATTGGAGGAACCGGTTGCTGGCGATCCTCCCGGCGTCAGCCGGCTCTGCCATGCAGACAGCCCCCTCCCACGCCTTGATGTTGCTGACGATCAGCGCACCGGGCTCGATGGTGTAGTAACGCAGCTTGCTCAGTGACTCGGCCGGCATCTCGGGATAGCGGATCATGCCTCGACCGAAACCGCGGACACCAATGGGCCGGTACGACGCTGCGACATCGACGTCAAGCCACTGACGCGAGGAACGCATCACCTCTCCGAGAGGCTGCCGTGGCACGCCAGCCGTGGCACGAGCCAAGAGACGGTTCAGCATCGCGCCTAGGTGGGCCGACATGCTCGTGCCGCCACGGTCGATGCGTGACAAATGAGCCGCGATGCGGTCTTGGTCGGGTCGTGATGGCAGGGGCACCCGAATGGCTTCGAATGCTGCGGGTTGCAGGCGGCGGCGCCGGACGTTAGTCCCTGTGGAACCAACGCGAACCCATTCGAGAAAGCCCGGCCATGAGATGAGATGCCTGAGGTACTCGCCCGAGAGCGCATCGTCCTTGACGATATACGAGATGAACTCGGGCGTGACCCACCGCCCATCCAAGTCGTCGGGGACCAAGGCCAGGGCGCCTTCCCACGCCATAAGCTTGGGGTACACCAACCACCCCTCCCGTACCTGAGTGAGCGTCTTGTACGCGGTCGCAGCGCCCTGAAGCACACCGCTATCGAAGGCGCCCCGCGCGTGGCTCTTGACGCCGAGAGTCGGATACAGGGAGCTCGGGTCGACTGCTGCGGCGCTCCGTGCTCGAGACACCAGCTCGCCAAGCGGCACCCACTCAATCTTCACAGCGCGAACTCATCGATCTCGCGCTGCAGGCCCTCGTAGAGCCGAAGCAACTCCCGCTCGGTTTCGATCAGCTCGGCGACCAGTTCCTTGGGCGACCGGTGTTCGAGGTCGTCTGGCCGGTGCGGGTTGTGCAGGTCGAGGTTGTAGCCCGACTCCCGGATTGTCGCCGCGTCCACGCGCCAGGCCCGCTCGTTCTCGACCCGGCCCTCGCGGCGGCGTCCGCCCCACCACGCCGCGCAGTCGGCGAACTCCTCGAAGCGCATCGGCTTGGTCTTGGTGTAGTTCTTGCGTCCCTCGGGGGCGGGGATCTCGTAGAACCACACTGGGCCCTGCTTGCCCTTCTCGAAGAAGAGGACGTTACTGGGGATGATCGTGTACGGCGCGAACACCCCGTTGGGAAGCCGCAGCACGGTGTGCAGATTGAACCGGCCCATCAGGTCGGCCTTGATCTTGCCGCCCACGCCGGTGTCGAAGAGCACCGAGTTAGGCACGACGATGCCGCACCGTCCAGCAGGGCTCCGTTCGATCCGCGCCATCACCGACTGCAAGAACAGCCAAGCGGTCTCGGCTGTCCGGTATTGCACGGGGAAGTTGTCCTGGACGAGCTTCTCCTCCTCGCCCCCGAAGGGTGGGTTCGTCAGCACGACGTCCACGCCCGCACGGCGCACGTCGGCGAGCGGCAGGTTGAGGGAGTTCTGCTCGGTGAAGCTCGGCCGGTCGATGCCGTGCAGCAGCAGGTTCATCTGCCCCAGCAGGTGCGGCATCGGCTTCTTCTCGATACCCCGCAGCCCGGCCTTCACTTGCTCGACCTCGGATGCCGACACGTTCCCCGCGGTCATGTGCTTGTACGCCTCGATGAGGAAGCCGCCGGTGCCGGCGGCGGGGTCGAGAACGATCTCACCGGGGCGCGGGTCGACCTGCTCGACGATGAACCGGATCAACGGACGCGGCGTGTAGAACTCCCCCGAGTCACCCGCTGCGTCCCGCATCTCGCGCAGCATGGTCTCGTAGAAGACCGCCATGGCATGCATCTCGTCGCGGTGGGAGAACTCGACCTTGTTCACCTGGTCGACGAGCTGCCGCAGTAGGTGCCCCGAGAGCATCCGGTTCGTGGTGTCCTGGAACACCCGGGCGAGCGTGTCGCGTGGGTCACCCGGCCGTCCGGATCCGCGCAGCTCGCGCAGCGCGGGCAGCAGTTCGTCGTTGACGAAGCGCAGGAACGGCTCGCCCGTCGCGTCGCCACCGGACGCCCACGTGCACCACCGCAGCCGCTCCGGCAGGACCGGCCGATAGCCCTCCTCCAGCGCCTCGCGCTCCTCCTCCAGATCGTCGAACGCCTTGAGGAACAGCAGCCAGGCCAGCTGTGGCAGGCGGTCCAACTCGCCGTTCAGACCGGCGTCCTTGCGCATGATCTGCCGCGACTGGTTGATCACCGCCTGCAGGCGGGCCTGGGTGGTCTGGGCGGAGTTCTTCGCAGGGGTCACCGGGGTTCCTCATCGTTG
Source organism: Candidatus Nanopelagicales bacterium (assembly GCA_049688595.1). Classification (GTDB taxonomy): domain Bacteria; phylum Actinomycetota; class Actinomycetes; order S36-B12; family CAIYMF01; genus Prado023. The sequence continues at coordinate 2,629 of JBAVLA010000170.1, read as the reverse complement.
AAGGCGGACAGGTAGAAGCGCCGCACCAGCGCGGCGGCAGCGTCGAGGGTGGTCTCGCTCAGGCCGATCTCGGCGGCCATGGCCGCGAACGGCACCCGCCAGTCGCCCGGTGGGTCGGGCAGGTCCCTGGGAGGGGCGGTAGTGTCGCGCTCGGCGAAGACGGTCCGCACAGCACGGGCGAAGGGCGCCGGTTCGAGGAGCCCCTGCTCGACGAGGAGGGCGAGATCCACAAGGTCCTTCACCCGCGAGGACGGCCGTTCGCGGGCGTAGATCCGCGCGTAGGCGTGCAGCTTCTCGGCGGCGTGACGGGGCAGGTCGACGCTGCGGACGGCGAAGACCTCGCCCCCGAGCACCGGTTGGACGGCCACAGCGTCCACGCCTTCGGCCGGCTCCGCCGCCCGGGTGACCACGTCGATGGTGACCGTCTCGAACGGGCTGCGGGCCACGAACACCTCGACGACGACCCGCCACGTGGACGGCATCTCATCCTCGGCTCGCACTTGCCGCGGAAGCCGGACGCGGAACGTGCACTCGTCGCCGAGGCCGATGTCGAGGGCCTCGTCGAGCAAGTCCTGCAGGTCGGCAGCCGTCAGACCGGCGACGTCGGTGAGCAGCAGGTCGAGGTCCTTGGTCGTCCTGGCCGCAAGGCCTAGGCGGAGTTCGAGGCTGAACCCGCCCTTCAGCACCCACCGGGGGTCACGCGTCAGGCGTGCCAGCACCCGCTGGAAGACGTACCGGTTCCGCATTCGCTGCGGAGGTACTCCCTCCTGGGCTGCGACGTTGCGCAGTCGGTGGCTGAGACTGACCAGTCGCGGGTCACTCATCGTCGGTCACTCTCGCCAGCGCGCGTTCGAGGCGCAGGGCGGCGCGATCGGGGGCGTCTGCGGACGCCCGCAGCAGGCGACGCCGCGTCGTAAGTCCGCGCCGCAGGGCATCCGCCACCGCGCGGTCGACGTGCTCCTGGGACAGATCGGACGCCGCGGCGTCCACCAGGGTGCGCAGAGGCGTCGTCACAGCCCAGCCGCGCCGTAACTCCCGCTCGTCTTCAGTGAGTTCACCCACGTGGAGGGCGAGCATCTCGTCGACCGCTCCGAAGCCGGGCGGAACAGTGAAGTGCACCTTGATCGGATCGAGGTCGGAGAGCCCGTGGACCGCCAGGGCGGAGTCGTGGGATACGACACCCCGACCCTCGCTCCACAGGGTCCAGCGAACGTAGACGTCGTCCGGATCGGCCGGCCACTCGGGCAGCCGGAAGAGCGCCCGGTCGACCCGGACCCAGTTCCCCGCGTCGGCATGGTACTTCTGCGCTTGGTACGAGTAGCCCACCTCCAACGCCTGCGCCGCTGTGAAGTAGCCAGCCTGGTGGAACGCCACGGCGTGGAGCGCGCGGCGGAGATCCTGACGAGGGCTCGGCATGCCCACAGCGTACCAGCCTAGAAACTCAATGGAATCTTTAGTTTGATGGCGCTTCAGGCCACCTAACTAAAGATTCACGCAGCGTAGAGCCACGCTTGGACTCGATCCAGTTGGGCGCGGAGCGCCTCTCCCCCGCCGAAGACCCTGGCCAGGTCGACGGGCGACCCGAGCTCCCCCAGCGGCGCGAGGCGGAACACCTCCGTCGTCTCCAGGTCGGTCACCCCGAACTCCTCGTAGCGGGCGAGGAGCCCCTCCAGGACCGCCCTCGCCTCCGCGGTCTGCGCGGCGAGCTCGGCCGTGTACTGCTCGCGCACCTGACGGACTCGCTCGGACCGGGTGCGGGCCGGGCGATTCCAGGCCACCTGCAGGAGGGCGTCCAGGGGGTCGCTGTCGGTCAGCCCGGCGGACTCGACGAGGCCCGCCACGTCGATGCCCTGCGCCGCGAGCGAGGCGGCCAGGGCGTGGCGGGAGGGCGCCTGCGACCAGCGTTCGCGCAGAGTCTCCTCGTCGCCCTCTGCGGCGACCCGCTCGCGGACCCAGGCGCCGTACTCGGTGAGCAGCAGCCGACCCGACGCCACGTCGGGAACGAGGCGCGCTTCGCCGACCACGCTGAAGTTGCCGTCGTCCACGTAGAGCTTCCGCCCTTGCCGGAGGCCCGGCTCAACGTCCGCCGGGTCGTGCACCTCGAAGGCCGGAACGGGCTCCTCCACCCGCGGGTCATCGAGCGGCTGAGTCCCGACCGGCGCTTGGGCGTCCGGAGCCACCGCATCCGCGCCGACGACCTCGCCGTCGGCGTCCACCACTTCGCGCGTGATGTTGGTCGGGTAGCCGTCGAAGGCCGGGTCCTCGAATAGCACCGTCGCGCCGACGTAGTCGATGATCTCGAAGCTGGTCTTGCCCTTGTCGGGGAACAGCCGCGTGCCCCGGCCGATGATCTGCTTGAACTCCACCATTGAGCCGACTGGGCGGAACAGGACGACGAACTTGAGGTCTTCGACGTCCACGCCGGTCGACAACAGGCGGGACGTTGTCGCCACGACGGGGCTCACCTTGTCCGGATCGGTGAAGTCGCCAAGAAGTCGCTCCTTCTCCCCCTCCACCCCCACGATGCGCACCACCCACTCGGGGTCGGCGGCGACCAGGTCGGCGTTCTCGGCGATGAGGGCGTGGCGCATCTCGTCCGCGTGCTCGGTGTCGACGCAGAACACAATGC
>JBAVLA010000169.1:0-5480 GCA_049688595.1 Candidatus Nanopelagicales bacterium | reverse complement strand
TCCGGGTCGCGCCACATCCCGTCGCCTGGCCGGACACCGAACGCCTCGTGGAACTCCGCCAGGTTGGCCACGATGTTGCACCGGAACTCCGCCGGCGAGTGCGGATCGGTGGCGAGCCTGCGGATCTCCTCAGCCTGGCGGGTCTTCGCCCGCCACGCCTGCGCCCACCCGAGGAAGAAGCGCTGCTCCCCGGTCATCCCGTCGATCTCCGGCGCGGGCTTCCCGTCCCGGCTGAGCCGATATGCCTCGAAAGCGACCGCGACCCCACCGAGGTCGCCGATGTTCTCCCCCACGGTCAGCGCACCGTTCACCGCGTGTCGCGCACCACTGCCGCCCTCACCGCCGGCGCCCTCACTGCCGGCGCCGCCCTCGCCACTGGGGGCGCCTTCGCCAGCAACAGCCAGCGCCCGCGGGACCAGCCCGTCGAACTGCGCGATCAGCCGCGCGGCGAGGGCGTCGAAGCGAGCTCGGTCCTCTTGCGTCCACCAGTCGACCAAGTTGCCCGCACCGTCGTAGCGGGAACCCTGATCGTCGAACCCGTGGCCGATCTCATGGCCGATCACGGCGCCGATCGCCCCGTAGTTGACCGCGTCATCGGCCTGGATGTCGAAGAACGGCGGCTGCAGGATCGCAGCCGGGAAGACGATCTCGTTCATGCCGGGGTTGTAGTAGGCGTTGACGGTCTGCGGGGTCATGAACCACTCGAGCCGGTCGACCGGCCCGCCCAACTTGGCCCACTCCCGGCGCGCCTCGTGCTGGGCCGCGCGGCGGGCGTTGCCCATCAGGTCGTCTGGGCTGATCTCCAGGGTCGAGTAGTCGCGCCACCGATCCGGGTAGCCGATCTTCGCGGTGAAGGCACCCAGCTTGGCCAGGGCCCGCTCGCGCGTCGCCTCGCCCATCCACGCCAAGCACTCCAGACGAGCCCGGTAGGCCGCGACGAGGTTCTCCACGAGCTCAAGCATCCGTCCCTTGGCCGCAGGCGGGAAGTGCTCGGCCACGTACAGCTCCCCGACGGCCTCGCCCATCGCGCCCTCGACCAGCGCGACCCCCCGCTTCCACCGCTCGCGCAGGGTCGGCACCCCCGACAGCGTCGTGCCGTAAAAGTCGAAGTTGGCCTGGGCCATCTCGGAGTCGAGCAGGTGGGCGCTGGAGCGCACGAGGCTCCACGCGAGCCAGTCGCGCCATGACTCCACGGGCTCGTCAGCCAGCGTGGCCAACAGGCTCGCCACGTAGCTCGGCTGGCGCACCACGACCTCGGCCGCGTGCTGCACCGGAGCCCCAACCGCGCGCAACCAGTCCGAGGCCGATAGGCCCTCGGCGAGGCCGGGCACTTGCTCAAGTGGCACCCGGTTGTACGTGCGGACGGCGTCGCGGCACTCCACGACGTTCCAATGCGACGCAGCCAACCTGGTCTCCACGGCCATGACCCGGTGCGCCGCGGCATCCGCGCCTGGCCCGTCGGCAGCCCACCCCGCCAGGAGCAGCATCCGCCCGACGTGGGTTGCATACGCCTCCCGGATCGCGGCGAAGCGCTCCTCCCGGTAGTACGACTCGTCCGGGAGTCCCAGGCCATGCTGCTCCAGGTAGACGACGTAGCGAGTCGCGTCACGCGCGTCGGTGTTCACGTAGGGGGCCAGGAACCCGCCGATGCTGCCCTGGGCCTGCAGGCGGGCCATCTCAGTGACCACGCCGGCCGGATCGCCGACAGCCCTGATGGCAGTCAGGTCGGCCGAGATCGGCTCGCGGCCGCGCGCCTCGACGCCGGCCTCATCCATGAACGAGGCGTACAGGTCGCCCACCTTCGCGCTCAACGACCCGGGCTGGGACTCGGCAGCGGCGTGCTCGATGATGGTGCGCACGTCGATCTCAGCCGCGTCCCGCAACGCGTAGAACACCCCGTCGGACGGCCGGTCGTCCGGGATCACCGCCTGCGCGAGCCATCCGCCGTTCTGGTGGCCGTAGAGATCATCCTGCGGACGGATGCTCGCGTCGACGTGCTGCCGGTCGATGCCGGAGTGCATGTGGGTCTCCTCGTAGGTGGGAGGTGAGCTCGTTGCCGCGAGTCTGCCACCCCAGTCCGACATCGGCGGCCTCGCGGGCAGCCGACGAGCCCGCTCGGAGCGCGCCGGCCCAGTCCCGTCCGCATCTCCGGCGGGCCGGGACGGTCGGGTCAGATTGAACCGCCCTCGTGGGAGCATCGCGGGGTGACCGACGCCCCCGCCCTCGTCAGATCGATGCTCACAGCCGTGGCGCGGCCCGACCGGGCGCCCGACATGGCCGCCTACATGAAGCACGTCGCCCCCTACTTGGGGGTGGCCACGCCGGCTCGTCGCGGAGCCACTGGCGAATGGATCCGCGCCTTCGATCCGGGTCCCGACGCAACCGATCTGCTCGCCGCTGCCGCCGCCCTCGTGGCCCAGCCAGAGCGGGAGTTCGCCTACGTGGCGATCGACCTCGCCAACCGCCACCAGCGCGTGCTCCCCGAGGCGTGCCTGGGCGACCTCCGGGCACTTGCGCTGCACGAGCCGTGGTGGGACACCGTCGACGCCTGGGCGACGCTGATCGGGCGGGTCGGCCTGCGCTACCCCAGGTGGGATGCCCAGGTGGCGAGCTGGGCTGCTGAGGAGAACCTCTGGGCACGACGCATCGCGCTGGTGTTCCAGGTCGGAAGGCGCGACGAGGTCGACCTGGACGTCCTGTTCGCCGCCTGCCGCGCCAACCTGGCCGACCACGACTTCTTCATGCGCAAGGCAATCGGCTGGGGACTTCGGGACGCGGCGCGGACCCACCCGGAGGAGGTGCGCGCCTTCGTGTCGGCAAATCGCGACGCGATGTCTGGGCTGTCGATACGGGAGGCCACCAAGCACCTCTGAGGTCACTGCGGCCGGTCTGCACCCGCCGGCACGCGGAGCCTTCAGACCGGGCCGATCGACTCTGGCGCAGCCGGGACTTCCGCGGTTTCATTGGAGGGACGGAAGGAGGGGTCATGACTACCGTCAGGTCCATGGGTGTGATGCATGTGCGCTCCTTCGACGAGGGGCGCGGAGTCCATGCGCGACGGCACGTCCGCCGGCCTGGGCGAGTCGTCAAGCAGCGCATGGGACATGTGCGCCGCCGCGAACGCTCCTAGTGCGACGCTCAAAGCACAAGCCGGGTGGGTCTGGCTGAGGACGACCGGAGGTCAGGCCCAACTCGGCGCACACTTGTCCGGGCAGCCTGTTCGGCGCGCCGCGAACACCACGGAAGCCAGGCAACCTCACCGACGACGACGAACCCCTGTGCGGGGAAGGTTCCACACCCGTAACGGCACCCAGCCGGCCGGGTAACAAGGCCCTCCTAAACCTTCTGGCATCCCGCTGAGTCCGGCGGGAGTCGCCAGGAGGGCATCATGGGTTCGTCATATGGCGGCGTCTCCCTCGAGCCGGGGGTCCTGGTCGCCGGGTCGTACGCGTTCGTCCCACCGGTCACCGGCAGTTCCTGCCGGGGACATTCGTGTACCGAACGCTTGACGAGGTGGCAGCCCTGCGGATGGGTCGACGTACAGGCGGCTGGCGCGCGCCAGCTCGTCACGGGGCCGCACCCAGGCGGCGAACACCACCACGTCGACGTCGATGCGGTCACCGCCCTCGAAGGCCATCCGGGCGACCTGCCCGGCGGTGCCGGCCCGCAGTGCGAATGTCGCCGTCGCGGTGCGCACGTCGACCCCGAGGGCCTCGATCAGCCGCCGCAGGGCCTCCGCGCCACCCTGGTCGACCTGTAGGGCAATCAGGCGTGGCGCGAACTCCGCCACTGTCGTCCCCACCCCCAGCGCCTTCAGCGCTCCGGCTGCCTCGAGCCCGAGCAGGCCGCCACCGACGACGGCTCCCCGCAGGGGGCGGCCCAACTGGATGGCGCGCTCGTTGGAGAGCGGGGCGGGGTCGTCGTCGCCCGCTTCGAGGCGCTCCACGCAGAGGCCCTCGCCACGTCGGCCGGGCGGCTGCTGATCCGCCGGAGCACCGCGGTGCTGGACGGGCGAGTCCTGCCGCTGACTCCCGCCGGCCTGGAGGTGCTGCGGACGCTGGCCCACGCCCGGGGCGCTGTCGTGCCGCGAGCGGAGGTGCTGGCTGCCCTCCCGGGCTCGTCCCGCGACGAGCACGCCGCCGAGGTCGCGATCGCACGGCGCGGCCACCCTGGGCAAGGTCAGACGTTGAACCGGAACTCGACCACGTCCCCATCGCGCATCACGTACTCCTTGCCCTCGATGCGCACCTTGCCGCGCACCCGCGCCTCGTGCATCGATCCGGCATCCACAAGGTCCTCGAAGGAGACGACCTCGGCCTTGATGAAGCCCTTCTGGAAGTCCGTGTGGATCACGCCGGCTGCCTCTGGTGCGCTCGCCCCCTTGCGGATCGTCCACGCCCGAGCCTCCTTGGGGCCCGCGGTCAAGAAGGTCTGCAGGCCGAGCGTGTCGAACCCCACGCGGGCCAACTGGGTGAGCCCGCTCTCCGGCTGGCCGATCGACTGGAGCAGCTCGAGGGCCTCCGCCTCGTCGAGCTCGACCAGGTCGGCCTCGGTCTTGGCGTCCAGGAACACCGCCTCAGCCGGGCTGACCAATCCGCTGAGCTCGGCGCGCATCGCGTCGTCACCGAGCTCGTCGGCGTCGACGTTGAAGACGTAGAGGAACGGCTTGGCGGTCAGCAGGAACAGCTCGCGGAGCGGACCCCGGTCCAGGCCGGCCGCGAAGATCGTCCGGCCGTCCTCGAGCACGGCTCTGGCCCTCTCGGCCGCGGCAAGGACCTGAGCCCGGTCCTTGCTCATCCGGGCCTCCTTCTGCAGCCGCGGGATGGCCTTCTCCAGGGTCTGCAGGTCGGCGAGGATGAGCTCGATGTTGACGACCTCGATGTCGTCCTTGGGCGACACGCGCCCATCCACGTGCACGACGTCGGGGTCGGTGAAGACCCTGATCACCTGGCAGATCGCGTCGGACTCCCGGATGTGTGAGAGGAACTTGTTGCCCAAGCCGGCGCCCTCACTGGCTCCCTTCACGATCCCGGCGATGTCGACGAAGGTCACCGTCGCCGGGACGATCCGGGCCGAGTGCAGGATGTCGGCCAGCACCGCGAGCCGGGGATCGGGCACACCGACGACACCGGTGTTCGGCTCGATCGTGGCGAACGGGTAGTTGGCTGCCACGACATCGTTGCGGGTCAGGGCGTTGAAGAGCGTTGACTTGCCGACGTTGGGCAGTCCGACGATGCCGATGGTGAGGGCCACGGGGCGGATTCTATTGGCGGGCTGACCACTCCCGAACGCGCTGCGCTCACCCATTACCATCAGCGCCGTGAGTCTGCCACTACCCGGCCGACGGGATCCCAGGTGGGGATCGGTGCTTGGCCGCCGGGGTCCTGGCGGGGACTCCGCGCCGTCGAACCCCGCGGCGCCGGACTACGCCCCGTCGGACTCCGCGGCGCCGGACTACGCCCCGTCGGACTCCGCGGCGC
>JBAVLA010000168.1:0-3564 GCA_049688595.1 Candidatus Nanopelagicales bacterium | reverse complement strand
CGGTGGCCTGCTGGACCAGGATGCTGCTGCGCTGCGGGACGTAGCCGATCCGGCGCCAGTCACGGAAGTCGTGCAGCGGGGTGCCGAACAGCTCGATGAGGCCCTGATGCGGCACCAGGCCCAACGTCGCCCGCATCAGGGTGGTCTTACCGGAACCGTTGTTACCCATGATCGCGACGGCCTCGCCCGGCCGGATCAGCAGGTCGGCCTTGCGGACGATCGGAACCCCGCCAAGGACCACGTCGACCCCGACGGCGCGAAGCACGGGGGGCGACGGTGTCGCGGTGGGGTGCGCAGGTGGGGTCACGTGCATTGGTTGGCCGATCGAAGCGCGATCAGGTTCGAGCGCATGACCTCGAGGTAGTCGCTGCCCCGAGAGTCAGCCGTGATGCCTTCGATGGGATCCAGCACGTCGGTGCGCAGCCCCAGATCCTTCGCCACCGACTGGGAGACGACGGGGGAGACCAGGGTCTCGAAAAAGATGGTGGTGACGTTGTTGGCCTTGGCGAGTTGCTGGACTTCGGCGATCCGGGCCGCGGTGGGCTCGGTGTCAGGCTCGAGGCCGCGGATCGCCACCTGTTCGAGGCCGTACGCCTTGGCGAGGTAGCCGAAGGCGGCATGCGAGGTGATGAACGGCTTGATGGCGCAGCTGGCCAGTCCCTGGCGAAAGTCGGCGTCGAGGGCGGTGAGATCCGCGACCAGGGCGGCGGCGTTGGCGGTGAAGACGGCCTTGCCGGCCGGTTGTACCTCGATCAGCGCGTCGCGCACGTGCTCGGTGATCGTCACCATGTTGCGAGGGTCGAGCCAGGTGTGGGGGTCGTGGGCAGCGGTTGCCCCTTCAGCCTGGCCGTCTTCAGCCGCTCCGGTCAGCAGGGTCAGGAAGGAGGCCGTGTCGATCGTCCGTCCGGGCGTGGCCTGCGCGATGGCGGTGTCGACGGCTGGCTGGAAACCGCTCTGGTACACGACCAGGTCGGCGGTCGAGAGGGACGCGACCTGCCTGGGCGTCAGCTCGATGTCGTGGGGTTCCGCGCCCGGAGCCGTCAGGTTCGCCACGGTGGCCGCCGCGCCGCCGACCCGGGTCGCGATGAAGGCGAACGGATAGAAGGAGACCGCCACCACCACGGCATCGGAAGAAGTGTTCGTGCCCGAGGGTGGTGCTGTGCCGACGCAGCCGGCCAGCGCCAGCAGGGGCGCGATCACCGCGGCGAGGCAGGTGCGAGCCCGCGTCCTCATCGTCATGACAATCATTCTCATATTCAACCGAGTGCTGCGTCAACTCGGCTCGGGTAAGGCAGCTCAGCGGATTGCGTGGGGGAGGCGTCAGGCTGTGGCGACTGCCGAAGCTGCGGGGACGGACGCCCGGGCCAGCACCACGCTGCGGTCGCAGCGCGCGACCAGCTCGGGATCGTGGGTGATCACGAGCACCGGCTTGTCGGTGGTGGTCGCCCAGATGTCATCGATCAGGGCCGCGGCGGTCAGCGCGTCCAGGTGCTCGGTCGGCTCGTCCAGGATCAGCACCTGATAGTCCCCGACGAACAGCCGGGCGAGGGCGACCCGCCGCGCCTCGCCACCGGACAGGGTTTCGCCGGCTTCCCCCACGACGCGGGCCGGGTCGAGGGTCAGCCCGGCCCGCTGCAGGGCCTCGGAAATCTGGGCCGGACTGGCGTCCCGGTTGCCGATCTTCACGTTCTCGGCGATGGAGGTTGTGAAAATGTGGGCGTCCTGGGCGAGATAGCCAACCCGTCCCTGGACGTCGAGGTGTCCGTGCCTGGCTGGGATCAGGCCCAGCAGGGTGCCCGCCACGGTCGTCTTGCCGACCCCGCTCGGGCCAACCAGCGCCACCTTCTCTCCGGGGCCTATGTGCAGGTTCACCGCCGCCACGACGACCGGTCCGCCCGGCCAGCCGACCGCCAGGTCGGTCACCGCCAGCGCGGGGACGGCGACTGCCCCGGCCACCTGGTCGCGGTCACCCGAGCCGACCGGATCGGCGTCGAGCACCTCGCGAACGCGATTCAGCGATGCCCGGGCACGGGTGGAGGTCTGAGCGGACTGGGTCAGCGTCGACAGTGCCTCGTGCAGCGCGAGCGGAGTCAGCGCGAGCACCGCCAGCATCACCGGGGCCAAGCTGCCCTGTCGCACCTGGTGGCCACCGATCACCAGCCCGGCCATGACAGCCGTCCCTGCCGCCAGCACCTGGCCGGCGTTGGCTATCCCCCTCACCCACGCCGAACTCGCCGACGCCCGGCGCAACCGCTCATCGACAGCGGTGAAGCGGTCGAGGTGGGCGTTGTCCGCTCCGTACGCGGTCAGGTCGGCGGCGGCCCTGGCGATCTCATGGACTCGGTCTGACAGCTCCCCGCGCAAGGGCAGCGCCGCGGCGTCCGCTCGCGCGGAAACGCGGCTCGCCAACCACGGCACCACTAGGCCGGCCAGGGTCGACGTGACCAGCAGGACGGCCGCGGCAGCGGGGGAGAAGAAGGCGAACGCAGCTGAGGTGGCCAGCAGGACCAGCGCCGAGGAGACGAACGGGATCCAGACCCGCACCACGAGATCCTGGATCGCTTCGACGTCGGCGATCACTCGGCTGAGCAGGTCGCCGCGGCGCTGGCCGAGCAACGTGGTTCGCGCCAACCGGGTGTAGGTCTCCAGCCGCAGGGCCGACTGCAATCGCAACGCGATGTCGTGCCCGACCAGGCGCTCGAGGTAGCGGAAGGCGCCTCGCGAGATCCCGAAGAACCGGACGGCGAGGGCCGCCACCTGTAGGTAGAGCACCGGCGGATGCTCGGCGGCGCGGGAAAGCAGCCAGGCCGAGACCGCCATCAGGGCCACCGAGGCCCCGGTCGCGGCGAACGCGAGCACAAGGGCGAGTCCCAGCCTGCGCCAGGCGCCAGGCACCGCCTCGATCAGCGACCGAAGTGAGCCGTCCGTGGCGATGCCACCGTCGATCGCGGCGCTTTCGGCACTGCCCGAGCCGGCGGGGGGTTCCGGGCAGTGGGCAGCGCGGGACCCGGCGGCCGAGGTGGTTCCGGGCTGAGGCTCGCTCGTCGCTGTTCGGCGGTCAGCCGCACCGCGCGATTCCGCTGGCGCCTCGCCCAGCTCGACGACCCGGTCGGCCTCGGCCAGCACCGCTGGGCGGTGACTCACGAGCAACGCCGCAGCTCCGACGTCTCGCAGGGTCGCCAGCAGTCCGGCTTCGGTGTCGGCGTCCAGGCCGGCGGTGGGTTCGTCGAGCACCAGCAGCCGCGCCCCGCCCAGCGACACTCGCAGCAGGGCCCTCGCCACGGCGATCCGTCGACGTTCCCCCGCGGAGATGCCCTCGGCCTCGTCGCCGACGCGTTGTTCCAAGCGGAGTCCGGCGGCGCCGACCCGGTCAAGCGCCTGCCTGACGTCGGCGTCCGTCGCGCCGGGATGCCCCAGCCGGACATTGTCGGCGACCGTCCCTGAGATCATCCCCGGGTTCTGGCCGACATAGGCCAGGCTCCGGCGCCACCGCGCCCCGTCCACCAGCGGCCGGCCCGCCAGGAGCACGATTCCGCGGCTGGGGGTCAGGAACCCCATCACCGC
>JBAVLA010000167.1:0-2934 GCA_049688595.1 Candidatus Nanopelagicales bacterium | reverse complement strand
GCCGGGCGAGGAGGCGGGCGGCCACGGCGGGCCGGGGTGCGGCGAGGGTCAGCGGGGGCGCGTCGTGGAGGTGGTGGGCCAGTTCGGTGCGCAGCGGCAGGCTCGGCGCGGCCTGCTCGATCGCGTCGATCACCTGGTGGCCACCGGGCGATTCCGTGAGGTCGGGCAGGGCCTGGATGATCTCCTGGTTGAGCTGGGCGAGTTGTTCGCGGCGGCGGGCCTGGTGCAGGCACGGTTCGCACAGTGGGTGTCCTTGCGGGTCCCGGGCGGCGACCGGGCGGCGGCGCCGGCACGCCGAGCAGTTCTGTTTGTGGGTCCGGCTCCAGCAGGCCGCGCACAGGACTCCGCCCGCCTCGGTGCGGCCGTGGCGGGGTTGGCGGCGTCGGCAGCCGGAGCAGACCGGGTGGATGGTGGTGATGTTCGCCGCGCCGGCCGCGGCCAGGGCGAGGGTGAAGCGGTGCAGGATGGGCAGCTCGCTGGTCGGCCCGGTCTCGAAGGTGTCCGGGTGGTGGGCCAGGTGGCCGGCGAGGCGCCGCAGCGATTGCGGGCTGGTGACCGTGTCGGTGAGCACGGTACGGATCGCCTGCTCGCTCAACGACCCGGCGCACGCGGCGGTGACGACCTCGATGATCAGGCGCCGCCGGTCAGACTCGGCGTGGCCCCGGAGCGTCTGTTTGCGGCAGCGTTCGCACCAGGGCCGGCCGTCGGGGGTGCGGGCCACGACCCGTCGGTGTTCGCCGCACTCGCCGCAGGCGGCGCTGTTCCTGATCGCGTCGCAGTTGGAGCAGATCCTGGCCCGGCCCCTCAGCTTCACCGCCCGTCCGCAGTCCCCACAAACTCCGACGCTCACTGCTTGGTGATCTCGGCCGGTCGCGGCCGGCGGCCTTTCAACGCCACGGTCGCCGCCTGGCTTTCGGCGCCTGCGGCGGCCTTCTTCTTGGCCGCCGGGACGGCGATCGGTTCGATCAGGTCGTTCGGGGTGCAGCCCAGGATGTCGCACAGCGCCATCAGGGTGTGGAGGTTGAGCCGCTCGGGGTCCTGGGTGACGAGCCGGTACACCTGGGTCGCCGACAGCACCACCCCCCGCTCGGCCAGCAGGGGCACCAGGTCGCTGGTGGCGTACATCCCGGCCTTGGCCATCAACAGCCGCAGGTTCCAGCGGTATCCCAGCTTGGCCTTCACGATGTCCTCCTCACCTGTCACCGGCCTCATCACGGCCCTCGCCGATCGGCTGGTGGCCGTCCCAGGCGGGTCTCAGCGCCCGCCCCAGCATGTCCTGCATGTAGCTGGATCCCACACGGGTGTAGGTGGCCAGCGTCGAGGCCCACACGTGGCCGACCTGCTGCTGGACGAACAACTGGTCGTAGCCGTCCTCCAGGAGGTGGGAGACGTAGGAGTGGCGCAGGCAGTGCGGCGTCAACACCGCGTCCATGCCCAGCGCGTCGCGGTACTCGGCGAAGCGGGCATCGATGCCTGCGGGACGGATTCGCCGGCCCCGCTCGGTCGGCCACAACATTCCCGCCGCCCCGACCTCGTAGGCGGGCCGGATGTCCTCGACCCATTCGGCCACACCCTTGGCCGCCCACTCCATCACGCTCAGCACGGTCCGCTGGCGTGGCGGGCTGCCGCGGGACGCCTTGCCGTAGCGGACCCGGACCACCCCGTAGGAGCCGAACCGGGCGAACTTCGCGTTCGGCCCCCAGTCGGCCAGGTCCAGCATGGCCGCCTCCCGCAGCCGCAACCCCCACGCGTAGATCGTCTTGAACAACACCGCGTCCCGGTAGGCGGCCAGCCAGCCCTTGCGGCCCGAGTTCTCCAGGACGGCGACCCGGTCGTCGCAGTAGTCGAAGAAGCGCTGCAACTCCGCACGAGACAGCGGACGTCGACCCGGACGCGCTTCGCTGTCGCTGCGATGCACGGCGGTGTTCCACTCGTGGAACACCTGCACCGGATGGGTTCCGAACCTCGTCTCGCACACCTCCGCCCACCCGTAGCGGGGATCGCACACGAACTCCAGGAACAACGCCACCGACTGCTGATAGTGCCGGATCGTCGAGTGCGCCAAGCCGCCACCGACCAGGTGCGAGGTCCACTCCTCAACGTCAGCGGGAGCCCAGCGCCACGGATAGTCGTTGGTGAACCCGACCAGGCGGCGCACCGTCAACCCCCGGTTCTCCACCGTCGTCGCCGCCAGAAGCCGGGACCGCTGCTGGGCCGCCCAGCCCTCCAACATCGCCTCCAGCACCGCTTCCTCGGGATGCAACAGCGACACACCAGCGGCCAACAGCTGCCTCGCCGAGCCCGGCAACTCCACCACCGCGACCTGACCCGACCTCATCAATCCACCCCTCCCGAGACAAGGCAATCAATGCACACTTCTTACATCAAATGCAACCCCGGGTGGAGGATGCCTAGTCACAGGCCATATCCCAGCCACCACTCACCGACGAGACCGGCCCCAGAACACCCCAAGTCAGGCCACTCCCACCACCACAAATCCTGCATCAGATGCAATACCGGAGGGTTGTTCGGGAACTCGCTTCTGTTCATGCTCCAGGACCCCCAGGCCACCCACGTCGCCGGCTACCAGGCGTTCAAGGCCATGGGCCGCCAAGTCCGCCGCGGAGAGACCGGCATCAAGGTCCTAGCTCCCATCACCCGCCGCGAGCCCCGCGTCGACGACGCCGGCCAACCGGTGCGCGACGACCAGGGCCGCGTCTTGCACCGGACACACGTCGTCGGCACCAAGCCCGTCACGGTGTTCGACATCCGGCAGACCGACGGGCCTCCATTGCCCGACCCCAAGATCGGCGAGGCCGCCCTCCTAACCGGACAAGCCCCCGCAGGGCTGTGGGACCGACTGCATGACCTACTCGGAGAACGAGGATTCGACGTACGTCGGGGCGCGGACCTCGGTGGCGCGAACGGCTACAC
>JBAVLA010000166.1:0-41815 GCA_049688595.1 Candidatus Nanopelagicales bacterium | reverse complement strand
GAGATGCGCCGCAAGGACGAGCAGCTGCACGGCCTCATCGCGCAGTATCGCGAGCTCCTGGAGGGCCTGATCGGCGACGAGCAGGAGATGGCGGTGCTGCTCACGATGTCCGGCCACGCGACCGGCTTCCAGGCCAGCGTGGCCGCCGCCGCCGCGGCGTTGCAGGCAACCCTCGACCAGGTCACGAGCCTGGCCCGCGGCATCGACGAGCTCACGCTGCTCGACGACGGGTCGGGCGTTCCGGATTTCTTCGCAAGCCAGGTCCAGGCTGCCGCTGCTTCCTGGACCACGATCGGGCAGGATTCCCGCGACCAGCTGACCCTGGCCCGCTCGCTGCGCTGAGGCTTCAGGCGGCATCCTGTTCGTCCTGACCGACGTTGGACGCGTCCGCCATCAGTGACCGGCTGGATCCAGCCTTGACTGGCGCTTCCCATCCCCGCCCGATCGATCCAGGTCTGCTGACGTCCATGGGGATCGATCCAACTCTGCGGGGCGATGGGGGCCGCGAACTTGGACTGATCCCCATGTCTGGGGCGGGGATTGTGCGTTCCTTGGCAACATCCAGGTCACCCCGCCACCGCCGATCCACGACTTCCAGCCCACCCCCAGCCCCGAGCCCACGCCATCGGCTGCGGTACAGCGCACCCACCCTAGGCAAGTTGTTGGCCACCGCTCTGGTCGAGAACGAGGCGACCCGGACGGTCAGCGTCTGAACGGCATGCCCAATCGTCGCGAAGGTGTGAGCGACCCATGAGGCGTCGCGGAGTCGCGGCGGGTGAGGAGCACCGCTGCGTCCTGCTCAGATCCGGCCTGGCTGACCCGCGGCAACCGCCGCGTCCCCTACCGCGGCGTGACCAAGGACCACGCCTGGTTCAACAACCGGGCTCCCACGACAAGCCGTCCCGGAACGACCCCTTGTTCAGCACGGTCCTAGGCGGCCAGGGTGCCGGCGAAGACCTGCCACGCCAGCAGGGACTTGGCCACCAGGCTGAGGGTGATGTAGGCGCGTTCCCCGACCAGGTAGTCCGCCCAGCGGCCCACCACGGGCAGCGGCGGTTCGTCCGACGCAGCTTCATGGACCTGACGGCGGTGTTCACCGCGGACCCCGAGTCAGGGCTGTTGGTTCGCGCGCCGGTCCGGCGATGCGCCCTGCCGCGGCAGCGGGATGAGCACCACGGGACGTCCGGCCGACGTAAGCGCGTGGCGGACCACCTGCGCCCGCTCGGGGGAGAGGTCCTGACGCCAGCCGAGGGCGATCGCATCGACGTCCTCCTGGACCGCCAGGTCGAGAAGGGCCTCGATCGTGGGGCCGGTCCGAGTCTCCAGGCGCAGCCCCATCTCGGCGCAGTGACGGGCGAGGAACTCGTCGCGCCAGACGGCCGCGTCCTCCGACCCGTCCAGGAACCGCGGGACCGTGCTCGGCTCGAACACATGCAGGGCGACGACTTCGAGGCCGGCGGCCACGCAGGACGAGATCAACGGGCGGACACCGCGGCTGACCCCCTCCGTTCCGTCCAGCGGGAACAGGATCCGGCGCGGGGCCGTCCGTGCCTGCGTTTCGGGCGGGACGACCACGAGGGGCTTGGTGAGCTGCGTGGCCACGGCGATCGCCGTGTGGCCCGGCACGTGGCGCCCCGGGAGGCCGTGCAGGGCCAGGACGACCATCGCGACCTCGGGATCGCCCGCGGCCGCGATGATCCCCTCCGCCGGCTCGCCCGGGCGGAACGTGATCGCCACGTCGAGCTCTCCAGCGAATGCCGTGCACGCGTCGGAGGGCTCGCCCACGTGCAGGGCCCGCGCCTCGAAGCGCAGCGCCCGCTTGATGGCGCACGTGTGGCTCAGCACGCTGCGGGCAGCCTGCGTGTCGTCGATGGCGGCAAGGATGGTCGTCATTCCAGGGCCCATCCTCCCGGTTCCCGGCGCCATCGCAGGCCTGGGTCGCCCACCTCGGCCGTCCCAGACCCTGGCACCGTGACCCGCGCCGGGCCGTCGCTGCGGATGTGCAGGGCGTCGGGCGAGGCTCGGACCTCGAGCCGCCGCCCGCGGTGCCGCAGGCGCACGCGCAGCTCGTTCCACGCATTCGGGATCTGCGGGTCGACCGTGAGCCCCGAGCGCTGCGGGCGGATCCCCGCGAAGCCGTGGACGAGCGCCTGCCACACGCCGCCGAAGGTGGCCATGTGCAGGCCACCGGCGGTGGCCCCCGTGAGGTTGTCCAGGTCCAGCCGGCAGGCCATGCGGAACAGGCGCAGCGCCTGGTCCGGGCGGCCGTCGCGCGCGAACAGCGAGGCGTGGATGGCCGGTGCGAGCGAGCTCCCGTGCGCGCACCGGGGGTCGTAGAACTCGAGGTTGGGGCGCAGCGACCCCTCCGCGGTCTCCTCCGGGACGAGGTGGTGCAGCATCAGTACGTCCGGCTGCTTGATCACCTGCGACGCGCTGATCCGCGGTCGCCCGAAGAGCAGGTCCGCCGCGACTGGGGTCTCCGCCAGGTCGCTGATGACCAGCGGCTCAAGGCCGTTGTAGCCGGCGAACTGCTCGTACAGTCCGCTGGCAGGGTCGTAGTTGTCCACCAGCACGTCGGCGACCCTACGCCACTTCGCGACCTCCTCCGCAGGGACATCGGTCCCTTCCTCGGCCAGCTCCACCGCCCGGCGCAGGTTCCACCGGGCCATGACGTTCGTGAACGCGTTGTCGTCGACTAGCTCGTGGTACTCGTCGGGCCCGATGACGCGGTCGATGTGGCCGCCACGCTCGTCCACGCGCACCCGGGACGCCCAGTATCGCGCCGTGTCCAGGACCAGCTCGCGGCCGGGACCGCGGAGGAAATCGTCGTCCCCGGACCAGGCCACGTACTCCATCGCCGCCCAGGCGACGTCAGCGACGATGTGCTCCTCGTGCTGCCCGGTCATGATCGGGATGGGCGGGCCGATCGGCATCACGTCCTCGACCGGTGTGACGTCCACGCCCGTGCGGGCCGACTCCCAAGGGAACCTGGCCCCGCGGCGGCCGTTGCCGGCAGCCGCGCGGCGGGCAGGCTCCAGTCGCCGGACGCGGTACTCCAGCATCGCGCGGGCAGCGGCGGGAGCGGTGGCCGCGAAGAACGGGAGCATGAATACGTCCGTGTCCCAGAAGACGTGGCCGCGATAGCCGGGACCCGCCAGCCCGCGCGGACCGATGACGGCCTCGCCCTCGGTGGCCACCGAGGCCATCAGGTGGAACAGGTTGAACCGAACGGCACGCTCGAGGTCCGCGTCTCCGTCGATGCAGACCAGCGCGTCCTCCCAGCGCCCCGCCCACGCAGCGCGGTGCTCGGCCAGCAGCCCCTCGAACCCGATCTGCTCGACCGATGCGAGCTCGGCGACCGCGTCGTGCTCACGCGACCGACCCTCCGGATCTGCCGCGTAGCACACGAGCCGTTCCACGACCCGTCGTCCGCCGGCGCTGCGCTCCTGCTGGGCGGTCACGGCGGCGATGGCGCCACCCCGCTCGGAGCGGACCACAGCCGCCGAGCGGTCGCCCCGCTGGCGGCGCACGAACGTCCCGTCGGTGGCGGGCGGCAGTATCGCCGGCCCAGCGTGCAGCCACTCGACGGCGCCCTCAGCGCGCAGCGCGAAGGACCCGGGCCGGGACAGGGACGCGAAACGCATCGACCGCAGCGGGACCGGGGCCGCCACCTGCTCGCGGTAGAGGACGCCGGTGCGCATGTCGAGGGTCCGGCGGTCGCGGCTGTGGTCGAGCGGGCGCAGCAGGTGCAGCCCGGTCCAGCCTGGCCCCTCGAGCAGGGACGGCGGCTCCGTCGCCTCATCGAAGACACCCGCCGCGAGCACCCGAGGAACGGTCCCCAGCCCCTCTTCCTCACGCACTCCGCGGGTGCCGAACCGCGTGTCCGCGACCGTCAGCAGCGCCTGGTGGGCGCGCCGGCTTGCCGTGGGGGCCCCCCACACGGTGATCGTCCACGCGGGGTCGTCGTCGATGCTCGGCACCCGTCCCGATACGCGCCGGTCCGCCTGCTCGTTCAGCACGCCCAAGCACGAGGCCGAGCCACCCCCGATCCACCGCATCCCCTCGGGCTGATCCGGCTGCTCCTCGAGGACGGACACGACCGACGTGCGGGCGGCGGAAGCCGGCAGGTCGAACGCGGACAGCCAGCCTAGGACGAGCACCAGACCCGAGCCGATCCCGCGCACCCCCAACCGCTCGACCAGCCGCTCCACGTCCGCCACTGGGTCGTCGCCGGCCACCTCCACGTCCGAGCCGAGACCGCGCAACTCCTCGAGGGCCTCCGCGAGGGCCGGGTCCGCCAGGACGGCCCGGCGAGCATCCCCGTCAGGAGGGCACAGCAGGATGCCCTCGAAGCGCACGTCGTCCCGGGCGCGCCGGGCCACCCCGTTCGACCGGGCCGGGTTCATCCGCATCAGGTCGGTCAGGTCGTGCAGAACGATGTCCGCTCCGCTCTCGGACAGGCTGTCCGGCTCGCCACGCCGGTCGACCCCGACCACCAGGCCGAAGCCCCCGGCCCTGCCCGCCTGGATTCCTGCGATCGAGTCCTCGACCACGACGGCGTCCCGCGGCTCGACTCCGAGCAACGCGGCCGCCTTGAGGAAGGTGTCCGGGGCCGGCTTCCCCGCCAGACCCCACTGGGCGGCCTCCACCCCCGTGACGCGGACTTGGAAGCGGTCGAGCAGGCCAACACGCTCCAGCAGGGCGGAGCAGTTCTCGCTGGCCGACACCACGGCGAGCCGCTTCTCCGCGCCCCGCAGGGCATCGAGCAACTCCATCGCGTCTGGGAAGACCTCGACGCCGCGCGCCGCGAGCTCGGCCAGGAAGTACCGGTTCTTGCGGTTGCCGAGTCCGCAGCACGTCGGCGCGCCGGGCGGATCGTCGGGCGCGCCGTAGTCGAGCTGGAGGCCGCGCGAGGCCAGGAACGCCGTCACCCCGTCGTACCGTCGTCGTCCGTCCACGTACAGGCGGTAGTCGCTGTCGATGTCGAACGGCTCGAAGGGCCGGCCGGTGGCGCGCGCACGGGCCGCCAGGAAGTCGTCGAAGAGGTGCTTCCAAGCGGCTGCATGCACCGTGGCCGTCCTCATGATGACTCCGTCAAGGTCGAACAGCACGGCGTCGTACTCGCTCCAGACGCGCCTGTCGGCTTCCCGGCGGGGTGTGTCGACCTCGATCGTCATGGAGTCACTCGTCCCCGCAATCGGAGGGTGGAAAGATCACGTTGGCGCTGGCGATCAGCGGACATGGTACAAGTATCGGGTGAGCGCCTGCCATCTGGCAGGAGCCGCCATGTCGGGAGCGTGTAGCATGCGGATCGCCCTTGTCGCAGGGCCCTGGCTGCCCGTGCCGCCGCCGCTGTACGGGGGCACGGAGGGAGTCATCGACCGGCTCGCCACCGGCTTCGTCGCCGCTGGCCACGAGGTGCTGCTGTACACCACCGGGGACAGCACCTGCCCAGTCCCCCGGCGCTGGGTCCGTGAGCGCTCGGTGCCCGAGCTCATCGGCCAGTCCGTCGTGGAGCTGCACCACCTGATGCACGCCTACGACGAGGTCGCCGACTTCGACATCATCCACGATCACACGATCATCGGACCGGTCTACGCCCAGGGCCGCGTGCGCGGCAAGGTCGTGACGACCAACCACGGCCCTTTCCAGGGCGAGGTGAACGAGATCTTCGCGCGGGTGGCGCAGCACGCGGCGCTGATCGCCATCTCCCACGACCAGGCCTCCCGCAGCATCGCGCCGGTATCGGCCGTCATCCACCACGGGGTCAGGCCCGAGGACTTCCCGGTCGGCGACGGCGCTGGGGGCTACTTGCTCTTCCTCGGGCGCTTCAGCGCCGACAAGGGGGTGCGCGAGGCAGCGCTGGCCGCACGCGAGGCGGGCGTCGACCTGGTCATCGCGGCGAAGATGCGCGAGCCGGGGGAGGTCGAGTACTTCCGGGCGGAGGTCGAGCCGCTGCTCGGGGCCTCCGTGCGCTACGTGGGGGAAGTGGGTGCGAGGGAGAAGTGCGAACTGCTCGGGTCCGCCCGCGCGCTGCTCAACCCGATCCATTGGCCCGAGCCGTTTGGACTGGTGATGATCGAGGCCCTGGCCTGCGGGACGCCGGTGATCACCCTGCGCGCCGGCGCGGCCGCGGAGATCGTCAATCACGGGTCCACGGGCTTCGTCTGCGACACCCTGCCCGAGATCGTCTCCGCGATCGGGCGCATCGACGATCTGGACCGGGGCGCGTGCCGCGCTGCCGTGGAGACCCGGTTCTCCGCTGATCGCATGGTCGGCGACCACATCGCCCTGTTCGAGCGGCTGCTCAGCGGCTGAGCCGGGGCGAGCCAGCCGCCGCGCCCGTTCAAGCCAGCCGGCGCACGAATCCACGATCGCTCCGGGCGCACCGCACCCAACCCGGTCGCGGCCTGAATGCCTACGGCTTGGGCCTCGCGGACCGTGACATCGTCGGTGATCTCCCCCTGTCCCGTACCGCGAGACGCTGGAGGACGGCGGTATCGAGGTGACCGGGCGGGTGTTCGTCGACGAGGCCGGCGCCCCGGTCGACTTGTCCACCACCGACCGGTTCACAGCACTGCCTGAGGGCCTGGTCCGGGCCGAGTGGCGGACCCCGGTCCCGGGGTGGACCTCTGGGGGGACGTCCCTTCCCCCAGCCGAGTCGCGTCACCTGGATGCTGACAGACAGGCCGTGCATCTGCGTCGACGGCGGTTTCGTCGCCGGCAGCATCACGTACCACCAGCCACCCCCCGCATGGCGTGAACCCCACCCGCACCAGTTCGTCGCGCGTGCGAAGCCCGAGAACCCGCGCTCGTGTCGGTTCCGGCGGTCAGGTGGCTGTGGAACGTGGCTGGACCGCCACCGCAGCAGGCCGGAAGCCCGGCACCGCGGGTCACCGGGCCGCCCGCGCGCACCTCGAACGGCGGTTCTCCGAACTTGGGCTCGTCGGCTACCCGGGCCTGGATGGCTTCCGGCACACGTACCGGGCGTCGGACGGGATCGCGATGACCAACCTGATCGGCGTGCTGCCCGGTACGGATCGATCGCTGCGGCCGATCCTCCTCGGCGCCCACTACGACTCGGTCATCGAGGCACCGTGCGCCGACGACAACGCCGCAGCCGTCGCGGTGATGCTCGAGGTCGCCCGACGGTTGGCCAGTCGGCCGACGGGTCGCGACGTCGTGATCGCGGCATTCGACGCCGAGGAGCCGCCCTACTTCCAGCGTGGCGACATGGGCAGCGACCGGTTCGTCGCGGAGGCGCTGGCCGGACCCGTGCACCTGGCGGTGATTCTCGACCTCGTGGGCCACGCGGTGACGGTTCCCGGGCTGTCGGTCGACCCGGACCTCGTGTTCGTGACGGGAGCCGAGTCGCACCCGATGCTGCCGGGGACGTTGGCGGACCTCGACCTGCCGGTCGTAGCCGCCGCGCAGTCCCGGATCGGGGACTACAGCGACTACGCGGCCTTCCGCAAGGCCGGAGCGCCGTACCTGTTCTTCTCGTGCGGGGAGTGGGCGCACTACCACCGGCCCAGCGACCACCCGGACCTCCTCGATCACGCGAAGATGGCCCGTCTGGCCGCCGACCTGGAGAAGGTGCTGCGGCGTGCCGCGGGCGTTTCGACCGAGTACCACGCGATGGCCGAGTGCACCGATTTCGAGGTCGCCACGATGGAGCGTGCGTTCGGCGCCGACGTGCTGGCCGCGGTTGCGGGGATGCTCGGCCGCCCTGGGTACCGCCGGGCCGCCGATCTCACTGCGATCGTCGACGGGCTGCGGGGTCGGCTGCGGTAGGCCCCGGCGGGGAGGTGGCGAGCGTGGGGCGGCGCCACCTCGGCCGCGTTGGCTCGGACTCAGGAGCGCCCGGCAGCCCAGCGATCGATCCAGGTCTGCTGGTGCGTATCGGGATCGATCCGAGTCTGCTGGGCGAGATCGCCCGCAGGCTTGGATCGATCTCCGGGGGTGCGTGAGGCTTGGCTGCTCAAGGCAGCGGGTGGCATCACAGCCACGACACCCGCATGTCGAGCACGGTTCGGTCGAGGCTGTCCAGCAGGTCCAGCTGCGGCCCGACCTTCGGCAGCTCCCAACGCAGGAAGAAGTGCGCCGCCTGCCGCTTGCCATCGTAGAAGTCACCATTCCTGCCGTGCCGGCCACAACCTGCTCCAGCCACAACCACGCGACCACCAAGTGACCGGCGGCCTCCAGGCAGACGGTGGAGTTGGCCAGCGAGGCCTCGATGTCACCCGCCGACCACAGCGTGCCAGTCGTGCGGGCGAGCCGTTCGGCGACCTCGCGCACGCTGGCGGCCTCGTCCGCGTAGGCACCGTCGAGCGCCGCGGCGCGATCGCAGGTCAACTGGATCTGGGACAGGAGGAGGCGAAGGCCGGCTCCGCCGTCCGCGACCACCTTGCGGCCCAGCAGGTCCAGACCCTGGATCCCGTGGGTTCCCTCGTGGATCGGGTTGAGCCGGTCGTCGCGGTACAGCTGCTCGACGTCGTACCCGCGCGTGTATCCGTAGCCGCCGTGCACCTGGATGGCCAGGTCGTTGGCCGTACGGCACCATTGCGACGGCCAGCTCTCCGCGATGGGGGTGAGGACGTCCAGAAGTGCTTGCGCGTCATGGGCAGACTCGGGGTCGGTCGCCGTCCGCTGCTCGTCGACCAGCCGTGTGTGCCGTGACGTCAGCGACTCCGCGCCGAGCCATTCGCACAGCAGGAACTCGAGGCCCCTTCGCGACATCAGCAGCGACGTCATCCCACCCTCCGGTCCGCGGTCGTGTCGAGGGGGCGTCCTGGGCGGCAACGCGTTGCTCGGACAGGTGCTGCGGGCATGGATTCCCCTCCAAGGTGGGTAGGACCGGCGTCCGTGGACGGCGCGGGTTGCCCCTGCGCCCGCGGGCAGGGGGTGGGGGCGTCTCCGAGGTGCCGGTCAGGTGGCGACGTGCATAGTGTGGCAAGCCATACCGAACTGCTGGTGGCAGGCCGACTGGCGAACGCTGCGATGGCGTGCTTGAATGCGCAGACCGAGGAAAGGGGGTGGTCCAGATCAACGACTGTTCGATTGGGACTTCGGAGGTGGCCGGTCGCTGACCGACTGCTGGACGGGTCGACGAATCCACGTCGGCCACCCGCTGGAACGACTGCCGGGAACTCGTCCCACCCGGCGTGAAGTTCGATCCAGTGATCTCAGTTCAGCGTTGCCGTGGGAGGTGCCCATCCGGGTGCCTCCCTCGGCGCACTACCAGCGCGTCGCATTCACATGTCTTCGGGTGCCAACTGGGGCCCGAGGAACGGTCAGGGCAGTCGGGCCACTGCTCTGGTGACGATCTCGGCGGGCCCGGGCTCAGGAGGAGACGCTGTGCCGGGCCAGCGCCCTGTGCGCGACACTGGCCGGCGACCCGATGTACGCAGCCCACCGGGCCAATCGGCACAAGGAGTCCAGCGACTGGGCGATCCTGTCTCCGGACGTCCCGGTGTTCCGCACCGACGACGGGGCGACCCTGCCCGCGCCGTGGCCATGCAGCTTCTAGACGTGCGCCGCTCCTTATGCGCCGGACGTGGGTCAGCCCCGGTCGGGTGACCTGCTGGCTGCCCGTATCCGTCGGGTCCTGGCCATCGCGCACGCCTACCGCTACGACACTCTCGTGCTCGGAGCCTGGGGCTGCGGGGCGTTCGGCAATGATCCGCGCCGCACGGCAGCCGACTTCCATCGGGCGCTGAACGGCCCCTTCGCCGGGGCCTTCCGGAACGTGGCCTTCGCGATCACCGACTGGTCACCCGAGCGCCGGATGCTGGGACCGTTCCGAGATGCCTTCGTGGCTGGCGGATGACAGCACCGGATCGGCGCGGGCGAGGCGCGGGCAGGCTCCACGGACGTCCGATTGCGCGTCCGGCCCGGCTCTGGTGGAGTTGCCCGCATGCCCGGCCCACTGTCGGTCCTGCGCCCCGCGGGGTTCCACGGTTCGCGGCAGTTGCGTGCCCACGCCCGGGGCCGCCGACGTCGGCGATCCTTCTTCGAGGGTTGGTACGTCAAGCTGGTGGACGCCGACCGGGGCACGCGTCTGGCCGTGATCCCGGGCGTGTTCCTCTCCGAGGACGGCTCGGTGGCGGAGGCGTTCGTCCAGGTCCTCGACGGGTCGACCGGGGCGACTGCCTACCACCGTTTCCATCTGGCTGAGTTCCGGGCCGAGCGCCATCGGTTCGACGTCCGCATCGGGGCGAACCGGTTCGACGCGGCGGGGATGCATCTGGACCTGCCCGGGCTGCGAGCCGAAGTCCGGTTCGGCCCGGTGGTGCCCTGGCCCGTCACCCTCCGCAGCCCAGGGGCCATGGGCTGGTACGCGTGGGTTCCGACAATGGAGTGCTACCACGAGGTGGTCAGCCTGGATCACGACCTGATCGGCTGGATCGATGACGGATCCGGGCGACGAGACCTGGCTGGCGGGAGGGGCTACATCGAGAAGGACTGGGGCACGGCCTTCCCGCAGGGCTACGTCTGGATGCAGACCAACCACTTCGGGATGCCCGGGGCCAGCCTCGTGGCCTCGACGGCGCTGATCCCGTGGCGCTGGTCCGCGTTCCGCGGTGACCTGGTCGCCCTGAGGGTTCCGGGCGGTCCGGCTGCGGGCCTGCACCGGTTCACCTCGTACACGCGGGCCCGGACAGTGGACCTTGAGGTGTCGGATTCCGGCGTCCGCTGGGCGCTCCGGTCGCCCCAGGGTGAGCGGCTCGAACTGCACGCAACCACCTGGGGCCGCACCGCCGGCCTCCTGCACGCGCCGGTGCGCATTCAGATGCACCAGCGGGTTGCCGAGACCCTCGACGGGACGGTTGAGGTGCGACTGCTTGACACGCGGGGCCGGACCCGGTTCGAGGGGGTCGGGCAGTGCGCGGGCATCGAGGTCCACGGCTCAATCGACCGGCTGCTGGCGACGCCCGGTCGGTAGTCCGGGTCCGGTCCGGGCGGGCCGGCCGTGGGTCAGGTGCTCTCCCGCTCCACGAGCAGGTAGGGCGTTGGGGAATGCCGGCCGGCTTCTGGCTCCCCCCTCAGCAGGCGCTCGGCGCGAAGCACGGACTGATCTGACCGGGGAGATCTCCAGCCCATCCCATCGGGCTCGCGCCGTTCGAGGATCTCGCAGGTCGAGGTGGAGGACCCACCGGTGCACCGACATGCGCGCGGCTCTCCCGATCTCGGTACTTGGTCACCAGCCATCATGACACCGCCATCGCCCCGGCTGACCGGCTCGAGAACGACCGGATCAACGCCAGAGATGCACAAGAAGAAGTATCGCCAACCCCATCCAGGCCGCAAGGTGTGTCGGAGGTCCGTCCGCGAGATCCAAGGTACGGTGGCCAGGTCGACTGCAGAGGAGCATCGGCCATGCGAATCGAGCACCTGGCGCTGTGGTGCAAGGACCTGGAGGTCGTCCGGGACTTCTACGTCCGCTGGTTCGGCGCGACCTCCAACCACAGGTACGAGAACGCCGCGAAGGGGTTCGCATCTTACTTCTTGACCTTCCCCAGCGGCCCTCGGCTGGAGTTGATGACGCGTACGGACATCACCCATCGGGCCCCTGACTCGATCCTGGGGTACGCGCACCTGGCGATCGCGTTGGGCAGCGACGAGGCGGTCGATGCACTGGCGGCATCCTTGCGGGACGCTGGGGTTCCCTTGGCCGATGGTCCCCGCCGCACTGGGGACGGGTACTACGAGGCGGTCGTCCTGGATCCCGAGGGAAACCGGATCGAGATCACTGGCTGACGGCCTGCCTCAGGGAGCCTGACACCGAGACCAGGGCGAGATGCCGGTGATCCCGGTCATCGGTGACCGTTCGCCGACCCGTCGCCGGACCTGGCCCGCCGCTCTGACGGACGACGTCCTAGTCTGGACCAGCAGTGGTATTCAAGACGACCGACCATGACAGCAGGAGCGATCGACATGGGCATCTTCACCGGCAACGCGGGGCGCAAGGACGCTGCGAGCATCCAGGCCGAGTACGCGCGGATCTTCGCCCAGGACGAGCAGGTCCACGCCGCCTACGGCGTCGTGCGCGACGTGTTCATCTTCACGAACATGCGTCTGATCCTGGTGGACAGGCAGGGGATGTCCGGCAAGAAGGTCAGCTACGAGTCGATTCCGTACAAGAGCGTCGAGCGGTTCGCGGTGGAGACCGCGGGGACGTTCGACCTGGACGCCGAGCTGAAGATCTGGGTGCGCGGGCGCGGGGAACCCATCTCCAAGCAGTTCGACAAGAGCGCGAACATCTACGAGGTCCAGGCGATCCTGACTGCCTTCGCGGTGCGCTAGTGGATTGACCCCCAGCGAGTGGGACGCCCGCGTGCCGCACGGTTGACTCCCCGTCGGCGGACTGTGCGGCTTGGTGCGTCTCGGGTCGAGTCGTAGGTCTGGTCATGAGAGGAGCGAGGCTGGTACTGTCCGGGCTTCCCCGGCTCGAGGAGGCCAATGGTGAAAGCGCTGACGCCGTACCTGAACTTCGACGGGACCACTGAGGAGGCGTTCACCTTCTACGCGCAGGTGTTCGGTGGCCGGGTCATGGGGGTTGCCCGGTTCCGGGACTTCGGCCCCTCGATGGGCGAGCTGTCCGAGGCCGACCTCGACAAGGTCGCCAACATCGGCCTGATGCTGCCCAACGGCACGATGCTGATGGGCACGGACCTGCTGGCCTCCCTCGGCCAGGAGCTCACGACTGGGAACGACTTCTCGCTGCACGTCGAGGCCGATGACGCCGCCGAGGCGCAGCGCCTGTTCGCGGCGCTCGCCGAGGGGGGATCGGTCTCGATGGAGCCGGCAGCCACTGAGTGGGCCGAGTGGTTCGCCGGGTGCACGGACCGGTTCGGCACCGAGTGGATGATCAGCTTCACCGGGTCCGTCGTGTTCGGGGGCTGAGTCGCCCCGGCGGCCGCAGATCGTGAATGCGGGCTTGCCGCTGCGGACTCCGCGTCGCGGGGTCTCGGGCCGAACGGCGGGTCGGCTGCGGGCGGCTGGGCGATCCATCCAAGTCTCCTGGTCCGCATCGGGATCGATCCCAGCCTGCTGGGCGTGATGGCCCGCAGGCTTGGATCGGTCCCGGGGGCGGGTGGGGCATCGGAGACAAGGCACACGCGGCCTGTTCAGTGTCTTGGTTCAAGGAGTTGAGTGTTCGTGAAGTACCTCGAGAGCGTGACGACCGCCAAGCCGATCTCGCGGATCGGGCTGGGGACGTGGCAGTTCGGGTCACGCGAGTGGGGGTATGGCGATTCCTATGCGCAGCGTCACGCCCAGCAGATCGTGGCGCGGGCGGTGGACGTTGGCATCACCCTGTTCGACACGGCGGAGGCGTACGGCCTGGGCCGCAGCGAGCGGATCCTCGGTGCGGCGCTGGCCGCCCGTGGGGTCCGTGACGAGGCGTTCATCGCGACGAAGCTGTTCCCCCTGCTGCCGATCTCGCCGGTCGTCGGGCAGCGGGCGCGGGCCAGCGCGCAGCGGCTCGGCGTCGCCACGCTCGACCTGTACCAGGTGCACCAGCCCAACCCGATCGTGCGGGACGGCACGACGATGGCGGGTATGCGCGACCTGCAGGACGCCGGCGCCGTGGTCGAGGTTGGCGTCAGCAACTACTCGCTCGATCGCTGGTGGGCTGCGGAGCGGGCGCTGGGGCGTCGGGTGCTGTCCAACCAGGTGCAGCTGAGCCTGGCTCATCCGGGACCTCTGGATGACGTGGTAGCGCATGCCGCTGCGGAGGGGCGGATGGTGATCGCGTGGAGCCCGCTCGCCCAGGGCCTGCTCTCGGGTCGCTATGACGTGACCCATCCGCCCACGGGGTTGGTGCGGCGGTTGAACCCGCTGTTCCTCGAGGAGAACCTGGCCCGCGCGGCGGGTCTGCTCGACGCGCTGCGCGACATCGCCGGCGCGCACCAGATCACTCCGGCCCAGGTCGCGCTGGCCTGGCTGATCCATCAGCCCTCGGTGGTCGTGATCCCCGGCGCTTCGAGCGTCGCCCAGGTCGAGGCGAATGCCGCCGCGGCTGAGGTGGAACTCTCCCCGGGTGAGGTCGGCGCCCTCACGGCGCAGGCGCAGGCGTTCCAGCCGCTGTCGGCGCTGTCGTCAGCCAGGGCTCTGGCCAGGGCCCGGCTTCCCTGGTAGCCGGCCGTGGCCGGGGGAGAGCTCCTGAGGGCGCGGTGGCCTCAGAGCGGGTCATCGCGTTGGTCGCCCCGGACTGACCGCAGCACCTGATCCAGCATCGCGGGGGTCAGTCGTCGCGTGTGGGTGTTGTGCGGGCTGACGTGGTAGCTGCCGACGAGGCGGATCGATCGGCCGTCCGTTGTGGTCAAGTGGGCCTCGGCGGCGTGCCCGAACCTGGGCTTGGGCCTCGGGATTCGCCACCCGATGGCCCGCGCGGCGACGAGCGCGGCGTCCCATCCGATGCTCCCAAGGCAGAGCAGGGCCCGCAGGTGCGGAGCGCCCAGCTCAAGATCCTGCTGCAGCCAGATCGAGCACGTCGCGCGCTCCGCGGCTGTGGGCTTGTTCTCGGGTGGGGCGCAGCGAACCGCGGCAACGATGCGGATGCCGGAGAGCTCCAGGCCGTCGCCGGCGGCCATGGACGTCGGCTGGGAAGCCCACCCGGTGCGGTGCAGGGCCGCGTAGAGGAAGTCGCCTGAGGCGTCGCCGGTGAACATCCGTCCGGTCCGGTTGGTGCCGTTGGCTGCTGGAGCCAGGCCAACGAGGATGACCTGCGCCTGCGGGTCCCCGAAGGACGGGCCGGGGCGACCCCAGTACGGCTGGTCGGCGAACGAGGCCCGTCGACCGCTGCGGGCAACGGCTTCTCGGTAGGCCACGAGCCGGGGGCAGGCCCGGCACACGGAGACTCGCGCCTGGAGCTCCCCGAGCCCCGCGGCGGTGAGTGCGAGGCGGCGCACCTCGTCGGCGGTCGCTGCCGCCGGGGTAGAGCAGTCGGCGGGGTCGCCCGGCCACCCGGTGCCCGGCGGTACTGGGGACTCGAAGAGGTCACCAGTCACCGGGTGCGGGGCGCGGGCATCCATCCGTTCACGGTAGGGCACGCATCCTGCCGAGGCCGATCAATCCAAGTCTGCTGGTGTGGATCGGGATCGATCCAGGTCCGCTGGGCGAGATCGCCCGCAGGCTTGGATCGATGTCGGGGGTGAGTGGGGCGTCGGAAGCATTCCGCACTCGACGCCGATGCCGCCGACCCCTGGCGAACTGGCCGAGCTCCAGGATCGGGTTTGGGCCACCAGTCGGTTGGCTCAGGCGTCCGATGCGATTCAGGGCCTACCACGGGATGCCGCCGCATCCGGCTTCGACCCGACGTTCGGGCCGTGGTCCGCAGTCGTGGCAGAGTACGTGCTCGCGGCGGACCGGGACCGGCGTGAGCTGTCGGCCCGGGCGGCGGCCTGAGGACGGCTGATGCCAGGGCCGGGAAGGTCTGATGGCCGCCTACGTCAGAGATCCTCAGGCCGGCTGAGCTGGTGC
This sequence comes from Candidatus Nanopelagicales bacterium, assembly GCA_049688595.1. GTDB lineage: Bacteria > Actinomycetota > Actinomycetes > S36-B12 > CAIYMF01 > Prado023. The sequence continues at coordinate 26,329 of JBAVLA010000166.1, read as the reverse complement.
TGCGCCAAGTGCGCGGCCAGCTCGCTGCGCAGCGTGGGGAGATCACCGGCTTGGGCGGCCGCGGTGATCTCAAGAGCGGTGCCGAACCGGGCCGAGTCGGTGCGCACATGCACACCGGAGACGGCCTGGCGGTTCGACACGGGCAGGAGGGTGACCCGACCATCGCCGGACTGCTGGACGGTCAGCAGCTTGGCGAGAGCCCATTCCCGGGTCTTCTTGTCGCCGGTGAACACGACGCGTGCGCTGGTGACCGCGACAGCGCCGGTGTCGACCGGGGTCTGCAGTTCCGGGCCCGGTTGGTAGGTGCCGCGGTGTGACCCGAAGTTGGCGCGCATTCCCAGGCCGATCGGGACCGAGACTCCCGCCGAGCCGCCCCGGTACTGCCCGGGGGCCCGTCGGGGCTCGATCAGCTGGCCCGCGCCGGCCCACAGCAGGGATTCCCCTCGGCGCAGGATGATCGGCGCGCCGTCGAACCCGGCGCGTCCTCCTGCGAGGAGAGCGTCGGCGCACCACAGCGCGTAGCGCCGTTGGTCGTCCTCGGACTGCCAGGCCGCCAGCTTGCGGGCATGCAGGCGCTGGGCCCGGTCCGCCTCCATGCGGGCCTGCTGGCGGTGCAGCCACGCGACGAGCCCGGACGTCCGAGTCGGCTTCGGCGCCCTGGGGTCGGTGGGCTCACCGACCGGCGCGCCGTGCAGCGGCGAACCGGCTGGTGTGCCGAACTGGGTCCCCTCGGTCCGCTTGAGTTGCCCCAGCGTTGCCAGCCACGGCTTCACCTGCAGGGCGCCATAGACCATCGACCCGATCCATGAGCCGAACACCAGCCAGGGGCCGACGGCGTCGGCAAACGCAGGGGCGGCGCCGGACATCCCGGCCAGGATGAGCTCGGCCACTGTCAGGGTTCCCAGGACCGCGGCGGCCACCAGCCAGGCTCGGCGGCGTCGCCGTGCGCCCGCCACCGCGGGAGTCAGCCACGAGAGCAGCCCGAGGGAGACCGCAGGAATCCCAACCCAGATGACGATGCCCGCCAGCACGTGCAGCGGCGAAGGGTGGAAGGGCCCGCGCAGCCACTCAGCCACCCGTCGGCCACTCGTCGAATCGGGGCACCAGATGTCCGTCCGGTCCGGGCTCACCGTCAGGGTGTGATCGGAGAATGGCACGTGACAGAACCCGCAGGGCCCGGTGCGACCGGCCAGGATGGCGGCCGCGACCTCATCGATCCGGGTCGGGGGCAGCAGGACGGGCGCGTAGGGGTCAGCCGAAGCGACGGCCTGGGCCGCCCCATACAGGCGGGTCTGTTCGTCGGTGTTGAGCCCGCCGACCCGAGCCGCGACGGCCCCGGCAAGCTCTGTGTCCGGGATCATGCTCGGTTGGGTTCTGGGGCTCGCTGCCTGCACCGACGGGTTGGCCATGCCTTCTCGATGCCCGCAGGGCGGGCGGCGCACACGGGACCAAGGTCCCGCCGATCGACGGCAGGGTTGGGCCCTTTGGCTCGGATAGGCAGTGCCATCGCCGGACGCCGGGGCGGTCTGGGCGGCCTATCTTCGTCTTGGTCGCCGGACCACTTCGGCGCTTGAACGGGGGACAGTGGTTCGTGGGCACTTGGCAGCCGATCGCCGGTTGGTACCCGGATCCTGCAGACCCCAACTTGGAACGGTTCTGGGATGGCGACGCCTGGCTCGACAGCTCCCGTCCGCAGCAGGCGTCCTCGTCCCTTCATCCGGGCTGGGTGGTCTGGGGGGATCCCAACTCCACGCCGCAGCGGTCGAAGAGGGTCAGGGCGACGGCGATCGCGCTGGGCATCATCGGTGCATTTGAGCTGGTGATCGCCCTGAACTTCGCATGGGGTCGGATCTCCACCGGCGTCCCGTCGGGGTACGACCTCTGTGGCGTGGACACGTCTGGGAGGGCCTGGTGCTGGGGCGATCACTATGGCGGCAGCCCTTCAGGTGAGGTCCCCGCTGCCGTCAGGGGTCTCCCCGAGCCCAGTCTTCGGGACTCGGGGAGTGATCCAGTCCCCGTCGGGGGGCGTCACACATTCACCACGATCACCAATGACTACACGATCGCGTGTGCGCTGGATGCCGATGGGAAGGCGTGGTGCTGGGAGGGGCCGTACCGCTACGACGATCCTTCCGAGGCGGACGAGGACTACCGGGACACGCCAGTCGCTGTGCGCGGCGGCCACAGCTTCACCAGTCTCACCACAGCCGGCGATATCGAGGGCGTGTGCGCGTTGGACGACGCCGGGAAGGCGTGGTGCTGGGAAGGCGCACTGGTGCCGGAAGCCGTGCCCGGCGGGCACACCTTCACCAAGATCGGCGGCTCGTGTGCGCTTGATGAGTCCGGGAAGGCCTGGTGCTGGGGCGTGAGCCACCTTGGCAACGGCGATCCCCATGAGCCCTACACGGCGAGCCCGGTGCCCGTGGCGGGCGGGCACATATTCACGACGATCGTCGACGGCGGACGCTTCGGCGAGGACTATGCATGCGCACTGGACACTGGCGGGAAGGCGTGGTGCTGGGGGGAGGACGGATCCGGGGAGCTCGGAGACGGCGACGCCTCTGGAGCGACGAAGTACGCCCCAGTCCCAGTGGCCGGTGGGCACACGTTCATCACCATCACCGACCAGGGGCAGGCTTGGTGCGGGCTTGACCCCGACGGGCAGGCGTCCTGTCGGCACTGGTTCCACGAGCGCTGAGTCCGGCCGATCAAGGCCAAGTCGGGGCGCTGCGTGCGGCGGCGAACACGATGCGGAGCCCACTGACCGCCATGCTCAGGACGCCCAGGCCGCGGCCGATGATTGCGGGCCTGGGCGTCCCGAACGCCTGCTCAGGACAGGTCGAACCGATCGAGGTTCATGACTTTCACCCACGCGGCGACGAAGTCGCGCACAAACTTGTCCTTCGCGTCGTCGCTGGCATACACCTCTGCCAGCGCACGCAGCTGGGAGTTCGACCCGAAGACGAGGTCGACGCGGCTGCCGCTCCACCGCAGCTCGCCCGTCCTGGCGTCGCGGCCCTCGAACGTCGCCCCGGCCTCGTCGGTCGGCGCCCAGGTGGTGCCCATGTTCAGCAGGTTCACGAAGAAGTCGGTGGTCAGCGCCTCGGGCTGCGTGGTGAGGACGCCGAGCTCGGACTTGTTGTAGTTCGCGTTGAGGACCCGCAGGCCGCCCACGAGGACGGTCATCTGGGGAGCGGTCAGCGTCAGCAGCTGCGCGCGGTCGACCAGAAGGGCCTCCGCCGGCCGGTGGTGTCCCTTGCCGAGGTAGTTGCGGAAGCCGTCAGCAGTCGGCTCGAGCACGGCGAAGGCCTCGACATCGGTCTGCTCCTGCGCCGCGTCGGTGCGTCCCGGCGAGAACGGCACCGTGACGTCGAACCCGGCGTTCCTGGCCGCCTGTTCGACCGCGGCACACCCGCCGAGCACGATCAGGTCGGCCAGCGAGACCTGCCTGCTACCGCCGGCCTGCGCGTCGTTGAACTCCTGCTGGATCCCCTCCAGGGTCCGCAGCACGGCCGCGAGCTCGGCGGGGTTGTTGACGTCCCAGCCGTTCTGCGGAGCCAGGCGGATGCGTGCGCCGTTGGCGCCGCCGCGCTTGTCGGTGCCGCGGAACGTCGAAGCCGACGCCCAAGCGGTCGAGACCAATTGGGAGATCGACAGGCCCGAGGCCAGGACCTTGGCCTTGAGCCCGGCGATGTCGTCGGTGCCGATGAGCTCGTGGGTGACCGGGGGCACCGGGTCCTGCCAGATCTGCGGCTCGGCGGGGACCTCCGGGCCGAGGTAGCGCGTGATCGGTCCCATGTCGCGGTGCGTCAGCTTGAACCAAGCCTTGGCGAATGCGTCGGCGAACTCCTGCGGGTTCTCGTGGAAGCGCCGTGAGATCGGCTCGTAGATCGGGTCCATGCGCAGCGCGAGGTCCGTGGTGAGCATCACGGGGGAGTGCCGCTTCGACGGGTCGTGCGCGTCGGGGACGGCATTTGCGGCGGCCGGATCGGTCGGCACCCACTGCCAGGCGCCGGCGGGGCTCTTGGTGAGGTCCCACTGGTAGCCGAACAGGGTCTCGAAGAAGCTGTTGTCCCAGGTGACCGGGGTCGGGGTCCAGGCGCCCTCCAGCCCGCTGGTGATGGCGTCGCCGCCCTTGCCGGTGCCGTAGCTGCTCTTCCAGCCCAGGCCCATCTCCTGCAGCGGGGCGGCCTCCGGCTCGGGGCCGACGTTGGTGGCCGGGCCGGCTCCGTGCGTCTTGCCGAAGGAGTGCCCACCGGCGATGAGCGCGACCGTCTCCTCGTCGTTCATCGCCATGCGACGGAACGTCTCGCGGATGTCACGGGCGGCGGCAAGGGCGCTCGGGACGCCGTTGGGCCCCTCCGGGTTCACGTAGATAAGGCCCATCTGGACGGCGGCCAGTGGGTTGGCCAGATCGCGGTCGCCGCTGTAGCGCTCGTCGCCGAGCCACTCGGCCTCGGCGCCCCAGTCGATCTCCTCGGGCTCCCACACGTCCTCGCGCCCGCCCCCGAAGCCGAAGGTCCTGAACCCCATCGACTCCAGGGCGCAGTTGCCCGCGAGCACCATCAGGTCGGCCCACGAGATCTTCCAGCCGTACTTCCTCTTGATCGGCCAGAGCAGGCGGCGGGCCTTGTCGAGGTTCGCGTTGTCGGGCCAGCTGTTCAGGGGGGCGAAGCGCTGCTCGCCGGAACCTGCCCCCCCGCGGCCGTCGCTGATGCGGTAGGTGCCCGCGCTGTGCCACGCCATCCGGATGAACAGCGGGCCGTAGTGGCCGTAGTCGGCTGGCCACCAGTCCTGCGATGTCGTCATGACCGCTTGGATGTCCTGCTTGACGGCAGCGAGGTCGAGAGTCCTGAACTCCGCGGCGTAGTCGAACTCCGGGCCCATGGGATCGGCAATGGGTGGGTTCTGGTGGAGGACGGACACGTGCAGCTGGTTCGGCCACCAGTCCCGGTTCGACCTGCCCCCCGCGTGGTGCGGTACCGGGCGCTTGTTGTCGTTCTCCACTTCGTTGTCTCCTTCGGCTGTTGTGCGGTTGTCAGGCAGGGGATCCTCCGGGGTCCGGGTCCGGCCCGGGGTCAATCGGTGGATCGGGAACGGGTTGCGGCGGAGCAGGCGGGGCACAGGCCCCAGTAGGTGACCTCGGCCTCGTCGATCGAGTAGCCGTGGTCGTTCGACGCGGTCAGGCAGGGCGTGTGACCGACGGCGCAGTCGACATCGGCGATGGCACCGCACGACCGGCACACCGCGTGGTGATGGTTGTCCCCGACCCGCGACTCGTAGCGGGCAACGGAGCCCGCCGGTTCGATGCGCCGAACCAGACCTGCGGAAGTCAGCGCCCGGAGCACGTCGTAGACGGCCTGGTGGGACACGTCCCCGAGCTCTTCACGCACTGCGCTGATGATGGATTCGGTGTCGGCGTGCGGGTGCTCGTGCACCGCGGCCAGGACCGCGACCCGAGGACGCGTGACACGCAGCGACGCCTGGCGCAGCAGGTGTTCGACATCCGATCCCGTGGGCACCGTCCGAGTCTGGACCATTGTTCTTGAATCAGTCAAGAACTCCTGGGCTGTAACTCCTTGATGTCGTCGCGCTCGAAGGGATGCCCGCCCGGTGGTGGACCGGTGAGCGCGTCGGTCAGCAGCGCGACGAGCGCCTCGACCTGGATGTCGGCCGCGGCTGACGGCCCTTCGGCCGACCCGTCGAGGGCGCGGGCAGCGAGCCCCGCCTTGCTGTCGATGAGCTCGGCGATCCGGGCGTCAATGGTCTGCGCGGCGATGACCCGCCACGCGGTCACGGGCTGGTCCTGGCCGATGCGGTGGATGCGGTCGATCGCCTGGGTCTGTTCGGCGGCGGTCCAGGACAGCTCTGCCAGCACGAGGTTCGAGGCGACCTGCAGGTTCAGGCCCACCCCGGCCGCCGTGAGCGAGCAGACCGCGACGGCGAAGTCCGGGTCGCTGACGAACGCATCGATGTTCCGCTGGCGCACCTTGGGCGTCTGGTCCCCGCGGATCGAGCAGTAGCGGATCCCGCGCTGGGCGAACAACTCCTCCGCACTGTCCATCACGTCGACGTGCTTGGCGAAGAACACGACCTTGCCCACGCTGCGGGCCAACTGGGCGGTGTAGTCAGCGGCGAGGCCGGACTTGGCCTGACCGATGCGGCGCATCATGCTGAAGACGTTCTCACCGGCCTCGGCGCTGTTCGCGTCCTGCCGCTCCCACGTGGCCACCCGGCGCACCAGGTCACGGTCGATGCCCTCGACGGGCGCCCCGGAGGACCGCCGCTCCAGGGCATCGGAGTACCGCGCCACCAGTCGGCGGGCCAGGGCCTGTTCGGCCGCCCGGATCGAGCGACCGGCCTCGTCGTCGAGCTCGACGGGGAGGTCGGCCACCCGGCGGGCGGGGATGTCGGCGGCCACGTCGACCTTGCGTCGCCGGACGATGCCCATGTCGATGATGCAGCGGCGGGCTGCCGCGTAGAAGCCGGGGTCGCCCGGAACCAGCCCTGTCCCCTCGAGGGCGCCCATCAGCTCCCCGACCGGCTTGGTCTCGTCGATCCAGCCGAGGAACTGCCAGATCGCCCGGAAGTCCTCGATGTCGTTGATCAGAGGCGTGCCCGTCAGCGCCATGAGCAGCGGACGGCCGGTCCGGGCGCGGATCCGCTCGGAGATCTCCAGCACGTGCTGGGACCGCTGCGAGGACTTGTTCTTGATGAAGTGCGCCTCATCGACGACCATGCCTCGGAAGCCGAGGTCGCCCAGCCAGCCGACGTGGCGGTCGAGGACCTCGTAGTTGACGATGACGATGTCGGCGAAGCCGTCGATCGTCTCGCCATCGCCGTGGATCACGGTTGCCGAGCGGTGGGGCGTCCAGAGGGCTGCCTCCCTGGCCCAGTTGGTCTTGACGACGTTCGGCACGACAACGAGCAGCGGGTAGGCGTCGGCCGCCAGGGCCGCGAGCAAGGCCTGGGCGGTCTTGCCCAGACCGGGCTCGTCGGCGAGCAGGAAGGTGCGGTGTCCTGACGCCGCAGCGGCGACCAGCTGCGCCTGGTGTGCCATCAGCGCCTGACCACCCGGCGCTCGCGCCGGCGACGGCTCGGGCAGGGGCATGCATGAGGTGGCGCCGCTTCCCGCGTCCTCGAATGATCGCAGCAGGGGGCCGAGCAGCTCCCAGCCCGCCAGCCGCTGGGGGCGGAACTGGCGCTGGCGGGCGCCCTCGAGGTCGGGAGCCAGGAAGGGGTTGGCCAGCTGGCGCGACATGACCGACCGCGGCACCACCTTGCGCTTGACAGGTGCGGACGACAGCTGCGGGGCTGGGTCGGCGTCCGCAGGGAGCTGCTGCACCCCGGCCGCCTCCAGCAGGTCCCGCCTGAGCAGCCTGGCCGCCGGGGAGACCGCGGCGTCCTCGCCGAGCAGCGCGAGCAGGGACGTGTCCCGCGCGGCGGTCCTCGCCAGGATCGTCGCCACGCCCTCGAGGCGCTTGAGCTGCTCGGCCCTGTGAGCGGCGGTGATCGTCACGTCGGCCTTGATGCGGGCCCGCTCCTCGCGCACGAGCAGCGCGACCACCTGGAACTTCGTGCGCACGGAGGGCCTCGCGGGACCGCGCTCGACTTCTGCCTGCACCTCGCGGGCAAGCATCGGGATCATGCCCTCGTCGTCACGGTGTCGGACACGTCGCTGGTTGCCCGGGGCCGTACGGCGAACGGCCTTCTGACGCTGGCCTGGTCGAGCCAACACACCTCCCTGACGGGGCCCGGCGAGCAACTCCAGCGAGCTCAAACCGACGCGCCCCGGTGAGCCGACGCCCAATCGGCGCGTGCCCGTATTGTAACGCCCTCCCGGTCACGGCATCGGATCGGCGCTCGAGCCGGCCACCTCGGGGGACTACGGCAGTGATCCCGGGCCTGGGTGGTCAGCGGGTGGTCAGCCCCTTCCGGCACTCACAGCGCCGCGGAGATGAGCCGCACGAGGTCCGCGCGGGACCAGTTGGCGCAGTCGAGGATCACGTCGAAGTCGGTGAACGAGGGCTTCGACCGCATCATGTCGGTCAGGTTCGCGCGCCACTGCCGCCAGGCGCCGAGGCTGGTCAGCATGTCGGGTCCCCGGCTGAAGTCGCGCATGGCCAGTAGCGAGGCGTCCGCCGTCAGCGCCACCAGCGTGACCTTGTCGAGGAGCAGCAGCCCGTCCCGGTAGGCCGCCGCCGAGCGGTACGGACCTGCCTCCGCGATCACCACGTCGAGTGCGTCTGCAGCGGCCCGGGCAGCCATGCCCGTGGCCATGTCGACACCGAGGAAGTGCCTGGACTCGGCATCGATCCCGCGCACCCTGTCCAAGGAGCGGACCACGGTGGCCACGTCGACGAACGCGGTGAGCTCCCTGCCTTCGGCGACTCGCCGGGCGATCTCGACCGGCTCGGTGGCGGCCGGGCCGATGAGCACGAGAACCGTCATTGGCAGCCTCCGGGCCGGTAACGTCGCACCCCGCACACGGCGGGGAGGGATCCAGACTGCCACGAGCGACGTGGTCCCGCACCCCGCGCGTGCCGGGCTACTCGGCGAGGATGCCGTGCAGGGCTCGGCGGGCTTCGTCCAGCAGCTCTGATGCTCGCTGGCGCTGCTCGTCGGTGGCGAATCGGAACTGGTGGGCAACTCCCATGAGGGCCATGAGGCTGTCGCGCATGGCCGCGTGTGACGGCGCGCCGTGGGTCGCCTCAGCCCAGACCTGTTCCAGGGCATCGGCGTGGTCAGACACGTACTGACGGCCCTCGTCGGTCAGGACGAAGTCCGTTCCCCTGTCGACGCCCGTCGCCTGGATGAGGCCCTCGTCGACGAGTTGGGACAGGGTGGGGTAGACCGAGCCGGGGCTGGGCGTCCACGCTCCGTCGGTGCGCTCGGCGATCTGGCGCATCAGGCTGTACCCGTTGGCGGGGCCGATGGCCAGCAGGGACAGGACAGCCTCGCGGACCGCGCCCTTGGGTCGGCGTCGCCGGCCGCGGGGACCGATCCCCTGCGGTGATGGCCCGAAGGGCGGGCCGCCGGGGCCGCCGAAGCCAGGGCCCCCGAAGCCAGGCCCGCCGAAGCCTGTGCCACCAGGCCCTGGGGAGCCCGGGCGGCCGCGACCACCACCACGACGATGTCCACGGCCCCGGCCGGGGCCCGGCTCGTTGGGGCCGCCACCGGTTCCGAACGGCTCGGGCGGCGACTCGGGATCCTCGTGGTGGAAGTGGTGATCACGATGGTGCGGGATGTGGGATTCGCGGGACATCGCGAGTCCTCCTTCGTTGTTGACGTGTTGAGCGGAGTGCCCAACGACATTACAACGATATATCGATAATGCCATCGACGCAACCCCCGTGCTAGGCCTAGTCGTCCGCCGCCGTAGTCGTCGTCGATGCCAGCAGGCGCCGGGCTCGTCGCCCCAGGTCGTGCAGGTCGACCCGACCGGCGTCGGCTGCGCTGGCAAGCCGCTGGGCGAGGTCGAGCGCCTCGTCGAGCAGCGGCGGTGCGGCTGACTCCTCGCCCATGTCGTGCAGGATCGTCCGCTCGGTCCGCGAGGCTGCGAGCGGCTGAGGGATCCCCTCGACCCAGACCAGCGTGCGCCGACGCTCGCCGCGGTCCTCCCCGAGCACCGGCTGCAGCGCGTAGACGCGGTCGGCCCGCACGTAGGTGCCGAATCCGAGCGGAACCATCCGCTTTCCCGCCATGCGCTTCATCGTGGCACGCTGGCCCGGTCATCGCCGACCAGGACTGCGTCCGGACCAGGGGAGCTCCGCGGTCCGAATTGGTGGACGGAGCCCCGCGTCTCCTCGAGCACCCCGATCGCGGCCCGGTTGTCACCTGCGAACACCGCGGTGGGCAGTGGGTCGGCGGGGCCGACGGGCGCCACCCGCTCGTACCCCGCCTGCAGCAGGGCCAGCATCCCGGCCCTGGCGGAGCCCCAGGCGTCGGACCTGGCGGACGCTGGCAGGGGGCGACCATGGCCCCGTCCGGGTCCAGCCTGGGCAGCGCGACCCCCAGCTGAGCATGCCAACCAGCTGCAGGTCGCCCACGAACTGGCGTGCCCGCTGCGGACTGGCACAGAATCCGGTGTGGCCAACAACCAGAACGCAGCGATCCACCTCCGCCTCGCCCAGCTCGGGCTGCCCCTTCCGGCCGGATTCGAGGGCACGGAGGCCGCCCGGCTCGTCGGTCCGATCCTCGCCCGCCAGCGCGAGCTGTCCCGCCGCCTGGCTGACCGCCTGTGTGCCGCCGATGGGCGCATCCAGTCATTCCTGGACTCCTACTTGGCCGAGGTCGGCGAGATCCCCCATCTCCCGCGCCGCACGCTCGTCCTCGATGAGGCCGGGCTTGCCCGCGAGATGTCGCTGCCCCTTGATGGCGACAGCTTCACGTCACCGCTCGTGGCCAGCTACCGGTTGGCTAACGGGGTGCTGCACAACCCCGCCAAGGACCGCCGGACGACCGCTGGGGTCTTCCACATCGCCGAAGGCGGGCTGCCCATCCCCGACGACAAGATCGCGGTTCCCAAGCTGGCGTTCGCACGGCTCCTGACCCATGCGTTCGAGCCGCCCGAGATCGACATGGTGCTGCCGTACACGGCCAACCAGCCGCAGCCCGCGGAGTGCTTCGTCTCCCTGCTGCTGCGGCCGCTGGTGTCCCCGGAGGTGCCCGGATTCGTGCGCGAGAAGCGGATGGAGATCCGCTTCATCGTCCCCGGGGGCCTGGTCGCCAACCTCGACTTCGTGGAGGGCATCTTCGGCAACTGGGGCGACCCGTACCTGCCGGAGAACGACGCCTCCCTGGCACCGGAGACGTGGACCGGCCACACCGGATGCGTCATCCTCGCCCCGCACCTGACCCGGCTGACGAAGAAGGAGCTCGGCCTGCCGCACGTCAGCCAGGCCAGTGATCGGCAGAAGCGCGACGGAGTGTGCTGGGAGCACGACGACGAGCGCTACAACAACGGTGAGGCGTTCAAGATCTGTGCCCGCGACAGCCGCGGCGTGATCGTGACGGTGATCGCCGACAACTACTTCGGCTACTGCAAGAAGGAGGTCAAGACCCAGATCTCGTACTCGGCGAACCTGTTCGGCAACGCCGAGGAGGAGCACGCGGGCGGGGCACTCGTGTTCGCCAGCTACAACCTCGGGCAGGACTACACCGACTTGTCCAGCGGCGATGACTACGTGCTTGCCGAGGTCCTGGAGCGTCATCCCCAGCGGTTCGCGCCGCAGCCTGGCGGCCATGCCCTCGACCTGGAACAGCCGCACATCGTGCTGGTTCCGGGCCATGCGCACTACTCGCTGCGCAGCATGACGGTCTCCTGGCCGCTCGGGGACGGCGGTGAGGCCGCCATCCCGCTGCGGGCCCACACCGTCTACCTCGGCCCGAACGGATACCGCGTCGAGATGGCCCAGACCTCCTATGACCGAACTGCGTGGAGCCTGGTCGGAACGGTTCCGACAGCGATGTCGTGCCACAAGCCCGCCACGGTCTCCGGCGGGGGGAAGTCGGAGATCTCCAAGGCGATCACCGACGCCTTCATGTACGAGGCGGCGTACGTCGCCGACTTCGAGACGGACATGGACCAGGTCGCGGCAGTCCTCGACCGGGACCACTCGGAGCGGTTCCTCAACGCGGAGCTGAACGGCCGGGACCACCGGGCCATCCTCTCCGAGGACCGCTCAATGGGGTCGGTGATAAAGCTGCTCACGCCGTCGCCGGACTACGACGATGACTACAACGCCTGGCTCGAGCGCATCCCGCCGCACATCAAGGAGCTGGTCTACGTCGTCAAGCGGTCCTACCGCCCGGAATGGGGCAAGGACTGGGGCAGCCACTTCAGCGTGGCGATCATCAACGGTCGCCGGGGCAACTCGCTGCTGCTCGACGGCAACCGGATCATCGTCAGCGTGCTGCGGGTCGGCTTCAACCCCGATGGGTCGTGGCGGCTGTTCGGCCTTCGACATGACTTCTCCCCGGCGGTCAAGGTCCAGACCCAGGACGACATCACCGCATCGACAGTCGTGCCGGGATCGCAGCTGGGCCTCGAGCCGGATCGCTCCTACAAGCTGATCGAGAACTGTGAGAACCTGCTGTTCCAGCGGCCCGACGACGCCATCCACCGGGGGTACGACAAGCAGGCTGAGCGGGACATCGCTGCCCCCGGGACGTTCCTGTCCAACTTCCAGCCACTGACCCGGGCTGACGCCGTCGCGATGCGCGACGACGCGGTGGCCTTCAGCGAGTTCAGCGACCCGATGGCCGACCTGATCAGCCGGTTCGCCGACACCCCGGAGGGCGCGGGGCCGACCTACTTCGTGTGCTCGGCCAATCCCAGGCTCGTGGATGGCAAGCCCTCGAAGAACCCGCGCTACCTGCAGCAGCGCCCGGACCGGGCCAACGCGGCGGCGACTGCCGTTGCGGATCTCTCCTCCCGCCTGGTCCTCCGGCTGCGCCCCGACGAGCCGTTGCTGCTTCCCGTGGACGTGGTCGCCGCCGGGCGGCGCAACAACCCGCCGGACGGGCCGATCCCGCCCCTGTGCCCGTACAATCCGCTGCACCACATGGAGCTGCCCGAGCTGTTCATGGAGTTCATCTCGTCGATGACCGGCAAGTCCCCGTCCACCACCGGCGCCGGCTCCGAGGGCGCGTTGACCAAGGGCCCCTTCAACGCCATGCCGGCCGTGATCGACCTGAACGCGGCGCTGCTGTCCTATGCGCTCACCGGCTATGACGGCTGGGTGTCCGCGGCCGGATACGTGGGGCCGCAGGTGCGCGTGGACCACGACATCTCGATGCTCCTTCCCGAGCTGTTCTGCCGGATGACCCCGGCGGAGCGGGATGCGTCGAACCTGATCGAGGAGGGCGCCCTGGAGAGGCTCGAGGACTTCGAGCACGACGGCGAGGTCGTGGCTGCCAGCCGGCTGGGCTACCGGATGACCGACAAGTTCGCCACCAAGTACTTCGGCCGGGTCTTCCTGCACCCACACATGGTCCTCACCCCGGAGATGCTGCGCCCAGAGCTGCAGGACACCGAGGTCTTCGCCAGGTCCATGGCCACGATCGTGACCACCCATCAGCGGGTGGCGCGCTCCTACTTCGACGACGGAACGGTCGAGCTGGCGATTCCGCCGCTGCGGGCGCTGCTGGAGATCATGGCCGATGGGGTGACAGCCGAGGGCTGGCACCTGGACTCCCCTGAGTTCCGGGGCATGTTCACCCGCCAGGCGGTGCTGGAGTCCGACTGGTACGCCGCCAGGCTGGATGCCAAGCAGGCCGCAGCCACTGCTCGGGCCAACGCCGGCTTGGCTGCGATCGAGCTGTTCGTGTCCACCCCCGGCAACGAGGAGCCGACATCCCGACTGGGCATGCCGGCGCGAGTGGATGCGGCTCGGGCCGAGGCGTATCGGCTGGCCAGCCCCGAGTTCCGGGAGTGGCTGGTCGGGACGGTCGGCAGAACCCCCATGTGAGCCGCGCCGGCTCGATGAGCCGACGGTGACTTGACGCGGCCAGCAACCTCGCGATTAGGTTAGGCATCCCTAATCTAAGGAGCTTGGATCCGTGAAGTTCCGCACTGCCCCAGCGCTGGGTGCGCTTGCCTGCCTGGTCCTGGTCACCGCCTGCTCAACCGCGACGGATGGCGAGTCCCCGAGCGGCGCCTCCAGCGCAGCCGCGTCGATCACCGTGTACAACGGGCGCAGCGAGGAGCTCGTCGGCCCGATCCTGGCCGAGTTCACCGAGGACACCGGGATCCCGGTCAACGTGCGCAGCGCCGGCAGCGGCGAGCTCGGCGCACAACTGCTGACCGAGGGGGACGCCAGCCCGGCAGACGTGTTCCTGTCCCAGGACGCCGGGGCGCTGGGAGCCGTGGCCAAGGCCGGCATGCTCGCTGCGCTTCCACAGGACCTGCTCGAGCGGGTCCCCGCCGGCTCCCGCGCCGCAGACGGCACATGGACCGGCGTCAGCGGTCGAGCCCGCGTGGTCGTGTACAACCCCGAGCTGGTCAAGGATCCGCCGGACACCATCGACGCCGTGGTGGCGGGGGACTATCGGGGCAGGATCGGCTACGCGCCGACCAACGCCAGCTGGCAGTCCTTCGTCACCGGGCTGAGGGTCCTTCGCGGCGAGGACGGCGCCCGCAAGTGGCTCGAGGCCTTCGCAGGCCAGGAACCGAAGGCCTATGAGGGCAACTCCCAGGTCCGGGACGCGGTCGACTCCGGCGAGGTGGCCCTCGGGCTGATCAACCACTACTACCTCTACGAGCTGGCGGCGGAGGAGGGCGAGGGCGCCGTGAAGGCCCGGAACCAGTTCATGGCACCGGGGGACCCCGGCGGGCTGGTCAATGTCGCCGGCGTGGGCGTGCTGGGGACAGGCGACCGGAAGGACCTCTCCCTCCAGCTCGTGGACTACCTGACCAGCCGCCGCGCGCAGGAGTACTTCGCTGAGGAGACCTTCGAGTACCCGTTGATCGAGGGCGTGCCGGCAGCTGAGGGACTGCCCAGCCTGGCTGAACTCGACCCGCCCCAGCTGGACCTCTCCGACCTCGACAGCATCGCCCAGACCCAGGCGCTCCTGGCCGACGTGGGCCTGCTGACCGAATAGGCCACGATCCACGTGACTGCCGCGAGTGCGGTGCGCCCGGCCAGACGCCTCAGGACCGCTGACCGGGCGCCGTGGTGGCTCCTGGCACCGGCCGCCTTCGCCGCCGTCGTCGCGCTGCTGCCGGTGTGGTACCTGCTGGTGCGGGCCGGCTCGCCGGCCGATGTCGCCGAGGAGTTGCTCAGCACCGGCACGGCTCGGCTCATCGCCCGCAGCGCGATGCTCACCGCCACGGTCACGGCGCTGGCCACTGGGATCGGCGTGGCGGCGGCATGGCTCGTGTCCCGAAGCGACCTGCCCGGACGTCGAATCTGGCAGGTTGGGCTCGTCCTGCCACTGGCCGTGCCCAGCTACATCAGCGCCTTCGCCTGGCTCGGAGTCGCCCCGGGCCTGTCCGGGTTCCCCGGCGCGGTCCTGGTGCTGACCCTGACCACCTTCCCCTATGTGTTCACCCCGACCCTGGCCGCGCTGCACCGCCTGGATCCCGCGCTGGAGGAGGTCGCGGCTGCGCTGGGCCGCAGCCGGGGGAGCATCGCCGGGTCCGTGACGCTGCGGCAGGTGCGGACGAGCATCGCCGCTGGCGCGCTCCTGGTGGCCCTGTACGTCCTGAGCGACTTCGGCGCCGTGGCGGCCATGCGCTTCGAGGTGTTCACGTGGGTCATCTACGGCGCCTACCGCTCGGGGTTCGATCCGACTCGGGCGGCAGTCCTGTCCCTGTTGCTCGTGGCCGCGGCGGCGGCGCTGGTCGTGGCCGAGTCCCGCGCCCGTGGCCGGGCCACCGCCCAGCTGGGCGCCCGTGTGGGCCGCCGTGGGTATCGGGTCCGGCTCGGACGAGCGACCGGGCCGGCGATCGCGGGGCTGTCCGCGGTGCTGGTGGCCAGCCTCGGCGTCCCCCTCGCCGTCATCGGGTACTGGCTCGCTGCAGGCACGCCAGACGAGCTGGACGCCGGCGCTTTCGCCTCTGCGCTGCTGGCCACCCTGCGGCTGTCGGCGCTGGCGGCGGTGGCCTGCATCGCGTTGGCCGTGCCCGTGGGCGTGCTCGCGGCCCGCTACCGCGGCGCGTCGGCCCATCTGCTGGAACGGGCCACGTACGTGGGGCACGCACTGCCCGGGATCGTGGTGGCGATCGCCATGGTCTACGTCGGAGTCCGGCTCCTGCGACCGATCTACCAGCAGGCCCCCCTGCTGATCCTCGCCTACGTCGTGCTCTTCCTGCCGCTCGCCGTGGGCGCAGTGCGGGCTGCCGTCGAGCACTGCCCCGTGCGCGCAGAGGAGGTCTCCCGCAGCCTGGGCCTCTCCCGGTGGACCACGTTGCGCCGGGTCACCCTTCCCCTGGCCGCACCCGGAATCGTCGCCGGTGCCGCGATGGTGTTCCTGACCACCATGAAGGAGCTCCCGGCGACGCTGCTGCTGCACCCCACCGGCACTGAGACGCTGGCCACGATGCTGTGGCGGTACCTGCTCGTGTCGGACTACTCCGCTGCGGCGCCCTTCGCTGCGCTGATCCTGGTCGGCGCTGCCCTGCCCGCCCTTGCGGTGTCGCAGATCGGTGCGGCCGGGGGACGGCGATGACCGTCGGCGGCCGGGGCGCCGGGCCCGTGCCCCGGGATGACGCAGCGCTCCGCGTCGAGGACGTCGACAAGTCCTTCGGATCGACGCCCGTGCTCGCCGCAGTGACCCTGGGGGTGCCACGCGGCCGGATCGTCTCGGTGCTCGGGCCCTCAGGATGCGGCAAGACGACGCTGGTCCGGCTGGTCGCCGGGTTCGAGTCCCCCGACTCGGGGTCGATCACGCTGGCTGGCCGGACCGTGGCCCGGCCCGGGCTGCACGTCCCGCCGGAATCCCGCAGGGTCGGCATCGTGCCCCAGGAAGGCGCCCTGTTCAGCCACCTGGACGTGGCAGCCAACATCGGGTTCGGGCTGCCCCGCGGTGGTCGCTCGGAGAGCGGCCGCAGCCGAGTCGACCACATGCTCGAACTCGTCGGCCTGACGGGCCTGGGCTCCCGACGGCCCGACCAGCTCTCCGGCGGACAGCAGCAGCGGGTCGCAGTCGCACGGGCCCTGGCGCCGCGTCCCGAGGTGGTCTGCCTCGATGAGCCGTTCTCCGCCCTTGACGCCGGCCTGCGGAACTCGGTGCGCGAGGCAGTGATCGGCGCGTTGCGGGCCGAAGCCGCGACCGTGGTCCTGGTCACGCACGACCAGGACGAGGCGCTGAGCGTCTCGGACACCCTCGCTGTGCTGATCAACGGTCGGATCGCGCAGGTCGGCACCCCAGCCGAGGTCTATTCCCGACCGACTACCAGTGCCGTCGCGCGCTTCATCGGGGATGCCGTCCTGCTGCCCGGACACGCAACCGGACATCACGCCGCCTGCAAGCTCGGCCTGCTCGAGCTCGTGCATGCCACGCAGGGTCCCACGACGGTCCTGGTGCGCCCGGAACAGATCCGCCTCTCCCCGCAGGGCGATGGCGGGTCGCCCGGGACGGAAGCGCGGGTCGGGTCAGTCGAGTACCACGGCCACGACGCCCTGGTGCGGCTCGTGACGACCGCAGGCCTGGCGATCACGGCGCGGGTCGGCGCAGGCTGGATCCCCCGTCCGGGCGACTTCGTCGACGTGGAGGTCACCGGGGCGTCCTGGCCGCTGCCGGCCGGGTGAGCACCGACCGGGGCCTGCCGCAGCGCCGCCCCGGGCCCGCCCGTTGCCGGGTCGGCAGCCCTGGTCAGTCGACGTGCTGGTGACCGGTGGTGGCGACCTCGAGTGCCTCCTCGGGGCTGAGGTCCGCATGCTTGGCCAGCTTGCTCGGCCACCATGTCCGCGGTCCGATCAGGATCACCGCGGCGGGCACGACCAGCGAGCGGACGACGATCGTGTCCAGCAGCACGCCGCTGGCCACGATGAACGCGATCTGGAACAGGAACAGCAGCGGGAGCACCGCCAGCGCGCTGAAGGTCGCGGCCAGCACGAGTCCGGCACTGGTGATGACGCCACCGGTGACCGCCAGCGCACGCAGGATGCCGGCCCGGCTCCCGAACCGGATCGTCTCCTCGCGCGCCCGGGTCATCAGGAAGATGTTGTAGTCCACGCCCAGCGCGGCCAGGAACACGAAGGCGAACAGCGGCACGGACGCATCCGCCCCGGGCAGGTCCATGATCTGGTAGAAGACGATGGCGGCCAGGCCCAGGGTCGCTGCGAAGGACAGCAGGACCGTGGCGATCAGCAGCAGCGGTGCCACGATGGCCCGCAGCAGCACGATCAGTACGAGGAGCGTGACTATCAGCACGGCCGGGATCACGACCCTGAGGTCGCGCTCGGTCGCGTTCTGCGTGTCCAGCGCGGTCGCGGTCGTACCGCCGACCAGGGCCTCGGTGCTGACGGCGTCGAGGTCGGAGCGCAGCTCCTCGACGGTCTGCTCCGCCGCCGCCGAGTCCGCCTGGTCGACCAGCGTCACCTGGAGCAGCACCTGCCCGTCGACGACGACTGGTTGCGCGCCCGGTCCCGGCGGACCCTCGGTGAGCGGGATGACGGCGGCGACCCCGTCGTTGGCCGAGATCACCTCGGTCATGTCCGCGAGGTCGCCCTCCGGGCCGATCACGATGGTCAGGCTGCCCGATCCGGCGGGGAAGTGGCGGGCGAGGGCGTCCTGACCCTGGGTGGACTCCACCTCGGCAAGGAAGAACTCCGAGGTCGGCACGCCATCGGCCTTGAACGCGGGGAGGAACAGTGACAGGCCGATCAGCCCCACCAGGGACGACGCCAGCACGACGCGGGTGTGGCGGTCGACGAACCCGGCGACGCCGGCCCAGAAGCCGCCCACCTGAGCCTCCGGGTCGGCCATGTCGACCTTCGGCTTGGCTGGCCAGAAGGCGCGCCTGCCGAGCATGACGAGCCCGGCCGGCAGGAACGTCAGGGACGCGACCATCGCGAACATGACGCCGATTGCCGCGACCGGTCCGAGGCTGCGGTTGACGTTGAGCTCCGACAGCAGCAGCGTCAGCACGCCAAGGGCCACGGTGCCCGCGGACGCGACGATCGCCTCCCACGTCCCGCGCAGGGTGCGTCCCATCGCATCGACCTGGTACTGCGTGCGCCGGAGCTCCTCGCGGAACCTGGAGACGACCAGCAGCGAGTAGTCGGTGGCGGCGCCGATCACGAGGATGAAGAGGATGCCCTGCGCCTGGCCGTTGAGCTTGATGACCCCGTTGTCGGCCAACAGGTAGATGATCATAGACGCCGCGCTCAGGGCGAACAGGGCCGTGAGCAGGACCAGGAACGGCAGGATCGGGCTTCGGTAGACCACGAGCAGGATGACCAGCACGACCGCCAGGGCCACGAGGAGCAGCAGGCCGTCGATCTCCCCGAACGCCTCGGAGAAGTCCGCGAGGAACCCGGCGGGGCCGGTCACGTAGATCTGTGCGCCGAGGTCTCGCGCGGGGCTGTCCTCGAGCGCCTGGCGGATCAGCTCGACCTCTGCGCCGGGCTCGCTGTCCTCCTGGATGACCAGGTTGGCGATCACCGTGATCGCCAGGCCGTCCTCGCTCGGGATCGGGCCGGCCACGTCAGGCTGGACGCCCGGGACCGCCTTGATCCGCTCGATGTCGGACGCGACCGCGCCAAGCGCTGCCGGACCGGGTGGCTGGCTGAACTCGTACACGACGACAGCTGGGATGCTGTCCGACGGGTTGAAGCCCTCCTGCAGCTGCTGGACCTGTGTGGACTCCGCGTCCGCCGGCAGGAACGTCGACGAGTCGTTCTCCTGCACCGCAGACAGCTGGCCGGCATACGGGCCCGCGATGGCACCGATTGCGAACCAGGCGATGACCAGCAGGGCCGGCACCAGCCATCGACGCAGCCGGATGCCGGAGCGGCTGTGGCGATCGCCGACGCCGTGTCGGTCCGGAGACTCGGCCTCTATCCCGGTCTGGTCGGTCATCGCCGCTCCTGTCTCCAATGGGGATCAGATCTGCCTGCCCTCGCCGCCAACGCTATGGAATGCCGAGCGCTTGGGCAATCCGATCCACGGCTCGAGCGGCAGCAGGCCACTGGCAATCCTCTCCCGAGCAGGGATGGACGGCTGGGCGAGGGAGGGACTACGGTCGGACCTTTCGGGAACGTGAGGGGACTGCTGTGGGACGAGTTGTGCACTTCGAGATCCAGGCCGACGACGTCGACCGGGCACGGGCTTTCTACACCGCGGCGTTCGACTGGAGCTTCGTGGACTACTCCCACGTCGTCGACGCCCCCTACTGGGGGGTGCTGACCGGACCCTCGGACACTCCGGGGATCGACGGCGGCCTGCTGCCCCGACCGGTGCCGGCCCCGCCCATCGGTCAGGGGACGAACGCGTACGTGTGCACCGTCGAGGTCGAGGACTACGACGCCACCGAGCGGCGCATCCTCGACTCAGGAGGGGTGGTCGCGCTGCCGAAGATGGCGCTCACGGGGCTGGCCTGGCAGGGCTACTACTTGGACACCGAGGGCAACACCTTCGGCATCCACCAGCCCGACCCGGAGGCCAAGTAGCGTCAGAACGGCCACACGAGCGGCACGTAGAGGACCGAGACGAGGCCGAAGAGCACCGCCAGGGGCAGCCCGAGCTTCCAGTAGTCGCCGAACCGGTAGCCCGCCGGGCGCATGATCATCATGTTGACCGGAGTGGCGACTGGCGTCAGGAACGCGACCGCGGCTCCCACGCACAGGCTCATCAGGACGGGGCGTGCCGAGACGCCCAGCTGCTCCGCGGAGGCGACTGCGATGGGGATCATCACCAGCGCAGTGGCTGTGTTGGAGATCAGCTGGCCGAAGACGACGGTGATCACGAACAGCCCAGCCAGGAGCGCGGTGGGACCGAAGGACCCGACCGCGTCCACCATGGCCGTGGCGATCAGCTCGCCGGCGCCGGACTTCGTGATCGCGGTGGACATCGGGATCATCCCGGCCACCAGCAGCAGCGTCGTCCAGGAGATGCCTCGGTACGCCTGCTCGATCGAGACCACGCGGAGCAGGATCATCGCCCCGGCCGCCAGCATGGCGGTCACGGTCGCCGGGATCACCCCGGTGATCAGCAGCACCACCATGACGCCGAGCACCGCCATGGCCTGACCGCTTCGCGGCCCCAGCGGAACGGCCTGGCGGCGGATGAGTTGCGGGGAGTCGACGACCAGCACGTCATGGATGCCCTCGAGCTCGTCGAGGAGCCGCCACGGTCCCTCGACGAGGAGCGTGTCGCCCACCTCCAGCGCCGCAGGGGCCGAGCCGAGGTCCCGCCCGTTGCGGGTGATGGCCAGGACGACGAGGTCACCGTTGACGACCTGACCCCGTCGTGCCGACTGCCCGAGGAAGCGTGAGCGGGGCGGGATCACGACCTCGGCGGCGCCGCTCTGGGGGGTCAGGATCGACCCGACCACTTCCTCCCCCGAACGGACCCGCTCGAGCCGGAGCAGGTTGTCCGCGGCCAGGCGCTCGGCCACGCCGTGGTCGGCCACGACGGTCACGCAGTCACCCTCGGCCAGTGAGCCCTCGGAGACCCGGCGACCGGATGCGTCGGCCACCCTCACCACCGACATGCCGGGGTAGGCGTCGAGGTCCCAGTCCAACCGGTTGCGCCCCACCAGGCGCGAGGCAGCCTGGACGCGCAGGTGGCTGACGTTGTCCAGCGAGTAGTGCCGAACCAGCGTGCGGGCGTGCCCGCTGAGGTCCGGGGGGACAGCGCTGCTCGTCCGCTGGGGGACCAACCGGTCGCCGAGTAGCAGCACGATGGCGATCGTCCCGGCGACGACCGGCAGGCCAGCCAGCGCGAACTCGGCGAACCCGAACGAGCCAACCCCGGCCCCCTCGGCGGCCTCGGAGATGACGACGTTGACCGGGCTGCCCGTCAGCAGCAGCAGGCTGCCCGCGCTGCCTGCGAACGCCAGCGGCATGAGCAGCCGGGAGGGCTTCAGCGAGCGCCGCATGGCCATCACGACGGTCATCGGCAGCAGCGCAGCGACCGCGCCGTTCAGCCCGATGAGGGCAGTGAGCCCAGCTGACAGCAGCATCGTGTAGAGCAGCAGGCGACGCGTGCCCGTACCGGCCCGGCTGACCACGGCCTGCCCGACCCAGGCGGTCACGCCGGTTGCGTCCAGTCCCTCGCTGACCACGAACAGCGCGCCGATCAGCAGGACCGCCGGGTCGGCGAACCCGGCCAGGGACTCCGCAAGCGTCGTGATGCCCAGTCCGTAGAGGACGAGCGCGCAGCCCACCGCGATGACCTCAACCGGAATCCTGTTGGCGACGAACAGCACGACGACCAGCGCAAGCGTCGCCAGCGTCAGGGCCGCATCGCTCATGGCGCCACTCTAGGGCGCCGGTCGAGCCCTGCAACGGGCCACGGCGGCCCCGGAGTCCCGCTCCTGCTTGTGCGACGATTGCGCGGTGGCAGATCCGAACTTGTTCGAATGGCGGAGGGTGCGCGTCGATGGGCGTTGGATCCACTACCGGGTGGGCGGGCCCGAGCACGCCCCGGCCATGGTCCACGTCCACGGGTTCGCGATCTCGGGCGCGTACCTGATGCCGACAGCGCGGCGGCTGGCGGAGTCGTTCCGCGTGTACGTTCCCGACCTGCCCGGATTCGGCCGCAGCCCGAAGCCGTCGAGTGCGCTCGACATCGTCGAGCTGGGCACGTGCCTGAACCACTTCATGGACGCAGTCGGACTCGAGCAGGCCGTCGTCGTGGGCAACTCCCTGGGGTGCGCCATCGCCGCCGAGCTGGTCGCCCAGAATCCGCACAAGGTCTCGAAGGCGGTCATGGTTGGGTTGGCCGGAGGGGCGCACAACCGGCCGCTGGGCAAGGCGGCGCTGCAGATGGTGCGTGACGGCTTGGTCGAGCCGCCGAGCCTGCTCAAGGTTGCCGCCCCGGACTACCTGCGATTCGGGCCCATGCGGGCGCTGAAGCTGTTCACGCTGATGACCCGATACCCAGCCTATGACCGGTTCGTGGCCTTGGACGTCCCGGTCATGGTGGTGATCGGCAGCGACGACCCCCTGCGCCCGCCGTGGCGGCGGATCAGCCGGGTGCTGGCTGAGATCCCTCCCCAAGTCACGCTGGTGCTCTTCCAGGGCGCCGCGCACGCGATCAACTTCTCGCATCCCCGCGAGTTGTCCCATGCGATCAGGCAGTACGTGGCTGGCGAGGAGATCCGCATGGACGCCATGCACCGGGACGGAGTGCCGGTCCTGCAGCTCCAGCGGCCGATCTGAGGAAGGCTCACCCTGGTGGGAGCACCGCCCCGGCCGGCGCGGGGGCGGCGGCCCACTGATCCTCCACGGCCTCCCTGGGTGCGACGATCGCTCCTCGGAGGCCAGGTCACCAATCGGACGGTCGTGCCATGCGGTCAACCGGAAACTCGGCCAGCGACTGCGTAACCTCGACCCCATGCCGTTCGCGAGCAGGCAGTCAAATGACCAGATCGGTGCCAGCGACTGCGAGCGCATCGGGCGTGGTCCGATCGCCCAACCCTGCAACGCCCTGTCCAGCGTCGGCTACGTGGCGGCTGCGCTTGCCGTGGCATCTCGGTTGAGCGCCCCGGGAGCAACCAGGCGAAGTGAGGTGGTCGGATTCGCCACGGCTCTGGGCCTGGTGGGTGTGGGCAGCACCCTGTACCACGGACCGCAGACGCCGGCCGCCAAGCCGATGCACGACTGGCCCATCCCCGCGCTGGTCGGCATCATCGTCGCCACGCCAGTCGTTCGTCGCCGCGCGGGTCTGCCAGCGCTTCCGGGGTGGAGCCGCCGCCGCGCGGCCTGTCTTGCCGGCCTGCTCGGTTGCGCCGGGCTGGCCTACGCCGGGGGGAGGACGGGCGCGCCAACCTGCGTCCCCACCAGCAGGCTGCAGTTGCACGGGGCCTGGCACCTGCTCTCGGCGGCGGCCTTCGCCGTCGTCGCGCTGGTCCTCTACGAGCCGGCGGGAGGGCGCTGAATGGCTGGGACGGAGCGGCGCGGAGGCACAGCGCGGCGAATCGCGCGAATGCTGGCAAACCTCGTCTACCGAGACATCGACTTGCACTTGCCTGACGAACCGCTCCCCGACGGACCCGTGCTCGCAGTCGCCAACCACTTCGGCGGTCTTGCTGACGGGGTGCTCCTGGTCGATTCGCTGCCGAGGATGCCGCGCGTCGTCGCCCGGGACGTCATCTGGCGGATCCCGGTCGTGGGCCGGCTGTTCAGCTCCCTCGGGGGGATCCCCGTCCACCGCCCAGCCGACAGCGGGCCGGTCAGCAACGAAACCATGTTCGGGTCCTGCTATGAGGCGCTGCGGCTCGGGGACCTGGTGCTGATCTTCCCGGAGGGGGTCACCCAGGACGTTCCCCACATGGCCGAGGTCCGCACGGGAGCTGCGCGCATCGCGCTGGGCGCCCGCGCCAGCGGGGCGCGCGGCGTGCACGTGCTGCCGATCGGGCTGCACTACGAGGACAAGGCCGGCTTCCGTTCCCGAGTGCTGGTCAACGTTGGCGACCCGATCGACCTCGACGCGTGGGTGTCGGGCCGTCCTGGACCGTCCGATGCCGATGACCGTGACGCGGTGCGGGATCTCACGACTCACCTCGATGCGCGCCTGCGCCACGTGGCCCCCGACTTCCCGGACTGGGCGACGGCTCACAGCCTGGACTCGGCCGCCGACGTGCTGCTCCACGACGTGGATCCCAGCTCCCGGGAGATCCGGTACGGCGAGCGCGAGCTGCTCTCCGCACGGATGAATCGGCTGCCTGGAACCGAGCGCGCGCGGCTGGTCGACGCCGGCTCGGCTTATCGCGCGAGGCTGCGGGAGCTGCGTACCTCCGACTTCGGCGTGCTTCGCGGCGGCGCTCGGGACCGACGTGCGTGGGACTGGCTCCTTGACGTCCTCGTCGTGGTCCTGCTTGCCCCGTTCGCGCTGGCCGGCCTTCTTGCGGCCGCCGTCCCCCTGGCTGCGGTTGTCCTGCTGAGCAGGGCACCCCTGGCGCCTGCCGTGCGAGCCACGCTTGTTCCAGGAGTTGCGCTGCTCGGCTTCATGGGGGAGTGGCTGATCAGTGTCTGGCAGGCGCAGGAAGGCTTCGGATGGGCAGGGGCCCTCGTGTCGGCCCTGGTGTTCCCGATGGTCGTGGCGTCGTTCTTCCTCGTCCATGAGCATCTGGCGCTCCTGATCCGACGGTGGCGTTCGCGCAAGCGCCCGGGACGGGCGGAACGGCCGGCGCTGGAAGAACTGCGTGCGGAACTGTCTTCGAGGGCCTGGGCGGCGCTGTGAGGTACGAATTGCTCATCGCAGTGCCGATCGCGGCCGTTTGGGGCGTCGTGATGGTCGACCTCGCGCTGCAGCCACGCATGCCGCGTCGGGTCAAGGCGGCGTGGGCAGTGGCCTGCTCGCTGGTGTGGCCGCTGCTCATCGTGTACTGGCTGACCCGGCCTGTACACGGGCGAGTCGAGCATGCCCGCTCGGGAGGCGGCCGCCGCTCCGAGCTGGTGTCCACGGTGCTGGCGCGCGAGTCCGGTCGTGTCGACGCCGCCGCGTGGCTCGGGCTGCGGCCCCAGACGCTCGGGCGCAAGACTGACGATGGCCGGTGATTCCCGAGGAAGTAGGAGGTGCCCCAGCCGGACTCGCCGGTTGCTGGTCATCAACCCCGGCGCACTGGGTCACCTCCCACCCTGGGCGTTGTGCGTCAGCCGTTGAGCAGCTTCGCCTTGGCGGCTTCGAACTCAGCGTCGGTGAGGATCCCAGCGCCCTTCAGCTCGCCCAGCTTGGTCAGCTCGGCGACCAGGTCGGTGCTGGGCGCGGCCGGTGCAGCAGGAGCAGGCGGCGGAGCGTACTGCGGCTGCTGCGCGGCGTACTGGGCCTGCTGGTACTGCTGCTGGGCGTATGCGTCCGCCTGGGCCTGCTGCTCCTTGTCGGACCACCGGCCAGCCTGCCGGCGGGAGACGTTGTTCGACACCGCTGTGGCGGTGCCTGCGATGACGGCGGTGCGGGCAACGCCGCGGATCAGTCCTGGCATGGTTCCTCCCTCAGTCCTCGACGCCCAATGCGGCCAGGACGGCCTGTACTGGGATGCGCCCGCTTGCTACCAGCTGCCCACCGGAGCGGCGGACGGCTGTCGCGAACGGCGCGGCCCAAACGTTCTCGTACAGCAGTACCGCGGCGGCCTGGTCGGGCTCCAGGGCCTGGGAGATCTCGCCGAAGTCCTCCTCGCCGATCAGCCCCGACGAGACGCCGTCGAACACTGCGATCTCCGGGACGTCAGCCCCCACTTCCTGCCAGGTCAGCGCCACGATGCTGCCGTCGTCCTGCTTTCGGACGAAGGCCAGGTCGAGCACGCGGATCAGGCCGCGCTCGACGAGGTCGAGCAGCTCAGCGAACGCCTCGCCCGTCGGCTTGTGCTCAGGCCATTCCACGACGATGTAGTCGATCGGGCCTGAAGTGAGCAGTTCGTCTTCCATCCATCCTCCCTTGCGTGGTCCGGTGGGATCTCGCCTTGTCAGCCGGATCCGGTTGGTGCCCCCGACCCTACACGTGCGGTCCGACTCGGGCCGGCGGACAGGAGGACCTGCGCACGACGGGGTGAGCGGTGTCCGGGCCGATCCGTCCGATTGGTACGATTCGCCTGCACGTCGTCGTCATACGCGAAAGGCTGGGACATGGACTTCTTCGAGAACTTCTGGGACATCCTGCTGTGGAGCCTGTGGTTCTTCTTCATCATCACGTTCTTCATGATCATGTTCCGCAT
>JBAVLA010000165.1:0-4814 GCA_049688595.1 Candidatus Nanopelagicales bacterium | reverse complement strand
TTCTGAGGGTCAACTGGCGCAGGAACTGGCGCAGTCAGACTAGCCCCGAGCACGTCCACCGCCGCCCTTTGGCCTGCGGCCACAGCCGTCGCGTAGGTGTTGAGCAGGACTGCGGGATCGTGTCCGAGGAGCGCCGCCACATCGGCCACAGAGGCCGCTCCCGACGCCAGCAGAGAGGTTGCCGCGTAGTGCCTACCCAGGTGGGTGCCCGTGTCCTCGACGCCGGCCGCCTTGGCCCACTCCTCCCATGCTCGGGAGAGGGTGCGCGGCTCCACGAGCCCGCCGACGTCGTTGGTCAGGACCAAGCCCTCGTCATGCCAGTACGTCGCCGCGAGCCGGGCCGCAGCCTGCGCCCTCCTGTGGGCCTGGAGCGCCTGCACGACCAAGGGCGGCACCGGCACCTGCCGGACCCCGCGCCGGGTCTTAGGCGCACCCCTGAGGAGTCCAGCGCTCGATCTCGTGGTGTTGCCCGTCACCGTCAGGACTCCCCCCTCGAGGTCAATGTCCGACCACCGCAGGGCCAGCACCTCGCCGCGCCGTAGGCCGCACCCGAAGCCCAGGAACGCCGCGACCCCCCACGGGTGGGCGACGGCCTGCGCGAGGATCGCCCGCGCGCCCTTGGCGTCGACCGTGCGCTCCCCTGCCGCTTTCGCCGCAGGCCGCTTCACATCCCGGCAGACGTTGCGCGACAGGTAGCCGCGCTCGATGGCGAAGTCGAGCACCTTGACCAGGGCCGCGTAGGTGCCCCGCTTGGTCGAGGCCGCTCCGGTCATTGCGTCGAACAGGTCGGCAACCTTGCGCTTGGTCAGCGAGTCGAGCCGGACCTCGCCCAGGGTCGGGACGACATGGGCGCCGAGCAGGTAGCGGTAGTTGTCCGCCGTCGTGGGCCGTAGCCCGACCTCGGCCGGGTCCGTCGCGGTCCACCGCTCGACCAGTACAGCCAAGGTGTCAGCGGTCCTCTGCTCGCCGATGACCTTCGCCCGGTCAATGGCGACCCGCTTGGCCTCGGTCTTGGTGCGACCTGAGCCGACGATCCGCTGACCATTGACGACGATCCGGTACTGCCAGCGCCCGCCCGGGCGCGCGGTGTAGGCGCCCTAACCATTGTTCCGCCGACCCGTCATCGCCCTACTCCCTTCGCTGCCGCCGCCTTGTCTGCCGCGCGCCGCGCGCGCCGATCCCGTTCCGCCTGCGCCCTGGCGCACTCCCGAGAGCAGTAACGCACGCCTGTCGCGTGCTCTGCCCCCGGGTACTTCGCTCGGCCTCGTTGCCTCGTGAACGGCCGTCCGCACCGGACGTTCGCGCACAGCAAGACGTCCCGCTCCTCGGCGACCACGCGGGCCAGCTGGAGGACCGCGACTTCATAGGTGGACGGCACCGGGTCGAATAGTCCCCGCGTCATGGGGTCGCCGTCGATGCGAATGTGGAGTGAGAACGGGCGGGCTGCGGCATTCACGATCCACCCGAAGCAGTTCCACGCCTCGCGCTCATCGGCACACCTGAATCCTTCAGCCTGCCAAGCCGTTCGGCAGTCCGCTGTCAGGAGTGCGTGGCGTCGGTAGTGGCCCACGAGCGCGCGGAGCACCCGCAGGTAGTGGCTTTCTACAACGAGGTTTAGCCTGCGGGGGTCCTGCGCATCGTCGGTCCAATCCGTCGCCTCGACCAGCTGGTCCCGGAGCACGGGGTCAGTGACGAGCGACTCCGTGAAGATACCTCGGCTCGGTAGCGAGTCGAACGGGTCGCGGAATGGTGAGGACGTGGGCGAGAGGGTCCCCCAGGACCGGATAAACGCGAGCACTGCTAAGGGATCGTCGGGGTCCGGGTCGATGCACTCGCGAAAGCAGAAGTCCTCGGGGACATCGACCGGCTCGGGCAGGGGGCCGGGAGGGTGAAGCGCACTGCCCCACGCGGGCACCGTGTAGTGGTGGCCGTCAGCGGCCAGCTCGGCCGGCAGGGGCCGAACGCGAGGCAGGTCCGGAGGGCGCGCCGGCCAGACCTCGACCGTGGGACGAAACGTGGGGGTCTGTGTCCCTTCCATTTCGTCATCATGCCATGGGACGGTAGTCCATGTCGATAGTCCCATGCGAAAGGAGCACGCTATGTGTCCACAGGTGAAGGCCCCGCCGAGTGCGTCAAAGGGCGTGGACGGCTTCCTCGACGCCGCGAATCGCCGGCCAACTGCGGCCTCGGTGCCGCTGCTCTACCGTCCTGAGGAAGCGGCTGAGCTGCTCGGCTGCGGCCGCGCATACATCTACCAGTTGCTCGCCGCCGGCGCGATCAAGTCCGTCAAGGTCGGGCGGCTGCGCCGAATCCCGGCCGTGGCGCTCGATGAGTACGTCGCCGGACTGAGCGCATGACCACATACGAACGCCGCCCGGGCGGGGCGGCCCCCGAAGGTGTCAACCACGACCCGACTGCGGTAGCTCAAGCAACCATCGTTGCCCCGGAACTGACGCCATGGTGAGCCTGGACAACCCCGCCGCCTTGGCCGAGCGGCACTACGTCGGCGCCCTGCTGCACCTGCGTGGCGCCGAGGCCCGTACGGCGGCCACCTGGGTGCGTCCCGAGGACCTGGCCGACCCCCAGCTACGTCAGGTGCTCGCCGCGGTGCAGGAGGGCATCCGAGACAATCAGCACGAGGTTGCGGCCGTCGTGCCGCGCATGATCCGCGCCGGCACCTGCCCCTCGGACCTGGCCTGCCTCGCGTCGGTGCTCGTGGTGGAGCTGCTCGGCGAGGTGCCGCACCCTCTGTCATGGTCGGCCTAAGCCGCTGTCATTCTCGATGAGGCGATGCGCCGGCACGTGCGTGAGTGCGCGACCCGCCTCGCTCAGGCAGCGGACACCGACAGCCTGCCCAGCCTGCTCGGGGTCCTGACCGATGCATCCCTGAGCGTGCACGAGCTGGCCCAGCGTGTCGGATTTGGGAGCCCATGACGCCTGACGTGTGGGAGTCCGGCCCGGCTGGGGCATGGGACCTGTGCGCCCACGGCCTGCCGCTCTACGCCCTGTGCCCATCCTGCGAAGGCATCGACCCGGTCGACCCACCCGAGCAGGGTGACCAGCCGCCGCCTCGCCGGCGTCGGGACGTGGCCCGGGCATGGCCACGAGACTGGTCGCGCATGCTCGGGATCACTACACCCTCGGATGGGCCAAGGATGGGTCTGGACCGTTCGCCGTGGCCCACGGCACGCACCTGGCCCTGCCGCTACGGGGCGGGCGAGGGAGCCTGCGCGGCCCGGGCCGCATATGACCTCTGGGGTCAGACACCATCCGCGGCAGCCCTCTCCGATGCCATGACCACGCTCGAGGGATACGCGGAGGACAGCCCCGCGTCCGAGGTGCACTTACGGGTCGCGCACAGGGATGCGGCCCTGTGGCTGGATCTCGGCGACGAAACCGGCCGGGTGGTCAAGGTCGCCCCCGATGGGTGGCAGGTGCTCGACCACTGCGCGGTCACGTTCAGGCGGTCCGAGCTGACCGCCGCCCTACCCGCACCCGAGCGCGGCGGAAGCCTCGCCGACCTCTGGCGGTTCGCCAACGTCCGCACCGACCTGCGCCCGGTACTGGTCGGGTGGCTGGTCGCGGTCCTGCTGCCCGACCGCCCGTGTCCCGTCGCCGCCCTGACCGGAGAGCAGGGCGCAGGCAAGAGCACCGCCACCCGGTTACTCGGCAACCTGCTCGACCCGTCCCCCGCCGCAACCCGCAAACCGCCCAGGAAATCGAGGCATGGGTCGTCGCGGCCGCCGGCTCCCGGGTCGTCGCCGTCGACAACCTGTCCGGTATCACCGACTGGTTCAGCGACTCCCTGTGCCGCGCGGTCACCGGGGACGCCGACGTACGCCGCACCCTCTACAGCGACACCGGGCTGACCGTGTTCGCGTTCCGCCGCGCGATCATCCTCAACGGCATCGACCTCGGCGCGGTGCGCCCCGACCTCGGCGACCGCCTCGTGCCCTTCGCCCTGGACCGGATCGCCGAGGCCGACCGGATCCCCGAGGAGGCCTTGCCCGAGCTCTGGGCGGCCGCGTGGCCCCGGATTCTCGGCGCCCTGCTCGACCTCGCCGCCCAAGTGCTGCACGACCTGGCCGCCCACCCCAAGCCCGAGCGGCTGCCCCGGATGGCCGACTTCGGTCGCGTCCTGATCGCGGTCGACCGGATCACAGGAAGCAACGCGGCCGAGGTCTATGCGCAGCTCGGCGACGACCTCGCCGGGGACACTGTGGCCACTGACCCGATACTCGCCACCCTGGTCGCCGTCATGAGGGTCCCGTGGGAAGGCTCAGCCGGGGACCTGCTGGCCCTACTCGACCCGCATCGGCCCACGCCTCTGGGCAGGGAATGGCCCCGGACCGGACGAGGCATGACCGGACACCTGACCCGTCACGCCCCCGCCCTGCGTCGCCTTGGCTGGTCGGTCGAGACCTTCAAGGATCGACATCGCAAGGTGATCCTGTGGCGACTGACCCCGCCCGGGCAGGACGCCGAGCAGTGTGCGGAGGTCAGCCCACGACAGGACCGGCCAACCTCCGCAGGACACCCGCCAACCCCCGCCAACCCCCGCACTGACGAGGCTGGCGACGAGCACGACCACCCCGAATCTGCGGAGGTTGGCGGCGTTGCGGGTGTTGTTGCCCTACCTACTCTGTTGACGCTGGAAGAGGCACACAGGCTGATGCACCAGGACTCTTGACATGGCGCCGGAATTGGTGGGGCGTCAGGGCTGGTCCTTCACGGCGTAGCGAAGGGTGAGGTCGGTGCCGGGGTAGCGGGTGGCGGTGGTGGTGAGGTGGGCGGCGAGTTCGGCGATCGCGGCG
>JBAVLA010000164.1:0-1627 GCA_049688595.1 Candidatus Nanopelagicales bacterium | reverse complement strand
CTTCATGGCAAGCATCAACATGAAGTCCCTCGTCGTTGGCGAGCAGCCCCCGGGGTACGACGTCGGCGATGCCTACCACTACATCCTGATGCGGATCCTGATGGCCGCCCGGGCCTACGACAAGCAGGCGATCGATGGGCCCTACCTGCAGATCAAGAACGTCGAGGGGTTCCGCCGTGTGGCCAGTCGTTCCGCGGCGCTGGGCTTCGACGGCAAGTGGGTGCTCCACCCCGGGCAGATCGAGGCAGCCAATGAGGTCTACTCCCCACTGCCGGAGGACTACGAGCACGCAGAACTCATCCTCGATGCCTACGAGTGGGCGACCTCTGCCGCCGGGGGGGCCAAGGGTGCCGTGATGCTCGGCGACGAGATGATCGACGAGGCCTCGCGCAAGATGGCGCTGGTGATTGCCGCCAAGGGCCGTGCTGCGGGGATGGTACGGACGCAGGCGTTCACGCCCCCTGAGTGACCCTGGAGCCGCCCGCCTCCGCGGACGCCTTTGCGAGTGGAGAGCCCCGTGGGCCGGCCCTCTCGGATCAGCTCCGTCGAACGGGTATCGTCGCAACTGATCTTGGCTTCGACGGAGCTCAGCCAACGTATCCAGCAAGGCAACCTGCGACGCGACATCAGGCATGCCGCCGGCGGGGGCCCGGGCCGACTCAGGTGCGATCCCGTGTGGTGCGCTCAGGCCTCGGGGCGGACGTCGGAGGTGTCGTCGTTCCAGATGTCAGGGTTGGGGACCGGATGGCTGCCGGAGGGCTGGTCCTCCCAGGCTCGCGGGTCCTCGATCGGTTCCAGGTGGGTGGTGACCCAGGTCCCGGGCAGCTCCTCGCGGATGTCGTCCTCCACGCTCTCGAGGAGGTCGTGGCCCTTCGCCACTGTCCACTTCCCCGGCACGAGCACATGCATGGAGACGAACCGTTGCCGGCCGGACTCGCGGGTCTGCAGCGCGTGGAACCGGACATCCTCGCGCTGGTGGCGCTGCAGGATCGACACGATGAGCTCGTTCTCCTCATCGGACAGGGAACCGTCCATCAGCCCCGTTGCGCTGGCACCGATCAGCTTGGCCCCGGCGAGCACGATGTTGATGGCAACGATGATCGCGATGATCGGGTCCATCCGCTCCCATCCGGTCAGCGCCACCAGCATCACCCCGATGATGACCCCGCCGGAGGTCCAGACGTCGGTCATCAGGTGCTTGCCATCGGCGATCAGGACGATCGAGCGGTGCTTGCGGCCGGCACGCAGCAGGATCATCGCGACCACGCCGTTGATCACGGAGGCACCTGTTGAGATGGCCAGGCCGAGCCCCACGTCCTCCAGGGGTTGCGGCTGGATCAGCCGCTCGACGGCTGTGAACATGATCAGCCCGGAGGCGATGAAGATCATCATCCCCTCGACCATTGAGGAGAAGTACTCAGCCTTGCCGTGGCCGAAGTGGTGCTTGGCGTCCGCTGGCTTGGATGCAGCTTTCAACGCGATGAGTGCCACGATCGCGGCGACGATGTTGACAGTGGACTCAAGGGCATCGGAGAGCAGGCCGACGGAGTCGGTCAGCTTCCAGGCGAGGAGTTTCAGCCCGAAGACCGTGAAGCCGGGGGCGATCGAGAGCCACGCGTCTCTGGAG
>JBAVLA010000163.1:0-1726 GCA_049688595.1 Candidatus Nanopelagicales bacterium | reverse complement strand
TGCCGAAGTCCACGGCGCAGGGCCTGCTATCGCGCCAGTACCACCGCATGACCAATGCCGGTGACCTTGCGGTCAGCCAGGCGGAGGCCTTGAAGGCGGCGCTCGATCAGCTGTCGGGCAATGAATTCGTGATGGGGGACCATCACCTCACACTGCAGGTGCTGACGGAAGCGGTGGCGGCGGAGGACGCATCCCACGGCGAGGCCTCCATCCGTGCGCTGAATGAGAGCGTCGCGCTGGCGCGGACCTGGTTGGGGGAGACCGGGATGGTGGTGGCGCGCGAGGACCTCGCGATGGAGGCGGCGTTCTGGGCGCAGCTGCCCGGGAACTTCGGGTTTCGACCGCGCAAGGCGCCGATCACCAGTCGCAACTTCGCGGGACTCTGCCCGCTGCACAACTTTCCGGTCGGCCGCGCGACGGGGAATCACTGGGGCGAAGCGCTGGCGCTGTTTGCGACGTCGGCGCGCTCGCCCTATTACTTCTCGCTGCACGCGAGCGATCCCCGGGAGGCGGACGGGGGTTCGCGACGCGACACCGGGCATACGTTTATCTGCGGACCGACGGGCTCGGGGAAGACCGTGTTCCTTGGGTTCTGTGTGGCCATGCTCGCGAAGGCCGGCGCCACTCAAGTCATCTTCGACAAAGATCGCGGCCTCGAGATCCTGGTGCGGGCATTGGGCGGCGCGTACGCGCCACTCAAGTACGGGCAGCCGACCGGCTTCAATCCGCTCGCCTTGCCCGATTCAGCCCTGCAGCGGGAGTTTCTGCGGGTGTGGTTACGCGCGCTGGTCGCACGTGCGGGCTCATCCCTCACCGTCCGCGAGGAAGCGGACCTCGAGCAGGCCTTGCTCGGCACGCTGGCGTTGGAGCCGGCGTCATCGCGACGGTTGTCGCGGCTCATCGAGTTTCTGGATTCCACGGACGCGGAGGGCGTGTACGCACGCCTCGCGCGCTGGTGTGAAGCCTCCGATGGCGAGTACGCGTGGGTATTCGACGGCGCCGAGACGCGCGGTGAGGAATGGCTGGCGCACGGCGCCGTCGTGGGCTTCGATGTCACTGAGTTTCTTGAGAGTCCCGCGCTGCGCACGCCGATCACGCTGTATCTCTTTCATCGCGTGCGGCAGGCGCTCGACGGGCGGCGGCTCGTGGTGTGGATGGACGAGTTCGCAAAGCTGCTCGGCGATCCGGCGTTTGAGGGATTTGCGCGGGACGGGCTCAAGACCTGGCGAAAGTTGAACGCGGTGGCCGCATTCGCCACCCAGTCGCCCAGCGACGTGCTCGCCAGTCCCATTGCGCGAACGCTGGTCGAGCAGACGCCAACCAAGGTGCTGTTTCCGAACCTCGAGGCGCAGCGCGCCGAGTACGTGGACGGCTTCGGGCTCTCCGAGCGCGAGTTTGAGTTGATCGGGCGGGAACTGACGCCCGGTTCCCGGCGCTTCCTGGTTCGCCAGGGGATGCAGGGCGTGGTGTGCGAATTGAACCTGCGCGGGTTCGAGTACGAGCTCGCGGTGATCTCGGGGCGCACGGAGAACGTGCAGCGCATGGAGCGGTTGGCTGCCGAGTGCGGAGTCGATCCCGCCCTGTGGTTGCCTCGGTTCCGGGACAAGGTTGAGGCAAAGAAATAGGGGACGCAGCGGTGCGTCGGAGGAGAGGGTCTTGCAGGTGGATCCGATCGATGCGCCGCAACTGGAACGTGAAGGCGCGTGTGATGCACCCGTTCTCGAGG
>JBAVLA010000162.1:0-2612 GCA_049688595.1 Candidatus Nanopelagicales bacterium | reverse complement strand
GGGGAACAGCGGGCCAGGCCTGATCAGCCTCGGCCGAGCGCGATCTGCCAGAGCTCTCGCGGGGTGTTGCGGGTGAAACGGCGGGCCGCGGGCGACCGGCCGGGCGCATGCGGAGGCAGCAGCACAGTGAGGGCCGAGGGCATCATCCCGAAGACAAGGGGTGGGTCCATCGTCAACGCCTCCCCGTCCACACCGATGTGGACTGGCCCACTCGAGGCGATCTCGAAGCCAGGCGTGGCCCACTCCTGCCACCCCGGGAACCGGCGCGCCCGACCGGACGCCTCCAGGGCGAGGAAGCGCCGCGCCTCCATGGCGCTTCGCACCGTCAGGGCGACCACCCCCAGCGTGCCGGTGTCCATCCGTTCGCGAGTCCCGACGCCGCCCAGGGAGTCCAGCACGTAGGGGTTGTTGGAGACCAGCACGACGTCGGCGCTGTCGTGGACGATCCCCGCGTCGTCGACGAAACGCAGGTCCACCGAGCTCCCCTCGGCCCCGAGCAGGTCGGGCAGCGTGTCCAGGGCAGTCTGCAGCTTGGCGTCCCGGTACGCCTCGGAGGCCACGATCTCGGCGTAGAGGCCCATCGAGGCGTTGTTCACGAAAACGCGCCCGTTGACCGTGGCCAGGTCGATGGTCCGCGGGATGCCGCCCAGGAACGCGTCCAGGGCGCCGACCACGTCGTCCCGATCCAGGCCCAGGTCAAGGGCGAGGTGGTTGCGGGTGCCGGCCGGAATCACCACGTGCGGCACCCCGTGCCTGGCCGCCACGGACGCGACCAGCGCCTGCGACCCGTCTCCCCCCGCCATGCCGATCACGTCGGCGCCCCTGGCCACGGCGTCCTCGGCCAGCTGGACAAGGTCGTCGCCCGGTGACAGGACCACGGGTTCGATCCCCCGGTCCCGGCACTCCTCGACCAGGCCGACCTTCTCGACCTTGCCGCCCCCCGACTTCCGATTCAGGATCAGGACCGGGTTCCGGGCGGGCGGGCGCGGCGTGCCCAAGTCGGCGGCGACAACCGAGCCCGCCCGCCGGTTCGTGGCGTACTGGGCGCTGAGCACTGAGAGCACGATGAGCGCGCCGGCGAGGACGAGCGCCCGGAGGTCGGTGCCCGCGGCCAGGAGACCCACAAGGGCAACGAGCAGGCCGAGGACCGCCAGGAGCCAGGCAACCCACCGAACGGTCCCGCGGTTCACCACCGCGTACCAGCTGCCCGTGACGGCCAGCGCCACGCCCAGCGCTGAGACGAGGAGGTTCGTCAGGCCCCCGACGCTGAACGCCACGACGCAGAGCAGGGCCAGCGCAAGGGCGACCAGGGCCACGATGGCCGCAGATCGGCGTCGCCCGTCCCGTGGTCCGGCAGAACCGTGCGCCATAACGACCTCCTCGATGCGACCGCGGCCAGCATAGGTGGAGCCTGCTCCTCATGGCTTCGACGTGGCCAGCATCTGGACGTGACGAAGGTCCGACGAAGATCCCCCCGGGGACCTCAGCTCTCGGGGGGGGACCTTGGTCCGGGCGCCGGCCGGGCTCACCCGTGCGCATGGTGCTCGGCACGCGTCGGGACCCCGTCGCGTGCGGCCACCGGGGCCGAGGTGCTGGGTGCCTGCTGGTCGGGCAGGCGCAGGCGCTTGAGCGCGAGGGCATTGACCGCGACGATGAGGCTGGACCCGGACATGGTCAGCGCGGCGATCTCGGGTCGAAGCATCAGGCCGAAGGTCGGCATGAACACGCCGGCGGCGATGGGCAGGGCGATCGCGTTGTAGCCGATGGCCCAGCCCAGGTTCTGGCGCATCTTGCGCAGCGTGCCCCGGCCGACGGTCAGCGCGACGGGGACGTCGAGGGGGTCCGAGCGCATCAGCACGAGGTCGGCGGTCTCGATGGCGACGTCGGTTCCAGCGCCGATGGCGATGCCGACGTCGGCCTGGGCCAGGGCGGGGGCGTCGTTGACCCCGTCGCCGACCATGGCGACCCGCCTGCCAGCCCGCTGCAGCTCGGCGACCTTGGTGGCCTTCTCAGCGGGCAGGACCTCGGCGATCACGGTGTCGATGCCGAGCTGGTCGGCGATCCGCCGCGCGGTGGCCCGGTTGTCCCCGGTGAGCATGACGACCTGAACCCCTGCCTGGTGCAGTGCGGCGACCGCCGCGCGGGCACTCTCCCGGACCGCGTCAGCAAGGGCGATCACCGCGACAGCCCGACCGTCGACGGCGACCAGCACCGAGGTCCGCCCGGCCGCTGCTAGTTCATCGCGTGGACCGATCAGCGCGTCGACGTCGACCGCCTCGTCGGCCATCAGCCTGGTGGTGCCGACCAGGACCCGACGGCCGGCGACCTGGGCACCAGCGCCGCGGCCGGGGACGTTTCGGAACCCCGTGGCCGGCAGCACATGGGCGCCGTGGGCGTCGGCGTAGCGGACCACGGCGGCGGCCAGGGGGTGCTCGGACTCCCGTTCGACGGCGGCCACCAGGGGCAGCAGCTCGGAGGCGTCCATGCCGTCGACGATGACGTCGGTGACCTCGGGCTCACCCTTGGTCAGGGTGCCGGTCTTGTCCATCACGACCGTGTCGATCCGGGCGGAGTTCTCCAGGGCGGTGGCGTTCTTGAACAGCACCCCACGC
>JBAVLA010000161.1:0-7290 GCA_049688595.1 Candidatus Nanopelagicales bacterium | reverse complement strand
CAGGCGGTGCACCGGTTGTCCCGGGCCTTGATCGCGTCGGGGTCGAGGGGCCCGAAGCAGAACACGCAGCACCCTTCCCGGGTGCGGGTCGGATCGACCCGGCGGCGGACGTCGACCAGATCACGTTCCACGAGGGCCAGCCGATCCCCGAGACCCCGATCAGCACGCCGGTCGAGACCCCACAGGCAGCCCGGTTCGTGGCGCCTGGGATCCTCGCAGCCGCAGAATCCCCAGCCTGTAGGGCGGGCCGGATGGCGGGTTGCTGGGGCGCTGTCGGAGGCCCGCGGTACGCTGGGTGCGGCTCCCCCAGCCCCCTCGTCGCCCAGTCCCCCGGCTGGGCGACGTTCCACGTTGGGGCTCACGCGGCGTCACCGCTGGCGGGCTGCCTGCGGGTGACGGGACGCGCGAGCTGGCCTATCTCGTCGAGGTCCCAGTACGAGGCGCCCCCGATCTTCCACAGGGTGACGAGCCCGTCCGTGGTCATCCGGTAGATGGTCGACTTGGACAGGCCGTACTCAGCACGGACCTGCGG
This sequence comes from Candidatus Nanopelagicales bacterium, assembly GCA_049688595.1. Lineage (GTDB taxonomy): Bacteria > Actinomycetota > Actinomycetes > S36-B12 > CAIYMF01 > Prado023. The sequence goes on along the minus strand of JBAVLA010000161.1, from coordinate 6,758 downwards.
CAGCCTGCCGAGGCGCTTGGGGATGGTGGTCTTCTTCGCGGGCATGGTGGCCCGTTCCCGTCTCCGGGGGGTGTCCCTCGTCAGTGGGTGGTGCTGGCGCGGCAGGTGGCGTCGGTCACGTCAGGGACTGGCCCCGGTGGCGGTCGACGCGGCAACGCTCAGGCTGCCGGCTCCAGCAGCGGCGACGGGGCGTTGGGGGCAGCGGCCAGGAAGTTGACCAGTGCGATGACCGAAGGCGTTGTGGTGGCGCTGTTCCCGGTGATTGGGTACTCGGGATGATCTGAATGCTCGTCGAGCGATTCCAGCAGATCGAGCTGGCCAGGCGGCCCGTCGTCGTCGAGTCCGTCTTCCAGGTAGTCGGGTAGCTGCAGCTCGGGAACGATGATCTGCCCGAAACGGTGTTCGGGGCTTCCGTCGCCGGTGCGCCGGCCGCTGACAGCTACCGCCATGAGGTCTATCGCCGCGGGATCGCGATAGGGCCAGTCCGGGTACAGGCCAAGTCCCATCCGCAGCTCATGGATGAGCAGCGCTGCGGAGCGTGGAGTCCAATGCCGCGTGAGCAGGCGCATGAGGGCCTGCCTCGGGTGGGGTGAGTCGAGCGCGTCGATGACTGCACGGCGGCTCTCGACTCCCACGTGAGCGAATGTAGCAGGGGGTGCAGGCATGTCCCATCTTGTTTCGTGGGCGTGTCGCTGGCGTTGGGATGGACTTGGGATGGGGTTGGGATGGTGGGGTGCTCGGCGGGGTCTTGGGATGAATCCTTGGGATGGTCGGTCCCGGGGAAGCGAAAACCCCCGGCTGACCGGGGGTTTCGTGTGGTGGGCGATACAGGATTTGAACCTGTGGCCTCTTCCGTGTCAAGGAAGCGCGCTAGCCCCTGCGCCAATCGCCCGTAGGGACAGGTGTCGTGCGAGGTGGCGACGGGATTTGAACCCGTGTACACGGCTTTGCAGGCCGTTGCCTCGCCTCTCGGCCACGCCACCGCGAGTCCCTCGCAGGACCCCTTGCGAGCGGACGACGGGATTCGAACCCGCGACCCTCACCTTGGCAAGGTGATGCGCTACCAGCTGCGCTACGTCCGCACTTGCCCGCATCTCGGGCACCCCCAAAGAGTAGCCCATGGCCCGCCCGCGGACCAACACGGCGCCGCCCTCCTTGCCGGTTCGGGGGAGGCCAGAGCCCGCCTGCAACGCCGGAACCCTAGAGTCGTGCGCGTGACAGCGCGCGATCCCATGGCCGTCGCCGGCGGCTGGGTGTGCCGCGGGTTGATGGAGGTCCGCGACGATCCCGCCGCGCTCGACCAGGGTGGGCGCTGGGTCGTGGTGATCACGTTCGAGGGCAGGGCGACACTCGCTCGATTCTCGACCTGGGAGCGCCGTCCCGTGGCGCAGGACGAGATGGGCCCCTGGGTCGGGCCGGCTGGGTCGGACTGGGCCACCTCGATGGACCGCGACGCCTACTGCGCCTCAGTGGAGCACATCCAGAGCCGCATCGAGCGGGGCGACGTGTACCAGGCCAACCTCTGCCGGGTGCTCCGGGCGCCCATCGCGGTTTCGTGCGACATCGTCGCCCTGCACGCACTGCTCACCGAACGCAACCCCGCCCCCCTCGCCGGCGCGCTGCGACTTCCTGAGCACGGGGTACACATTGCCTCCGCGTCACCGGAGCTCTACTTGCGCCGCGCCGGTGGCCGGGTGGAGTCCAGCCCGATCAAGGGCACGGGCGTCACGAGTGCGGACCTCCTGCCCAAGGACGAGGCGGAGAACATCATGATCGTCGACCTCGTCCGCAACGACCTGGGTCGTGTGTGTCGGACGGGCTCCGTCCACGTTCCGGCGCTCCTTGAGGTGCAGGACCATCCGGGACTGGTCCACCTGGTGTCGACTGTCGCCGGAACCCTTTCGGACTCCGTGACCTGGCCGGCGCTGCTGGCGGCGACCTTTCCGCCCGGATCGGTCTCGGGGGCGCCCAAGTTGGCCGCCCTCCGGATCATCAACCAGCTCGAAGCGGGCCCGCGGGGTCCCTACTGCGGAGCCTTCGGCTGGGTTGATGCCGATCGAGGGGAGGCCGAGCTCGCGGTCGCGATCCGGACGTTCTGGGTCGAGCCGGGGCCCGAGGGCCCAGTGCTGGCCTTCGGCACTGGCGCGGGGATCACGTGGTCCAGCGAACCGGCGGCAGAATGGCGCGAGACTCAGTTGAAGGCGGCCAACCTGCTCCGCGCAGCCGGCCGGGACTGGGGGAGTGGATGAAGTTCTGGCTGGGTGGACTCGTGCCGGCCGAGGAGGCCGTCGTCAGCGTGCTGGACCACGGGTTCACGGTTGGCGACGGCGTGTTCGAGACGCTGCGGACCGCAGTCGATCCCCGCGGTCAGGTCCGCCCCTTCGCGCCCACCCGGCACCTGCGGCGGCTGGCCCGCTCCGCGGCCGGGCTGGGGCTGCCTGCGCCGGACCTGGATCTCGTGGCAGAGGCGATCGAGGCGGTCTGCCAGGCAAACCCCGAGCTCGTGGGCGGCGGGCGGCTGCGGATCACCTACACGTCAGGGGTCGGTCCCCCCGGGAGTGCCCGATTGGCAGGGACATCGACACTGGTGGTGACCGCCGCAGCATCAGCCAGATGGCCGGCAACCACGACCGTGGCGCTCTCGCCGTGGCCGCGAAACGAGCTCGGCGCGCTAGCAGGCCTGAAGACCACGTCCTACGCCGAGAACGCGGTGATGCTGGCGCACGCCAACTCGATGGGTGCCAGTGAGGCTCTCCTGGTCAACATCGCTGGGAACGTGTGCGAGGGAACAGGCTCGAACGTCTTCCTCGTGTTCGCCGGGGAGGCGCTGACTCCACCCCTGTCCTCCGGATGCCTGCCCGGCATCACGCGCGATCTGCTCCTGCAGTGGTGCGCCGATGCAGGGATCGGCGCCACCGAGGCCGACATCGCGGTGGACGACGTGGTAGGAGCTGAGGAGATCTTCCTGACCTCCTCCACCCGGGACGTGAACCCAGTGGCGACGGTCCTGGATTCGTCGGGAGCCCCAATATGGTCGGGATCCGGAGCCGGTACGGTCACCGCCCGGATCGCAGCTGTGTTCTCCGACCGGGCTGCGCGGGACCTCGACCCGTGACCCACCTGAAAGCGGCGAAGCCTGACCACTGGGGTCAGGCTTCGCACGGGCTGCCAGCCGCGCGAGGTGCAGCTGGGAACAGACAAGTCAGACCTCGGTGAGACCCTCGCCGAGGATGGCGTTGATCCAGATGTCGATGTCCACCGAAGCGCTCTCCGAACCCTCCGGGACCAGTTCGAACGTGCGCGCCAGGAAGGCCTCCATGACCACGCGGTCGGCTTCCAGCACTGCCTGGCCGCTCGGTGAGCTCAGGGCCATCAGGATCAGGGGCGACTGGCCCATGTGCTCGGGCCAGATGATGACGTCGCCCTCGCCGGACGGCCGCCTGAGGCCCTCGACGAGGAGGTCGCGGGCGAACATCCACTCGATGTTCGAAGCGCCGGTGTTGAACGTGGCGCGGACTGCGAAGGGCTCGTCAACTCGATACTCCAGCGAGCACGGAACGTCGACAGTCCGATCGGAGTCAACGACCATGCGCATGTACAGCTCTACTGTCACGGCGGTGGGGCTCATGTCGTTCACCTCTCTGGACCGCGGGGGTCTCTGACATCAGGTACAGCCCTTACGTACCCACCGCCCGCGGCGTCCAACCCGGCTAGTGTGTGAGACGTGCCACATGCTCCGGCGGATCCCGATCACCCTGATCAGGATCCGACCGCCGGCGACGACCCGGTGGAACGACCCCCCTCTGGAGACCGCCCCTCGCAGGACGCCGCCGCTCGGGACGGCCCCACCCCTGCCGAGGGCCCGGGCGCGGGCACCGAGCCCGGTACCGCAGACCCGGATGGCACTGCCGGCGAGGAGGAGACTGCTCGGGCCTCGTCTGCCATCGAGGAGGAGACGCTGCGCCAGCATCTGCGGGAGGCGTCCGGTGCAGCGTTCCGCAAGGTCGAGCAGAGCGCCCCGCCGGGGGTCAGCGCCCGCTTGCGCGCGTTCCGCGAGCGGATCAGGTCTCGGCGCTCCCTTGACACTGCTTGGCGCACGGGTGTGTTCGCGCTCGGGGCCACGCTGCTCGTGGCCGGGGCGGTCATGATGCTGATCCCGGGTCCGGGCTGGGCCACGTTGATCCTTGGCCTAGTGGTCCTGGGATCGGAGTTCACCTGGGCCACCCGTGCGCTGAACCCCGTGAAGGACGCCGCCCGCAAGGCGTCGGCCGTAGCCCTGGACCCGCGCCGGCGCCGGTGCAACCTGATCATCGGCGCGACACTTGGTGTCCTCGCTGGGCTGGTGCTGTGGTGGTACCTGCGCACGTACGGCGTGACGATCGACCCCATCATGGCGTGGATCAACGAACTGACGCCTTGGTAGCGGAGGACGCGTTTTGGGCGGCCGGAGGCCGGTGGGCTACCATTGCCTGCGTTCGGGCGATTAGCTCAGCGGTTAGAGCGCTCGCTTCACACGCGAGAGGTCACAGGTTCGATCCCCGTATCGCCCACCACACGAAACCCCCGGTCAACCGGGGGTTTTCGCGTCTCCGGGAACGATCGGGACAAGATTCCGGGACAAGACCCGCGAGCACGGCACACGGCGTGAGCGCGCTAGCGCGAACATGCGCGACGCGTGCTAGCGTCTGCCTCGTGACGAACACGGCCGCCTCGATCGAGCGCGATCTGCGCCGGTGGGGTCGCCGAGTCCCTGCCGCCGAGCGCGAGCGCGTGCTGTCGATCCTGCTGCCGCTGCTCGGCCGCGCCACGGACCGGGACGTGCGAGCCCTGGCCGTGATCGCCCGGGACCTGGCAGCCGGTGCCGCTCCGGTGATCGGTGCCTCACGTGGCGGCTTCGAGGCCCCGGGGTTCCGGGCCCCGATCGGGCTGCCGGTCGTGCTCGACGTGGAGACCGACGAGGAGCACGTCCTCACGCCGTGGTCCGACATGGCACGAGCCGTGGGCGCCCTCGATGCCGCCGGCATCCGCTACCTGCACTTCATGCCCGTGGTCCTGGTCGCGTTCTTCGTGGCCTTCCTCGTGAAGGCGGCTGTCCAGCTGCTCGACATCGAGGACCCCGAGCGGCGCCCGAGGGTCGCCCCGGACGTCGGCCCGCCGGTCGTCCTGACGCTGGCCAGCATCTTCACCATGGCGCCCAACGCCCCGTCGGTCGGGTCTGCCGCGGCAGCCTGACCGGCGCGCCGGCTCCGTCCCGGGACTGTCCCAGTGGACGTGTCGTCCCCTGCCGCGCCTGCACGACCCACCCAGCTCGAAGGGACACCCGGAGACGGGAGACGGGCAGCCATGCCCGCGTTCAGGAAGACCCCACCGACCCCACCGGCGCAGTACCGCCGGACCTCCGCCCAGATCACCGCTGAGTACCCGATCGCCCGCCGGACCCTGTACGAGTGGGCCCAGCTCGGCAAGGTCACGGTCTGGAAGTTCGGCGCCCGGAACATCTATGACGCCCGCCAGATCGAGGCCTTGATTCAGGTCAGGCGGTCCGCATGACCAGACATGCGCAGGCCCCCGGCACGGGAACCGGGGGCCAGGACAGCGCTGGGGACGCGAATCACATCGTAGCCGAGGCGACCGACACCGGGCCGGAGGCTGCGCCCCAGCGGGTCCGGATCAGCGACAGTCTCCAGACTGTAACAAATGTTCCAGTCTGGAGATTGCCTGCCGGGATGGCAGCCGACACCGGGCCGGAGGGCGCACGGTGACCGCCCAGAGCTCCGCGCTCTTCCCCCAGCACCGGGCGTTGCTGGACGCGTCGGCCATCGACCCGGACATTGCCCGGGAACGCCAGTACCGGAGCGTCGACACGCTCGTGCACCTCAAGAGCATCGGCATCGTCAAAGCAGGCCGGTCGGTGCCCGGGCTGCTCATCCCCACCTGCGGAATGAGCGGCGTGGTCGGCTTCCAGTACCGGCCGGACACGCCGCGTCTCGGGGGCAACGGCAAGCCGATCAAGTATGAGACGCCCTGGAAGCAACCGAACCGGCTCGACGTACACCCGCGATGCCGGAAGCACCTAGGTGATCCCAAGGTGCCGCTCATCGTCACCGAGGGCGCCCGCAAGGTTGACGCGCTCATCACGGCGCGGGCCGAGTGCGTCATCGGACTGACGGGCGTGTGGAACTGGAGAGGCACGAACGGCGCGGGAGGGAAGGTTGCCCTGCCCGACTGGCAGGACGTCGCGTTGAACGGGCGTCAAGTGCTCGTCGGCTTCGATCACGACGCGATGAGCAATCCGAAGGTTCAGGGCGCGGCACGGGCGCTCGGCGCGTGGCTCCAATTCAAGGGCGCGACGGTCGGGTTCCTGTGGGTGCCGAGGGTGGGCGACGACGAGCACACCGGCATTGACGATTGGCTGGCGGCTGGTGGGACGCTGCCCGAGCTGCTGGCCACCCGGACGGACATGCTCGACAACTCGGCAGCGCTGCCGAGTTTGGCCGAGACCGGCCACGGCGTGGGCACTTCCCCTCCGCCCGCCAAGGTCACCCTGACCGAGGCCCACGAGGTGGCAAGGCGCTGGCTCGGTAACAGCTACGACCTAGATGCCCTGGACGTCGCGCTCGCCACGGTCGCCGTTGAACGGCTCGATGGGGACCCGCTATGGGCCCTGCTCGTGTCCGGCTCGGGCAACGCCAAGACCGAGACCGTGATGGCCGTATCAGAGGGCGCGGTGCTCGTGTCGAACATCACCTCCGCCGGTG
>JBAVLA010000160.1:0-2330 GCA_049688595.1 Candidatus Nanopelagicales bacterium | reverse complement strand
ACCCCGAGCAGCCCGGCCAGCACCGCCGCCGACCACCGGCGCGGCCGGGTCCGACGCCGGCCCATCAGCGCACCGACCCGGACAGGAACACCGACGCCGGCACGGTCACCCCATGCTCGGCCAGCTTCCTGAGGAACTGCGGACGCAGGCCCGTGCCGACCAGCTGCCCGCGGACCTTCCCGTTCTCGTCGTAGCCGGCGGAATGGTCGAACGCGAACACGTCCTGCAACGTGATGATCTCGCCCTCCATGCCCACCACCTCGGTCACGTAAGTGATCCTGCGGGACCCGTCCTTGAACCGGGTCTGCTGCACGATCAGGTCGATCGCCGAGGCGACCTGCTCCCGGATCGCCCGCACCGGCAGGTCCATCCCACCCATCAGCACCATCGTCTCCACCCGGGCCAGCGTGTCCCGAGGGGTGTTCGCGTGGACCGTGGAGATCGAACCGTCATGGCCGGTGTTCATCGCCTGGAGCATGTCCAGCGCCGCAGCATCCCGGACCTCGCCAACCACGATCCGGTCCGGGCGCATCCGCAGCGAGTTCTTCACCAGGTCCCGGATCGTCACCTGGCCCCGGCCCTCGATGTTCGCCGGCCGGGACTCCAGCCGGATCAGGTGCTCCTGCCGCAGCTGCAGCTCGGCGGCATCCTCGATCGTGACGATCCGCTCATCCTCCGGGATGAACGAGGACAGCACGTTCAACGTCGTCGTCTTCCCGGTGCCCGTGCCCCCCGAGACCAGGATGTTCAACCGGCCCCGGACGCACGCCTCCAGGAACTCCGCCAGCTGCGGGGTGAACGTGCCGAACGCCACCAGGTCATCAACCGTGTAAGGATCGGCCGCGAACTTCCGGATCGTCAACGACGACCCATCCAACGCCAACGGCGGGATGATCGCGTTCACCCGCGACCCGTCCGGCAGCCGGGCATCCACCATCGGGGAGGACTCATCCACCCGCCGGCCCACCCGCGACACCATCTTGTCGATCGTGCGCCGCAGCTGCGCCTCATCAGTGAACCGCGCCCCGGACAGGGTCAGCTTCCCCTTGCGCTCCACGAAGATCATGTCCGGGCCGTTGACCATCACCTCGCTGACCGCCGGATCCCGCAGATACGGCTCCAACGGCCCGTACCCCAAGATGTCATCAGCGATCTGCTGCGCCAGCCCCGCCCGCTCACCAGCCGGCAGCGGCGTCTCATCAGCCTCGATCACATCCTGCAACACCGACCGCACCCGGGCATGCAACTCATCCTCACCCAGGCTCGCGTCATACAACTGCGGCCCCAGACCCTCCAACAGGCCCGCATGCACCCGCGCCTTGATCGGGGCGTACGGATCCCGCACAACCTCCCGACGAGCCGCCGCACGACGAGACGCCGGCGTGGCCTGCGGGCTCTCATCGACCGCCTTCGTGCTGTAGACCTCCCGCACCTTCTTGGCCTGGGAGAGCCGATCCGTAAGGCTCATGCCGTCCTCCTCCACATACGCCGCCCACCACCAGCAGGCCGAACCAGCACAGCCGCGTGCTCATCGGTCAGGACCGTCGCGGCGACCAGCGACCCGATCGCCAGGGACACCGGATGCCTGGGGTTCTCGGCCACGACGGCCACCCCCCGGTTCGTCGCCGCCGGCACGTCACGAGAGCTCGGGATGTTCGCTGCGACCGTGACCCCAAGGGACTTGTGGACCTCCGAGGAGTCCAGGCCGACCTTCGAGTCTGCCCGGTTCAGCACGACCCGCAGCCGGTCGAGCGGGTAGTTGATCAGCCGCAGCGTGTCGATCGCGACCCGCAGGTTCTTCAGGGATGGGATGTCCAGCGTCGTCACGAGCAGCACCACGTCGGCGGTCTCCATCACCAGGATGTTCCGCTCGTCCAGCGCCGGTGCCGTGTCGATCACGACGTATTCGAACTCCGCCTTCGCCACGTCGAGCAGGCGGGCGACGAGCCTCGTGGGGATCCGCTCGGCGATCCCCGGGTCGTTCGGCGGGGACAGCACCCAGACCCCGGACTCGTGCTGGGCGAGCAGCCCCCGCAGGGCCGAGCGGTCGATCCGCTCACCCATGGCCGCGGCCTCGTCGAACCCGTGGTTGGGCCGCAGCCCCAGCGAGATCGCCACGTCGCCGAACGCCAGGTCGAGGTCGATCAGCAGGACCCGGTGCCCCGCCGCCGCCAGGGCGACGGCCGAGTTCACCGCCAGCGTCGTCTTCCCGCAGCCGCCCTTCGGCGACCAGATGGCAGCGATCCGGCCATGGCTGGTCTCACGCTCCACCTCCTCGGCACCCCCGGCGCGGCGCAGCGCACGGGTCAGCTCATCGCTGCGCCGCACGG
>JBAVLA010000159.1:0-3379 GCA_049688595.1 Candidatus Nanopelagicales bacterium | reverse complement strand
GACAACGGGACTATGCCGACGTCGGCTCTCGGCGATAGCCGAAACCCCCGAAGGGGTGGGCTCCACCGACTGAACCTGCGGCCAGCTTGTCGGCATAGTCACAGGCTTTCGAGGAAGGCCAGGAGCGCGTCGGGTGGCTTGTAGCGTCCGGGTTTGACGGAGGCTGGGGTGATCAGGGCGAGCGCCCGTTCTTTGATGCTGAGGTCGGCGTGGATGTACGCGTCGGTCGATCGCATGTCCGCGTGTCCGAGCCACAGTGCGATGACCGCGACGTCCACTCTGGCTTGGAGCAGGGCCATCGCGCAGCTGTGACGTAGGACGTGGGGATGCACGTTCTTGGCCTGCAGCGACGGGCAGCGCTTGGATGCGTTGGCTGCGTGGATGGTCACCCGTCGCTCGATGGCGTCAGGGCTGAGCCGGCGGCCGGTCCTGGTCGGGAACAGCGGGTCACCTGCCCGGCCGGCTCGTTCGGCCAGCCACGTTCGCAGCACTTGCTGGGCGGAGTTGGTGAGTGGCACGGCTCGCTGCTTGCGGCCCTTGCCCTGGCACCGGACGTGGCCGCCGGTGCCGAGGACCACGTCGGCGCAGTCCAGTCCGATCAGCTCGGAGACGCGAAGGCCAGTCTGCAGGCCGAGCACGAGCAAGGCTCGATCCCTTCTGCCCTCCCAGCGTTGGATGTCCGGAGCAGCGATGAGCGCCGCGGCCTCTTCGGCGCTGAGGAAGCTCACGGACGCCTTGTCGAAGCGTTTGGTGGGTATGGCCAGCACCCGCTGGATGACGGCGGCGTGCTCGGGGTGACGCAGAGCGGCGTAGCGAAACAGCGATCGGATGGCGGTCAGGCGAAGGTTGCGGGTCCTGGCGCTGTTGTGCCGTTCGTTCTCCAGGTGATCCAGGAACGCGCAGATCGCCTTCTCGTCGAGGTCGTCCCAGTCGAGGCGTGCGGGCAGCTTCCCGGTGCGTTCGGCCATGAAGCACAGCAGCAGTCGCAGCGTGTCCCGGTAGGAGGTGATGGTGCGGGGGCTGACCTGGCGCTGGCGGCCCAGCCGGTCGGTGAACCACGACTCGAGCGTGGCAGCGATCGCGGTCATCGGATCGCCGCCTGGGCGGCATCCAGGCGCGCGGCGGCATGGCCGAGCAGCTCGGGGGTGGCGGTGAGGTACTGGTAGGTGAAGCGCGGCTCTCGATGCCCGAGATACGTGGACAGCCTCGGCAGCAAGGCTTCGACGTCGAGCCCATCGCGATACCAGCGGAGCAGGGTGCGCACGGCGAAGGAGTGCCTGAGGTCGTGCGCGTGTGGCCGGGTCGGCCCGTCAGCCCCCACACCCGCGGCGATCACGGCCCGGCGAAAGGCGCACGAGAAGTTGGTGTAGATCACCGGTGTGCCGGCAAGGGACACGAACAGCCGTGCCGTCGCCGGCCGGGTGCTGTCCCGGTGAGACTTGTAGGTGGCCAGCGCGTCCACGGTGGAAGCCGACACGACCACGTCGCGCCCCTTGCCGAACTTGGTGTCGCGCACCTTGAGGACGCCCTGGTCCCAGTCGATGTCGTCACAGTCCAGCCGCAGGGCTTCGCCCACCCGCATGCCGGTGACGGCGAGCAACACGATCAGGCTGGTCAGCGTGTCTGCCCGAAACGCGAACGGCGTCGAGGCGCGTGCGGCACGCACCACTGCGGCCACGTCCTCGTCTGAGAACAGGTAGGGGGCACGACGGCTGGCGCGGTAGGAGACCAGCCCGGCCGGAGGAACCTCGGTGCTGGGATCGATCGCGGACAGGTAGCGGGTGAAGCCCCGCACGGCCCTCAGCCGCTTGGCAGGAGTGCTGCTCGCGGGATCGAGGTCAGGGTCGAGCACGAAGGCCAGGATGTCGGTCATCGCGACGAAGCCGACGCCGGCAGCATCGAGCCTGGCGACGAAGCGGGTGAGTTGGCGCTCGTGCTCGTCGAGCTTGTTGCCCAGCGCACGGCGCAGGGTGAGGTAGTCGCCGAGGGCGGCGTTCAGGGCGCTCACGGGACAACCAGCCAAGGCCGGGCCAGGCCAGCCAGTGCCGGGTAGTCAACCTTCGCGTAGATGGCTGTGGTGGCCAGGTCACGCTGGCGGAGCACCTGGGCGATCTCGGGCAATCTGAGGCCGTGCGAGAGCAACTCGGTGGCCAGAGCGTGACGCAGACGGTGCGCCCGCACCGGCTCCAGGCCCGCCTTCCGGCACTGTCGCCACACCAGTTGGCTGACCGCGGTGGGTCCCATCGGTCGCGGCGGGGCGACCAGCGTCAGGAACACGGCTCGGCCCTGGACCCTGGGGCGAGCGTCGAGCAGGTAGCTGGCCACCGCCTCGCCCACGTCGCTGGGAAGGGGCATCCGGTCGCAGCGTCGGCCCTTGCCGCGCACGACCAGCTCGCCCGCCCGCCAGTCGATGGCATCCAGCTCGAGCCCGGCCACCTCGGCGGCTCGCAGCCCCATCCGCGCCAGCAGCAGGAGGATGGCGAGGTCCCGCTTCCCACTGGCCGTGGTCAGGTCGCAGCTGTCGAGCAGGGTCTGCACGTGCGAGGCCGCGAGCCGACGCGGCACGCGGGTGTCCTTCCAGCCGGGCGCCGAAGGCACCCCCTCCCCGAGCGGGGCGGGGATCATCGCCTGCAAGTACAAGAAGCGCAGCAGCGACCGCAGCTCCGCCACCCGACCCTGCAGCGACTCGGCGGAAAGCCCCCGCGCGGCCTCGGCCAACAGGAACCTCGTCACCGCGTCCTCGTCCAAGCCCTCGACACCGCCAGACCCCACCTGCCGGGCCCGGTCACCCAGGAACAGTCGCGCACCGTGCTCATACCGGCTGATCGTGCGAGGCGCCAACTGGCGTTCGGTCACCAGCCAGTGGCGATACCGCGCCATCAGCTCGTCGAGCGGCCCAGATACCGGCGGCGGCGCATCGTCCGCGCACAGCCCTTGCACGCGAAGCCAGGCCAGGAACGGGCGCATGGCCACCCGAGTCGGCGCGCGGTACGACCAGGCCCCCCGGTCGGCCAAGAACTCATCGAGCCGAGCAGAGCAGATGTCTGCCACGCCCAGCCCTCGTCGCTCCAGCCAGCCACTCAGGCGCGCCACCTCGGCGAGCTTGTACTCCCGAGACGACAACGTGTAGCCGAGGCGCTCCAACTCCGCTCGGAACCCGTCGGCGAGCCCCGCCAAGGGCCCCGAGACTCTCGTGTGGCCGATCATCTCCATCTCCTCCCGCCGGACACCGCGTCCGGTCAAGGGAGGAGCGTGGACCAGTCAGCAACTATGCCGACAAGCTGGCCGCAGGTTCAGTCGGTGGAGCCCACCCCTTCGGGGGTTTCGGCTATCGCCGAGAGCCGACGTCGGCATAGTCCCGTTGTCGGGATAGGTCGCA
>JBAVLA010000158.1:0-9487 GCA_049688595.1 Candidatus Nanopelagicales bacterium | reverse complement strand
GCGCCCAGGTCTGCCGCACCCCACTCCCAGTCGCCGCGGTAGTGGTGGCCCAGCAGGGCCAGCCTGATGACGGCCGGCGGCACGCCACCTCCAAGGAGACCGGAGACGAACACCAGGTTGCCCCGGGACTTGCTCATCTTGTGCCCGGCGTGGGCGACCATCCCGGAGTGGACGTGGTGCCGGGCGAACGGCCGCCGCCCAGTGGCCGCCTCCCCCAGGGCCGTGCACATCTCATGATGCGGGAAGGCCAGGTCGGACCCGCCGCCCTGCACGTCGAACCCGACGCCGAGGTGGTCCAGGGCGATGGCCGTGCACTCGATGTGCCACCCCGGCCGTCCGCGGCCCAGTGCGGTGTCCCATGCGGGCTCATCCGGTCGGGCCGCCCGCCACACCAAGCAGTCCAGCGGATCCCGCTTGCCCGGCCGTGCGGGATCCCCGCCTCGCTCCGCGAAGGTGGCCGACATCGCAGCAACGTCCATCCCAGCGATCGAACCGACGGCCGGGGACTGACCAGCGGCGAAGTACAGGTCACCTTCCAATTCGTACAGCGCCCCGGCGTCGCGCAGCCTGAGGATCCACTCGACGATCGAGGGGATGGACTCCACGACCCCCACGTACTCGCGCGGGGGCAGCACGCTGAGGGCTTCCATGTCGCGCCGGAACGACTCGGTCTCGGCCCGGGCCAGTTCGCGCCAGTCCTGGCCCGTTGCCTGCGCACGCTCAAGCAGCGGGTCGTCGACGTCGGTCACGTTCTGCACGTAGCGCACTTCACGCCCGGCATCCAGCCACACGCGGTTGGCCGTGTCGAATGCCACGAAGGTCGCCGCATGCCCAAGGTGGGTGGCGTCGTAGGGCGTGATCCCGCAGACGTACATCCGCACCGTCGCCCCCGGACCGGCCGGGCACACCCGGCGGCTGGCCGTGTCGTAGAGCCGGAGCTGCCGACCAGCACCGGGAAGCCGAACCGGCTTGCGGACCGACCAGGACTCCACGGGGCCCAACCCTAGGCGAGCACCCCGGCCGACCCCTTCGACGGGCATAGGGTGGGAACCGTGGTGGAGCTGCTCAAGCAGCGGCGGTGGCTGGGGTTCACCGTCTTCGTGCTGGGGATGATGGTGCTCTGCGTGTTCCTGGCCCGCTGGCAGTGGAGCCGCTACGAGGAGCGCAGCGCGGCGAACGACCTGCTCGACGCGGCCCTCGCGGCACCGGCCGTCCCGGTGGACGACCTGCTCGACGCGGCGCCGGCGGACCCGAACCCACCGGCCCTGGCCCCTGGGCTGGCATCGCGCGCGGTCACCACCGTCGGCCGGTTCGACGCAGGAAGCCAGGTCGCGGTCCGCCGCCGCCCCCTCGACGGTCGCAGCGGCTTCTGGATCGTCACGCCGCTGGTCACGCCATCGGGCGTGCTCCTGGTCAATCGGGGATGGGCCCCCGCCGGACGGGACGCCGCCGCCGCCCCGGAGGTGCCCGACCCGCCTGCCGGCCAGGTGGCGGTCACCGGCCGACTGCGCGCCGCCGAGCATTCGGACAAGACCGAGCCAGCACCGCCGGGACAGGCCTGGGCGGCCGATCCCCAGGAACTGGTCACCGACGCCTCTGCCCTGCGCTACCCGGCCTACGTGGAGTTGCGCTCGTCGGATCCTGCTGCGGACGACGGCCTGACCGCCCTGCCCGATCCCGGGCACCGGGGGTTGAACAACCTCGTCTACTCCGTCCAGTGGCTGGTCTTCGCCGCGGTCGCGGCCGTCGGATGGTGGCGGCTGATGACCCTCGAGGCGCGCCGCCGGGCCGACGAGCTGGACGCCACCGAACCGGAGGCCGCGGAGCTGGACCAGACCGACGTCGACGGCGCATCTGCCGACAGGCCCTGAGAAGCGCCCGGCCTTGCCCCCGATGTCGGGGCGAGACGATGTCGGGAGCGCCACTCAGCCCTCGGCGTTCCACCGATCGATGTGGTCGAGCACCTCGATGAGGCGATGGGCGATCGCGTCCGGCTCGCCGGACACAGGCCCGCGCTGCTCTTCTGGGACGTCGCTGTGCGGAACCAGGATCGCGCGCATGCCGACCTGCTGGGCGCCGTGGATGTCGTCCCATGGCCGATCCCCGACGAACACCGCACGATGCGGGTCCTCGACCCCCAGCACGGACAGCGCAGCGAGGAAGGCGTCGCGGTGCGGCTTGCCCACGGGCAGCTCGGAGGAGTAGACCGCCCCGTCGATCAGGTGCAGCAGCCCGTCACGCTCGAAGACCTGCTCATGGTGGGAGCGCGGCCACAGCGTGTTCGACAGCACTCCCACTCGGATCCCCCGCTGGCGCAGCGCCTCGAGCAGGGGGACGGCCTGGGGATCGGCGTGCGTGTGCGGATCCCAGAACTCCAGGTAGGAGGCGAGCGCCGCGTGGTGCCGACCGCTGGTGATGTCGATGCCGCAGTCGATGAGCACCTGCTCCAGCCGGCCTGCACCGGCCACGCCCGCACTGTGGTGCTGGGCCTGCCACCGGTCGATCTCGGCGGCGAACAGCTCCGCGGCCAGGGAAGCTGCCCGGCGCGGGTCGTAGACGGAGGTGTATGCGTACCAGACCGCAGTCAGGTCTACGTCGTGCCACGGCGTGAGGGTGCCACCCCAGTCGAATATGACTGCCTCGACAGCAAGGCGCTGCGGGTCGGCCGTCATGGAAGAGCCCGCACCAGGTCCACGAGGTCCTCCAGCGCCGTCGCCACGGGGACGTCCGACCGCGCACCGGTCGCCCGGTCCTTCGCCTCCACGACGCCGTCACGAAGCCGCCGGCCAACCACCACGATCAGCGGGATGCCGATGAGCTCCGAGTCATTGAACTTCACGCCTGGCGAGACGCCGCGCCGGTCGTCCAGCATGACCCGGATCCCCGCATCCTGCAGTCCCTCCGCGAGGCGGTCGGCCGCCTCGAACACCGCGTCGTCCTTGCCCGTGGCCACGATGTGCACGTCGGCCGGTGACACCTCCCGCGGCCAGACCAGGCCGCGCTCGTCGTGGTGCTGCTCGGCGATCGCGGCCACTGCCCGGGAGACCCCGATCCCGTAGGAGCCCATTGTCACGACGACCTGGCGGCCGTGCTCGTCGAGGACGGCCAGGTCCAGTGCCTCGGCGTACTTGCGGCCGAGCTGGAAGATGTGCCCGATCTCGATCCCGCGCGCCTGGGTCAGGCTGCCCTCGCGCCCAGCGGCGGCGCAGACGGGGCAGCGGTCGCCCTCGCGCACCTCGGCCACGTCGATGACCGCGTCGCCGTTGAAGTCCCGGCCCGCCACCAGGTCGAACACGTGACGTCCGGGTTCGTTCGCACCGGTGATCCACCGCGTGCCGCTGACCACTCGCGGGTCGAGGACGTAGCGGATCCCCGAGGCCGAACCGGCTCCGACCGCACCCGGTCCGATGTAGCCCTTGACCAGCGCTGGATGGGCGGCGAAGTCGGCCGCCTCGAAAGCCACGGGCTCCCCCGGCAGCAGCAGCGCCTCCAGCCGCTTGAGGTCCACCTCGCGGTCGCCGGGCACCCCGACGACCAGCGGGTAGGACTTCCCGTCGGGCATCGCGACCTTGACGACCACGTTCTTCAGGGTGTCCCCGGCCTGCCAGGGTCGATCTGTGCGGCGGAGCGCGGGAGTGTCATTGGCCAGCTCCACGAGGGCCTCGATCGTGGCTGCGTCCGGGGTGTCCTCGACATGCGCCGCCGGCATCCCCGCGAACGGCACGGGCGCCGGGGCGACGCTGGCCACCGCCTCGACGTTGGCCGCGTAGTCGCACCGGGTGCAGCGCACGTAGGTGTCCTCGCCCACAGGACAGGCGGCCAGGAACTCCTCAGAGGCCGACCCACCCATCGCCCCGGACATCGCCGACACGATCGTGTAGTCCAGCCCGAGCCGGTCGAACGTCCTGATGTAGGCATCCCGATGCCGGCCATAGGAGATGACCAGTCCCTCGTCCGTCGTGTCGAAGGAGTACGAGTCCTTCATCACGAACTCGCGGCCGCGCAGGATGCCCGCGCGCGGCCGGGCCTCATCCCGGTACTTGGTCTGGATCTGGAAGAGGCTCAGCGGCAGGTCCTTGTAGGAGGAGTACAGGTCCCTGACCAGGAGCGTGAACATCTCCTCATGGGTCGGCCCGAGCAGGTAGTCGGCTCCGCGCCGGTCGGCCAACCGGAACAGGTTGGGGCCGTACTCGGTCCAGCGGCTGGTCCGCTCGTAGGGCTCGCGGGGCAGCAGCGCCGGGAAGTGGACCTCCTGGAAGCCCGCGCCCTCCATCTCCTCGCGCACGATCCGCTCCACGTTGCGCAGCACCTGGTAGCCCAGCGGGAGCCAGCTGAAGATGCCGGGGGCCACCCGGCGCACGTACCCAGCCCGAACGAGCAGGCGGTGCGAGGGGACCTCGGCGTCCGCCGGGTCCTCACGCAATGTTCGCAGGAACAAGGTGGACATTCGGGTCAGCACGGGACTCTCCCTCGAGGGCGGGCGAAGTTGGCCACAGGATAACCCGCACGCCGAGCGGGATCCGGGGGCCGTCAGGCTTGACCGCCCACGGCCGGTGACCCATGGCAGGATGTCGGCCGTGGCCGGTGACCTGAAGGTTCTCACGCCGCGCCACGTCCCTGCCCTGCGCCAGCTGCTCAGCCGTGATCCGGTCGCCCACTGCTTCGTGGAGTCCCGTCTTGACGAGGCCCTGGACTCCTGGTCGATCGGGGGCGAGCTGTGGGGATGGTTCGAGCACCGGGAGCTCGAGTCGGCGGTCCTGGTGGGTGCCAACCTGATCCCCATCGAGACGACCGCGCCAGCCCGCGCCGCGTTCGCCGATCACGCCCGGCGCGCAGGTCGCCGGTGCTCCTCGCTCGTGGGCCAGGCCGACGAGGTGCTCGACCTCTGGCGCCTGCTCGACCCGGCCTGGGGCCCGGCCCGTGAGGTGCGCGACAGGCAGTACCTGATGGCGACGTCGTCGCCTGCCTCCCGGCCGGCGCACCCCGGCCTCCGGCCGCTGTGGATCGAGGAGCTCGACCTGCTGATGCCCGCCGCCATCGCGATGTTCACCGAGGAGGTGGGCGTCTCCCCCGTCGCACATGGCGGAGGACCTGCCTACCGGGCCCGGCTGGCCCAGATCGTGCGCGCGGGCCATGCCCTGGCCGTGGTCGAGGCCGGCCAGATCCTGTTCAAGGCCGAGATCGGCTCGGCGACGGCGCGGGCCTGCCAGGTGCAGGGCGTGTGGGTGGATCCCAGGCACCGTGGCCGCGGCCTGGGCGCGGCGGGGATGGCCGCGGTGGTGGACCACTGCCTGGCCCACATATGCCCGACGGTTTCGCTCTACGTCAACGACTTCAACCACGCCGCGGTCGCGACCTACCTGCGGGTCGGCTTCCAGACGGTCGGCACGTTCGCCACCGTCCTGCTCTGAACGGGGGTCAGGTCACCCGACCGCCAGGACGGCCGCCCCCGAGACCTGCCCGACGAAAAGGCGGGCCAGCGCCGTGTCGGCCTCGGCGAGCCCGAAGACCTCGGTGCGAGTCCGGATCGGGATCGCCGCAGCCAGCTCGAGGAACTCAGCCACGTCCTGACGGGTCACGTTGGCCACCGATCGCAGGGAGCGCTCGAGCCACAGCAGGTCGTAGTCGAACTGCGGGATCCGGTCGAGGTGGATGGCATTGATGGCGACGATCCCCCCGCGATCGACCGCGGTGAGCGCGGCCACGACCACGTCGCCCGACGGGGCGAAGGTGATCGCCGCATCCAGCGGCACGGGCGGCAGCTGGCCGTAGCCACCGGCCCAGATCGCCCCGAGCTGACGGGCCGCCTGCTGCTCGGCCCGCGATCGGGTGGCGACGTACACCTCCACCCCGGCATGCACGGCAAGCTGGATGACGATCGTCGCCGAGGCGCCGAACCCGTAGAGGCCCAACCGGATCCCGGCCGCGTGGGCGAGGTCAACTCCGGCGACGTGCAGCGAGCGGTAGCCGATCGTCCCTCCGCACAGCAGGGGTGCGGCGTCGAGGTCGTCGAAGCCCGCTGGCATGGGATGCACGAAGTCGGCCCGGGCGGTCATCGCGGTCGCGAACCCGCCATCGCGGTCCCAGCCGGTGAAGGCCAGGTCCGGGCAGAGGTTCTCCCGACCGGCCGTGCAGAACCGGCAGGTGCCGCAGCAGCCCGCCGTCCACGCCACGCCGACCCGTTGGCCGACCGGGCAGTGCCGCGGATCGACGCCATCGCCGATCGCGGTGATCCGGCCCACCACCTGGTGACCGGGGACGATGGGCAGCCGGCGCGCGACCAGGTCCCCCTCGACGATCTGCAGGTCCGTCCGGCACACGGCGCAGGTGCTGACCGCGATGAGCACCTCACCAGGGCCGGGCACTGGGTCGGGACGCTCGACGCGGGTCAGCCGCCTCCCGGTGGCGACGGGCCCAGGGCTGCGCAGCTCCATCGCGATCATGGGCACCCCTCTGCTGTTGCAATAATGGACACCATGGACTGGATCCGCGACAACATCAAGGCGATCGGGGCGGTCGTCGTCCTGGCTATGCTCATGCCGTTCATCTTGGTGATGACCGGGCTCATCAGGTTCTGATCCTGCTCCGGCCGCCCAGGAACGGCCTCAGCGCCGACCGGACGCTGTCCGGCGCCGCACCACTGCGGCGAACTCCTCGTTGAACACCCGCTGGATGGCCTTTGAGTCCAACGTCCCCGAGACGGTTGCGTACCTTCCCTCGGCCATCCCCTGGCAGACCCGGTGCCACGCCTGCCCCACGCCGTACGTGATCGTCCCGGCCACTCCGCCGGTGATCGCACCGCCGGCGACGGTTCCGACGCCGGGCACCATCTTCAGCAGGCCGGTCGCCACGAACCTCCCCGTCTGGGTCGTCATCGTCGTGGCGGCCAGGCTCGCCACCGTCGCCCGCTGCATGGGGATGTCGTAGATGCTGGCGATCCTGGCCATCATCGTGACCTGGATCGGAACCAGGATGGCCGCGTCTGCGAACGGGATCGGCGTGAACCCGGCGGCCGAAGCAGCTGCGACCGCCGCGGTCACCGCCTTGTCCGCGGCCGCAGCCTTGCGAGCGGGGTCGACCTTCTGGGCCGCGACAAGGGCGTCGGTGGCCTCGTCCGGAGCGAGCCGAAAGGTCGCGTCAAGCAGGTCCAGCAGCCCGTGCTGCTCCACGCCGGTGAACGGGTCGGGGACGGCGTTGACCATGACGGCGCGGCCGTCGTGCACCGGCAGCCCCATCTGCTCGATCTGGCGGCCGAGCTCGACGGCGTCCGGCGCGACGAACAGCTGGCCGTGCGGGTCGCGCCGGCCGGGGACCTGCGTCATGACCAGGACGACCGGCAGGCCCATCTCGACGAGCCTGCGCACGAAGACCGCCTCGGCCTCCTCGAACCGACGGTCAGTGCAGCGGATGCAGTACCACGCCAGGTGCACCTGCTCGGTGAAGGGCAAGGTGCGCGCATGGTCGACGAATCGCTGGAGCTCGACCATGATCTGGTCGGTGTCCCGGCCCACCTCCAGTCCACGGGTGTCGTAGATGCCGAGCTTGCCCGTGCGGTGCACGTAGAGGTGGCTTCCCTGGGTGACCGGCCGGCCGATCCCGGTGGCTGCCACCACCTCGCCGAAGATCGCGTTGACCAGGGTGGACTTGCCAACGCCGGTCTTGCCGAAGACGGCGAGGTTGAAGCGCCCGATCTGGACGTCCGCCTCGGCGAAGGCGGCCTCGAACGACTCCTGGGACCACTCGGCCCGATGGCCGGGCGACGCGGGCTGCACGGTCATCTGCTCAACCGACCGTCACGCTCGGCGCGCCCTCACCGCCAACCTGCTCAGCCAAGCGCATGGCCTCCATGATCAGCGTCTCCACGATCTGGGACTCCGGAACGGTCTTGACCACGTGTCCCTTCACGAAGATCTGGCCCTTGCCGTTGCCGCTGGCCACGCCGAGGTCGGCCTCTCGCGCCTCCCCCGGCCCGTTCACGACGCAGCCCATCACCGCAACCCGCAGCGGCACGTCCAGGCCCTCCAGCCCTGCGGTCACCTGCTCGGCAAGCGTGTAGACGTCCACCTGGGCACGCCCGCACGACGGGCAGGAGACGATCTCCAGCCCCCGCTGCCGCAGGTTCAGGCTCTCCAGGATCTGGATGCCGACCTTGACCTCCTCGACCGGAGGCGCGGACAGCGACACACGGATGGTGTCGCCGATCCCCTTGGCCAGCAGGGCCCCGAACGCGACCGCGGACTTGATCGTGCCCTGGAACGCCGGTCCGGCCTCCGTGACGCCCAGGTGCAGCGGGTAGTCGCACTCCTGGCTGAGCAACTCGTATGCCCGCACCATCACCACGGGGTCGTGGTGCTTCACGGAGATCTTGATGTCCCGGAAGCCGTGCTCCTCGAAGAGGCTGGCTTCCCAGAGCGCAGACTCCACCAGCGCCTCCGGAGTCGCCTTCCCGTGCTTCTGGAGCAGCCGGGGGTCGAGGGATCCCGCGTTCACCCCGATCCGGATCGGAGTGCCGTGGTCGCGAGCCGCGGCGGCGATCTCACGGACCTTGTCGTCGAACGCCTTGATGTTGCCCGGGTTGACGCGCACGCCTGCGCAGCCGGCCTCGATCGCCGCGAAGACGTACTTGGGCTGGAAGTGGATGTCGGCGATGACCGGGATCCCGGACTTCCGGGCGATCTGGGACAGGGCATCGGCGTCGTCCTGGCTTGGCACCGCGACACGGACCACCTGGCAGCCGGATGCGGTCAGCTCGGCGATCTGCTGGAGCGTCGAGTTCACGTCAGCGGTCAGCGTCGTGGCCATCGACTGCACGCTCACCGGGGCATCCCCGCCCACGGCCACTGGATGGGTCGGATGCTTCAGCAGGATCTGGCGCGTCGCCCGGCGCGGGGCCAGAACGGGTGGTGGTACGGGGGGCATCCCCAAGTTCACGCTCATGGATCCCAGTATCCCGTCCGACGGCCCGGCACGCGCGCATCAACGACCGACTCCCCCAGCTCCGGACGATCATCCGCACGCCCGACCAGACGAGCAGACCCGCGAACAGGGCCAGCGCGAACTGGCCCGGGATCCACTGCCCAACTGCGGCCCCGACGATCCCGGCCGGGACTCCCGCCAGCCCGGCAACGGCGGCGGTCCGCGACGCCACGAGCCCGTGGCGCGCGTTGGCCACGCTGGCGGTCAGGGCCGTCCCGATCACGGCAAGCAGGCTGGTGCCCCGGGCGACGTCGGCGTCCGCACCGGCGAGGATGACCAGCGCGGGCACCATGATGATCCCGCCGCCGACGCCCAGCAGGCCCGCCAGGACGCCGGCGGCCGCCCCGACGCCCACGAGCAGGGCTGCCGCTGCCCACGAGCCATCGCCTCCGCCGGCCGGGTGGCCACCCTCGTCCATGACCAGCCGCAACGCCGTGGCCAGGCTCAGGAGCCCGAACCACAGCTGCAGCCGCGGGATCGGCGTCCGCGGCAGCAGCCAGGCGCCCAGCTG
>JBAVLA010000157.1:0-23841 GCA_049688595.1 Candidatus Nanopelagicales bacterium | reverse complement strand
GCTGGTCAGGCTGCGGGCCCGGCTCGCGCGCAGCCAGAGCGCGCTGGGCCGCGGCCTGCTGGCCCTGCTCTCCCGAGACTCGCTGTCCGAGCAGGACTGGGACGAAGTGGAGACCATCCTGCTGCAGGCCGACCTCGGCGTTGCGCCGACCCAGGAGCTGGTCGCGCGCCTGCGCACCCGGGTCCGGGTCCAGGGGACCGGCGACCCGGCTGACGTGCGCGCCATGCTGGGTGAGGAGCTGCTTGCCCTCGTCGATCCCGGCTTGGACCGCACCCTTGCCACCGGCGAGGGCGGGCGGCCGGCGGTGATCCTCGTCGTCGGCGTGAACGGGACCGGCAAGACCACGACGACCGGCAAGCTGGCCCGGGTGTTCATCGCAGACGGACGCACGGTGGTGCTCGGCGCCGCGGACACGTTCCGGGCGGCCGCCGCCGACCAGCTGCAGACCTGGGGCGACCGCGTGGGTGCGACCGTGGTGCGCGGCCCGGCCGGCGGGGACCCCGCCGCGATCGCGTTCGATGCCGTGCGCAAGGGCATCGACACGGGGGCCGACGTCGTCCTCATCGACACCGCCGGCCGGCTGCACACGAAGGTCGGGCTGATGGACGAGCTCGGGAAGGTCAAGCGCGTCATCGAGAAGCACGGCCCGGTCGATGAGGTCCTGCTGGTGCTCGATGCCACGACCGGCCAGAACGGTCTGGTCCAGGCACGCGTGTTCGCCGAGGTCGTCGATGTGACCGGGCTGGTGCTGACCAAGCTCGACGGCACCGCCAAGGGCGGGATCGTCGTCGCCGTGCAGCGGGAGCTCGGCGTCCCGGTGAAGCTGGTCGGCCTGGGCGAGGGTCCCGACGACCTCGCCCCGTTCGTGGCTGCCGACTTCGTCAACGCGCTGCTGGACGCGTGACCAGCACCTGACCGGTGCCTCCTGCAGTCGATTACGACGATCTGATAGTCGGAATCGACTGCACGATCGCGGGCTGTGCCATCCCACGCGCAACCAAACCGTAACGAGACGCGGATCCAAGTCACCTGGCCGAAACACACAGCACGCCCTTGTGCAACACGGCCACGACACCCTTCTTGCATGACCTCGAACTAGGGGTCACCACTACTGAGAGGGAGTGATCTGCATGCCGGAAATCAACACCGGCGACACGGCCTGGTTGCTCATGAGCGCAGCACTGGTGCTGCTCATGACCCCCGGACTTGCCTTCTTCTACGGCGGCATGGTCCGCACGAAGAGCGTCCTGAACATGATGATGATGTCGTTCATCACGATCGGCATCGTCAGTGTCCTCTGGGTGCTCTTCGGATACTCGGTCGCGTTCGGCGACACGGGCAACGGGTTCTGGGGCGGTTTCAGCGCGGTCGGGCTCGGCGAGCTGATCGGCAAGGTCGCAGCCAACGGCGGGTACTACGCGATCCCGGCGCTCGTCTTCGCGATGTTCCAGCTCATGTTCGCGATCATCACCCCTGCCCTGATCTCCGGTGCCATCGCTGATCGCGCCCGCTTCACGACGTGGGCCGTCTTCGTCGGCCTGTGGGCAACCATCGTCTACTTCCCGGTTGCGCACTGGGTCTTCGACTTCGGCGGCACCGCGCTCGACGGTGTCGGTGACGGCTGGCTGGCCGGCCTCGGCGTGGAGGACTTCGCCGGTGGTACGGCGGTCCACATCAACGCCGGCGCTGCGGGCCTTGCCCTGGCCATCGTCCTGGGCCGGCGCATCGGCTGGCCGAAGACCCCGATGAAGCCGCACAGCCTGCCGTTCGTGCTGCTGGGCTCCGCCCTGCTCTACTTCGGGTGGTTCGGGTTCAACGCCGGCTCGGCCCTGGGCGCCAACCAGGTGGCTGGCCTGGCGTTCACCAACACCATGGTCGCCACGGCTGCCGGCATCCTCGGCTGGGCCCTGCTCGAGAAGATCCGCGACGGGCACGCCACCTCGCTGGGCGTCGCGTCCGGTGCGGTCGCCGGCCTCGTCGCCGTGACCCCTGCCTGTGCGTTCATCGTCCCGTGGGCCGCGGTGGTCCTGGGCCTGCTGGTCGGCGCCCTGTGCGCCATGGCGGTCGGCCTGAAGTACCGCTTCGGCTTCGACGACTCGCTCGACGTCGTGGGCGTCCACCTGGTGGGTGGCCTCGTCGGGTCGCTGTTCATCGGGTTCTTCGGGACCACGCGGACCGGCTACGGCGCTGCGGACGGCCTGCTGTACGGCGGTGGGCTGGACCTGCTGAGGATCCAGGCGATCGGGGCGTTCTCCGTCCTGGCGTACTCGTTCGTGATCACGCTGGCCCTGGGCTACGCGCTGAAGGCCACGATCGGGTTCCGGATCTCCGCTGAGGACGAGGTGTCCGGCATCGACCTGGCCGAGCACGCCGAGACCGGGTACGAGCTCGGCGCCTCCGGTGGTGGCGGGATGTTCGCCGGATCCGGTGGGACTGCATTCCGGGTGAAGGAGGAGGTGAAGGCATGAAGCTCGTGACCGCAATCGTCAAGCCGTTCAAGGTCGAGGACGTAAAGAGCGCCCTGGAGGCCTACGGGATCCACGGCCTGACGGTCTCGGAGGCCAGCGGCTACGGCCGCCAGCGCGGACACACTGAGGTGTACCGCGGGGCGGAGTACACCGTGGACCTGGTCCCGAAGGTCCGCATCGAGGTCCTCGTGGAGGATGACGACGCCGCTGCCGTGGTCGACGTCATCACCAAGAGCGCCCAGACCGGGCGGATCGGAGACGGCAAGGTGTGGACCGTCCCGGTCGACGCAGTCGTCCGCGTCCGCACCGGAGAACGGGGCCCGGCGGCCCTGTGAGGAACGGCGGGACCCGTTCCCGCCTACCCCGTCGATCCGCCGCTCGGACATGGTTCCGGGCGGCGGATCGCGGGTTTCCGCCAGACTCGCCCAGGCCCACGGCACTGACCCACCAGAGCCCACTGAGAGGAACCACGATGTCGGCCCTCACTTCCGACCTCCCACCGGCCAGCCGGTTCCTGGCCGAACGGTCCGAGTTGCTCGCGTCGCGCGCGCACCCCTCGGCTGCCACCCGCCGGGCGCTGACCACCCTCACCGATGACTGGCTGGTCGGGCTCTTCCGGGCTGCGGGCGCGGATCGGGCCGGTGCCACCCTGGTCGCCGTGGGTGGGCACGGCCGCCGCGAGATGAGCGCCG
Source organism: Candidatus Nanopelagicales bacterium (assembly GCA_049688595.1). Classification (GTDB taxonomy): domain Bacteria; phylum Actinomycetota; class Actinomycetes; order S36-B12; family CAIYMF01; genus Prado023. The sequence continues at coordinate 20,681 of JBAVLA010000157.1, read as the reverse complement.
GCAGCGACCTCGACCTGCTCCTGCTGCACCCGGGTGGCGACATCGCGGAGGTCGCAGACCGGCTGTGGTACCCCATCTGGGACTCCGGGCTGCGGCTGGACCACTCCGTGCGGACCGTGGCCGACGCCCGCCGGCTGGCCGCGACAGACCTCAAGGTGATGCTCGGCCTGCTCGACGCCCGAACTGTCGCGGGGGACGACGCCGCGACCGCGGCCCTGCGGACATCCGTCCTGGCTGACTGGCGGGGGTTGGCATCCTCTCGGCTGGGGGAGCTGCAGGTCAGCGTCCGCGATCGGGCGAGCACCCATGGAGAGCTCGCCCACCTGCTCGAACCCGACCTCAAGGAGTCCTACGGGGGGCTGCGCGACCTGACGGTCCTGCGGGCCATCGCCGCCTCCTGGGTGACCGACGTGCCGCACGCGGATCTCGCGCCGGCCCGGACCCTGCTCCTGGACGTGCGCGACGCCCTGCACCGAGTGTCGATCCGTCCGACCGATCGCCTGACCCACCAGGAGCACGGCCCCGTCGCCGAGATCCTGGGCATGGCGGACAGTGACGCGTTGCTGCGCTCGGTCTCCGCCGCGGGCCGCACGATCGGCGTCGCGTCGGACTCCACCTGGCGCACGGTCGCGCGGATCACGCGGTCCCGGCCGAAGCTGGGCTTCAAGCGGCTCTCGCTGCGTTCGGCGACCGAGCGCACGCCACTTGCTGACGGAGTCGTCCTGCAGGACGGCGACGCGGTCCTCGCCGGCGACGTCCGGCCCGAGCGGGATCCGGTCCTCGTGCTGCGGGCAGCCGCTGCGGCCGCCCAATCGGGTGTCCAGCTGAGCCGCCACGCGCTCGCCCGCCTGGCTGAGGAGTCCGCGCCGATGCCCGTGCCGTGGCCGGCCGCGGCGCGGGATGCGCTGGTCTCGCTTCTGGGTGCGGGCCGCAACGCCGTGCCGGTTTGGGAGGCCCTGGACCAGGCCGGCGTGATCTCCGGGCTGATCCCGCACTGGGAGCTCGTGCGATCCGCCCCGCAGCACAACCCGGTGCACCGCTACACGGTCGATCGGCACCTGCTCGAGGCAGCGGTCCAGTCCTGCGCCTTCGCCCGCGAGGTCCCGCGGCCCGACCTGCTGCTCGTCGGCGCGCTGCTGCACGACATCGGGAAGGGCCGGCCCGGGCGGGACCACACCGATGTCGGGGTCGAGCTCGTGGCCGAGATCGCACCGCACCTGGGCTTCGATGATGCGGATTGCGCCACCCTCGTGGCATTGTGCCGGCACCACCTGCTGCTGCCGGACACCGCGACCCGGCGCGACCTGGACGACCCGGAGACGATCGCCACCGTCGCCACGGCGGTTGGCAGCGTTGAGATGCTCGATCTCCTCGAGGCGCTCACGGAGGCTGACGCCCTGGCGACCGGCCCGATCGCCTGGACGGCATGGAAGCGCTCACTCGTGGCCGACCTCGTGCACCGGGTGCGCGGCGAGCTCGCCGGCGAGGCGGTCCACGTCGAGCCCAGGATCAGTGAGGACCAGCTGGCGATGGCCGGGGGCAGCGGCGTCCGGGTGCTGCTGCAGGAGCGCGATTCCGGATTCGACGTCACCGTGGGATCCCCGGACCGGGTGGGGCTGCTTGGCCTGGTCGCCGGCGTGCTGTCCATGCATCGCTTGGAGGTGCGCTCCGCGGTCACCCAGACGTTGGGCGCCCGCGCCGTGGAGCTGTGGCACGTGACACCCCTGTACGGCGACCCCCCGGCGGTGGATCGGCTTCGCGAGGACATCCGACGGGCCCTCGACGGGCAGCTGGACGTCTCCGGCCGCCTGGCTCGCCGGGATGAGGCTGAGCGTCGGCCTGATCGGCCAGCCCAGGCGCCGCCCAGGGTCGAGATCGTCGAGGGGGCCTCGAGCCGGGCCACCGTGCTCGAGGTTCGTGCTCACGACACACCCGGCCTGCTGCACAGGGTCGGCATGGCGATCGCGACGACCGGAACCGACATCACCGCAGCGCGGGTCTCCACGCTGGGGTCCGAGGCGGTCGACGTCTTCTACCTGGTTGATCGGCGCGGCGACATGCTCGCCCCGGAGCTGGCCGCCGCAGTCGCCGAGACCGTGCGGGAGGTGCTTGACCAGACCGGTGACGAGTGATCGGGCCAATGATGAGCCTGTGCGCGTCTGGGCCCGGCGCGCGCAGGCAGCCTGGTCAGAGGTGGCCCGTGGGACACTGCGGTCTGTGTCCGGCGACCCGGTTGAGCATCCAGACCAGCACCCGCATCACGTGGACACCAGCCAGGTGTCGGAGTCGTTCGACCGGCGACGGACCATCGTCGGCGCGGTCGTTACGTTGGCGACCCTGCTGGTCGTCTTCGTCGGGATCATCCCCAAGTTCGGAAGCTACTCCGACGCTTGGGCTGAGATCCAGCAGATGCCGGCCGCTGCGCTGGCGGCGCTGGTCGTGAGCACGGTGGCCATGATCCTGTTGTACGTCTGGCCCTATCAGGCTGCGATCCCGGGCTTGGCCTACCGGCCGGCGTTCGTCATCCGGCAGACGTCCTTCATGATCAGCAACGCGATCCCCGCCGGGGGCGCGTTCGGGCTGGCCCTCCAGTACGCGATGCTGTCGTCGTACTCGGTGACCGTGGCTGCCGCAACGGCGGGCATCGCGGTGACCAGCCTGTGGAGCATGCTGATGACGCTCACGCTGCCGGTGTTCGGCGTGATCGCAGCCCTCTCCAGCGGCCAGCTGGAGGACCGCTGGGTGTGGGTGGCCGTGATCGGCGTCGCCCTCACGGCTGCCACGATCATCGGGCTGTGGCTGATCCTGCGCAGCGAGGCCTCGGCTCGGGCGGTTGGTGCGCTCGGCCAGCGGCTCCTCACGCCGATCAACCGGCGTCGGGCCAACCCGGTGGACGCCACGGTCATGGTGATCGACCTGCGCAACAGCACGGTCGACGTCCTGTCCCGGCGCTGGCTGCGGGTGACCCTGACCAACTACGTGGTGGTCCTGGCCCAGTTCGCCGTGCTGTGGTTCGCCATCCGGGGCGTGGGCGGGGCCCAGTCAGCCGGGTTGGAACTGGCTGAGGCGTTCGCCGCCTTCGCGCTGTCGCGGATGGCCAGCATGATCCCCATCACGCCGGGCGGGCTCGGCACGGTGGATGCGGTGCTGATCGCCCTGCTCGTGACGTTCGGGCTGCCGCAGAGCGTCGCCATCGCGGCCACGCTGGTCTGGCGCGCTGCCTCCTTCGTGCCCCAGGTGGTCCTGGGCGTCGCGACGTTCGTGCATTGGCGGGTGCAGCAGGCGCGCACGTCCCAGGCGTGACGTTCGGCTGCGCTCCTCGTCGATTCTGTGCAGGGCTGTCGCAGGCGTCGCCGGTAGAATAGGGTGCTGTGTTCGCCTCCCTGTCTGACCGCCTGACCGCCACCTTCAAGGGCTTGCGCGGCAAGGGCCGGTTGTCCGAGTCCGACATCTCCGCCACCATCCGCGAGATCCGGGTCGCCCTGCTGGAAGCGGACGTGGCGCTGCCAGCCGTGCGCGAGTTCACCGGTCGCGTCCGCGAGCGGGCCGTGGGCGCGGAGGTCTCCGGTGCGCTCAACCCCGCCCAGCAGGTCGTGAAGATCGTCCACGAGGAGCTCGTCGAGCTCCTCGGCGGGCAGACGCGCCGCCTGCGCCTGGCGAAGAACCCGCCGACGGTGATCCTCCTGGCCGGCCTGCAGGGGTCGGGAAAGACGACCCTGGCCGGCAAGCTGGCCGTCCACCTCAAGGATCAGGGCCATACGCCCATGCTCGTGGCCGCGGACCTGCAGCGACCCAACGCCGTGGACCAGCTCTGCGTGGTGGGTGAACGTGCCGGGACTCCAGTCTTCGCGCCAGCGCCCGGGAACACCGGGGTGAACCTGGCCGCGACCTGGGGCGACCCTGTCGAGGTGGCCCGGGAGGGCCTCGATCTGGCCCGGATCGCCCATCACGACGTGGTGATAGTCGACACCGCCGGCCGGCTGGCCATCGACGAGGCCCTCATGGAGCAGCTGCGCCAGGTCCGCGATGCCATCCAGCCCGACGAGACGCTGCTGGTCGTCGACGCGATGATCGGCCAGGACGCGGTCAACACCGCTCGGGCCTTCCACGAGGAGGTGGGCTTCGACGGGGTCGTGCTGACCAAGCTGGACGGGGACGCGCGCGGCGGTGCGGCGCTGTCCATCGTGACGGTCACCGGCGTGCCGATCCTGTTCGGCTCCACCGGCGAGAAGCTGACCGATTTCGAGCTGTTCCACCCCGACCGGATGGCCTCGCGCATCCTGGACATGGGCGACGTGCTCACCCTGATCGAGCAGGCCGAGAAGGCGTTCGACGCCAAGGAAGCCGAGAAGATGGCAGGCAAGGTGCTTGCCGGCGAGGACTTCACCCTCGACGACTTCCTGTCCCAGATGCAGGCCCTGCGCAAGATGGGAAGCCTGGGAAAGCTGCTCGGGATGCTGCCTGGCACGTCGGAGATCCGCGACCAGCTCGACAGCCTCGACGAGCGGGAGATCGACCGCGTCCAGGCGATCATCCAGTCGATGACCCCCGCCGAGCGCGCAGACGTGAAGATCCTCAACGCGTCGCGCCGGGCCCGCATCGCCCGCGGATCCGGGATGACCGTCAACGACGTCAACCAGTTGGTGGAGCGGTTCACCGAGGCGCAGAAGATGATGCGCCAGATGCGCTCGGGGATGGGCCTGCCGGCCGCGCCCGGGATGCCTGGCGCCGGCGGCTCCAAGAAGGCCAAGGGTCGGGCCGCGCAGCAGCAGGTCAGGGGCAAGAAGAGTCGCAGCGGCAACCCGGCCCGGCGCGCGCTGGAGGAGTCGGCCGCGGCGGCGCAGCCAGCCGGGCTGGCGGGCCTGGACCCCTCGGCGCTCGACCCGAGCCTGCTGGACCCGGATGCCCTGAAGGGCAGTGACCTGCCCCCGGCCTTCAAGGACCTCCTCGGCGGCCGCTGAGGCTCGCCGGCGCCGTGGCTTTGGGCATTCACGTCGCGGGATGGCACAATGTGCAGGTCCCGCGCCGGCCGCGGTCCCTCTCAACCACTTGTCGGCGCGATCCATGCGGTCCTCGGACGTGGGTCACCCCATGCTCGCGCGTCGAGGATCCACCCCAGAACCGAAAGAGACAACTACTCACGTGGCCGTCAAGATCAAGCTCAAGCGCATGGGCAAGACTCGCAACCCGCAGTACCGCATCGTGATCGCCGATTCGCGCACGGCCCGGGGTGGCCGGGCGATCGAGGAGATCGGCATCTACCAGCCGCGCCAGGAGCCGAGCCTCATCCAGGTCGACTCCGAGCGCGCCCAGCACTGGCTGGGCGTCGGGGCCCAGCCGACTGAACCCGTCCTGGCGATCCTGAAGGTCACCGGTGACTGGCAGAGGTTCAAGGGACTGCCCGGCGCAGAGGGCACGCTGGTCACGGCCGAGCGGAAGGTCGACAAGCAGGCGGTCTTCGAGGCGGCCGTGAAGTCCGCTGAGGCTGCTGGAAGGGCCAAGGCCAGGGCGCCCAAGCCAGAGGCTGGCGTCGCCAGGGCCGCGGGGTCCGGCGCCGCCGCACCGGTCGAGGAGGCGGCCCCAGCAGCCGCTGAGGCCCCGGCCGCGGCCGACGTGGGTGCCGATGTCCCAGCCACCGCCGAGGTGGTCGCGGAGGTCCCAGCCACCGCCGAAGTGGCCGCGGAGGCCCCCAGCGACTCCGCGGAGGAGACCGCAAAGGCATGAGTGCCGTCATCGAGGACTCGTTGGAGCACCTGGTGAAGGGCATCGTCGACCATCCCGACGACGTGACCGTCCGGGTGCGCCAGGGTCGGCGTGGCCCTCGCGGGCAGGGGACCGCGCGCACCTATCAGGTCCTCGTGCATCCCGATGACATCGGGCGGGTGATCGGTCGGGGTGGGCGCACCGCCTCAGCGATCCGCACCGTGGTCGGCGCGATCTCGGGCGGGAAGCCCGTGCGCGTGGACTTCGTGGACGCCGACGAGCGCTGAGCAGTGCGCGCAGTCGTGGGCCGCATCGGTCGCGCCCAGGGCACGCGCGGCGAGGTGACCGTCGAGGTCCGCACCGACGCCCCCGAGGAGAGGTTCTCCCCGGGGGCGGTGCTGCACGTCAGCGCCGGCCCGGACCTGCCCGAGCAGGTGACCGTCGCAGGGCACCGGTGGCAGGGCAGCCGGCTCGTGCTCCGGCTGGCGGGCTTCGACGACAGGAACGCCGCTGAGTCCCTTCGGGGAGCCCTGCTGGAGGCTGACGTTGATGTCAGCCCCACCGATGCCGATGAGTTCCACGACCTCGCCCTTGTCGGCCTGGCGGTTCGCGACCGCGACGGGGTGGAACTGGGGCGGGTCGTCGAGGTGCTGCACCTGCCCGGCCAGGACCTGCTCGCGGTGGATCGGCCAGTTGGCGCCGAGCTGCTCGTGCCCTTCGTGCGCCCGATCGTCCCCGAAGTCGACGTCCTCGGCGGCTTCGTCGTGGTCGACCTGCCCGAGGGGCTCGCCGAGCTGGATCAGGAGTGAGGGCCAGCGCAGATGCGGGTCGATGTGGTCACGATCTTCGGCGAGTACCTGGCGCCGCTGCACCTGTCGCTCGTCGGTCGCGCGATCGCCGATGGGCTGATCGACCTGCAGGTGTGGGACCTGCGCGACTTCACCCATGACCGCCACAGGACCGTCGACGACGCACCCTACGGCGGCGGACCGGGCATGGTCATGAAGCCCGAGCCCTGGGGGGAGGCCCTCAGGGCGGTGTTCGCCGCCGGAGAGCCCGAGGACCCCGTGCGGCTGGTGTATCCAACCCCGAGTGGGAGACCGTTCACGCAGCCGGTCGCCCAGGAATGGTCGAAAGGTCCGCGTCTGGTGTTCGCGTGCGGCCGCTACGAGGGCATCGACGCCCGCGTCGTCACCTGGTCGCACGCCCAGGCGGTGGCCGGCCGGCCTGTCATCATCGACGAGGTGTCGATCGGCGACTACGTCCTCGCCGGGGCTGAGGCGGCGGTGCTGGTGATGGTCGAGGCGGTTGCCCGGCTCATCCCCGGCGTGCTTGGGAACGAGGCCAGCCACGCCGATGACTCGTTCGCCACGGGCGACATGGCCGGACTCCTCGAGGGGCCGGTGTACACGCGGCCGCCCCTCTGGGAAGGGCTGGCAGTGCCGGCAGTCCTGATGTCTGGGGACCACGGCGCCGTGGCGCGGTGGCGCCGGGAACAGGCGCTGGAGCGCACGCGCTCCATGCGGCCGGACCTGCTGGCCTGAGCGGCATTTCCGCGGCCGCCCCCCGGTGTGGCAGACTTGGCGGGCCGGTTGTCTGGCGCCGCCGCCACAGGGGAGGCGCTGCTCGCACGTCGGTGTGCCCATCGGACCCATACCCGCGAGCGACCTGTGGCGCTCGTCAGGAAGCGACCATGAATCCTCTCGACTCCGTCGATGCCGCCTCGCTGCGCACGGACATCCCAGACTTCCGCCCCGGGGACACCGTCAAGGTTCATGTGAAGGTCGTCGAGGGCAACCGCTCACGCCTCCAGGCGTTCCAGGGCGTCGTGATCCGTCGCCACGGCGGCGGGCTGCACGAGACCTTCACCGTACGCAAGATCAGCTTCGGCACGGGTGTGGAGCGCACGTTCCCCGTGCACACGCCCATCATCGACCGGATCGAGGTCGTCACTCGCGGCGATGTCCGTCGCGCGAAGCTGTACTACCTGCGCGACCTGCGCGGCAAGAAGGCCAAGATCCGCGAGAAGCGGGACAGGGCCTGAGAGTTAGGCTTCGCCCTGTGACTGGCGCCATGGGCGCCCGTCGGATGATCCGGGCCGGATGATCCGGTCGGGGGCGCATGCTTCGCGGCACGGGCGGCGCGGGAACCACACTCCGGTCGTTCGTGCGTCGCGGGCACCCTGGTAGCGCCGGCTCGGGACGGAAGGCTTCAGCAATGACGGACACGAAGGGACCCGCGCAGCCGCCGGGGGCCCCGGACGACGAGTCCCATCCAGCTCATCGCGCAGACGACGGGCCGCACTGGCCCCGCGCAGTCGGGCCCGAGAAGGAACGCCGCTCGGGTGGCTTCCTGGCGGCGCTGCGCGAGCTGGCCATCGTGGTCGTCGCTGCGCTGGTGATCTCCGCACTGGTGCGCGTGTTCCTCGTGCAGGCCTTCTGGGTGCCCAGCGGGTCGATGGAGGACACGCTGCTCCGGGGCGACCGCATCCTCGTCTGGAAGCCGGGTGGGGAACCCGGTCGTGGGGATGTCGTCGTCTTCAAGGATCCCGCCGACTGGCTGGCGGATCCAGTCCCGCGTGAGGGCTGGCAGGGCGCGCTCAACCACTTCGGCACCTTCCTGGGCGTACTGCCCTCCACGACGGGGGATGACCTGGTCAAGCGCGTCATCGCAGTGGGAGGGGACACCATCGAGTGCTGCTCGCCCGATGGCCGGATCATCCGGAACGGCGAGCCCATCGACGAGCCCTACATCCACCCCGACGAGCCAACCGACCAGGTGGTATTCCGGGTGGAGGTGCCGGAAGGGCGGCTGTTCGTGATGGGTGATCACCGCGCTGACTCAGCCGACTCCCGGTACCACATGGAGATCGAGGACGGTACCGTGCCCGTGGAGAACGTCGTGGGCCGGGCAGTGGTCATCATCTGGCCGTTCGAACGATGGGCCACCCTGCCGGACTTCCAGCCAGCGGCGCCGGCGTAGGACGCGCCGGCCGTGATCAGCCCGACGTTGCGCGTCGAGCGCAGCCTGCTGAGGTCGGGCGCCGCACGGATCGCGTGCATCGACGAGGTGGGCCGGGGCGCGTTGGCCGGACCCGTCAGCGTGGGGGTCACGATCCTCGACCTGTCCGTCGGCTCGGCGCCGAGGGGGCTGCGCGACTCCAAGCTGCTGACCCCCCACGCGCGGGAGGCGCTGCTGCCGCGCCTGCGCCGCTGGCCGCTGGCTTACGCCGTTGGGCACGCCGAGGCGGTCGAGGTCGACGAGATGGGGATCATCGCAGCCCTGCGTCTGGCTGCTGCCCGGGCCCTGGCTTCCCTGCCGCTCGGCGCGGACCTCGCGCTCCTGGACGGCAACCACGACTGGCTGACCCCACCGGACCAATCGGTCGCCCTGTTCCCGGACCCGCGGGCTCAAATGGTGGCCCGCCTCGTCGATCTCAGCGTGATCCCGGCCCGGGTGGCGACCCGGATCCGGGCGGACCTGACCTGCGCCGGGGTGGCGGCCGCAAGCGTGCTGGCCAAGTGCGAGCGGGACGCGATCATGGTCCAGCGGGCCCGCCAGCATCCCGAGTACGGGTGGGTGCAGAACAAGGGATACAGCGCCCCGGAGCATGCCGACGCGTTGCGCCGCCTTGGGCCCAGTCCGCAGCATCGCAGGACATGGCACCTGCCTGGGAACCCGGAGGACTGCGCCGATGAGTCGCAGGCCGTCCCCGGGATGTCCGGGCAAGGCGGTGGACACGCAGGGCAGTGCGAGTTGTCCACAGCCGAGGGCTGAACCCCTTGGCTCCTGCCGATCCCCGGGGCAGGGTTGGCCCCGGGGGTGATGGAGATGGACGACCACGGGGAGCTTGGCCTTCGCGGTGAGGAAGCGGCGGCGCGGTTCCTGGGCGGCCACGGGCTGCAGATCGTTGCGCGGAACTGGCGGTGCCGCCTGGGCGAGGTGGACATCGTCGCGCGGGAGGGGGACACGCTGGTCTTCTGCGAGGTGAAGACGCGCCGCGGGCTGGCCTTCGGGCCGCCCCTGGGGGCGATCACGCCGGGGAAGGCCGCGCGGCTTCGACGCCTCGCCGGGCAGTGGCTCGCCGATGGACCCGGGCATCCGGGGCCCATCCGCATCGACGCGGTCGGGATCGTCTGGCACCGCGACGGACGCCTGGAGATCGAGCACGTGCGCGGGGTGGCGTGATGGCGCTGGCCAGGGCCTTCGGCGTCGTGGTCTCAGGAGTGGACGCCCACCTCGTCGAGGTCGAGGCCCACCTATCACCCGGCCTGCCATCGATGTACATCGTCGGCCTGGCCGACACAGCCGTGGCTGAATCCCGCGACCGGGTCCGCGCCGCCGTGCTGAACAGCGGCGCGCGCTGGCCGCAGCACCGGATCACGGTCGGCCTTTCGCCGGCGTCCCTGCAGAAGCGCGGCTCGAGCCTGGACATCGCCATCGCATCGGCGGTGCTGGCCGCGGACGGCCAGGTCCCCGCCGAGCCGCTGCAGGATGCGGTGCTCTTCGGCGAGCTCGGCCTCGACGGGCGGGTCCGTCCCGTCCGCGGCGCCGTGGTCGCGGCGGTCGCCGCTGCGCGGGCCGGACGGGCGCGGATCGTCCTCGCCCGGCGCAACGCGGCCGAGGCCTCGGTCGTGCCGGGCATCCAGTCGCTGGGCATCGGCTCGTTGCGCCAATGGGGGGCGATCCTAGCCGGACAAGTCGAAGAGGAGGTTGGGGAGGGGCTGGACGCGGCACTGGAATCGGATTGGGCCGTACCCGCGGAACCGGAGCCAAGCCCGTCCGTGGGCCGGGTCGGGCCAGACCTTGCCGACGTGCTGGGCCAGCCCGAGGCCATCGCAGCCCTGGAGGTGGCTGCGGTGGGCGGGCACCACATGGCGATGGTCGGACGCCCGGGTGTCGGAAAGACCCTGCTCGCCGAGCGCCTCCCAACGATCCTGCCCGACCTGTGTGACTCCGATGCCCTGACGGTGACGGCAATCCGCTCCCTCGTGGCCGAAGTGCGCGGGCTCGTGCGCCGTCCGCCGTTCCAGGCACCGCACCACACCGCCACCGTGGCGGCGATCGTCGGTGGCGGACGGGGCGGCCAGGCCACGCCGGGCGCCGTGACCCTTGCCCATGGCGGGGTGCTGTTCCTGGATGAGGCTGCGGAGTTCAGCTCCGCATGCCTGGAGGCGCTGCGGCTGCCCCTTGAATCGGGGTCGGTGTGCATCGCACGCGCGGGATTCACCGCGCGCATGCCGGCCAGGTTCCAGCTCGTGCTCGCGGCCAACCCGTGCCCCTGCGGCATGGGGGATGGCGCAGGTGAGGCCTGCCGATGCAGGTCGGCCGATCGCCGCAGGTACCTGGCCAGGCTCTCGGGGCCGATGATGGATCGGGTTGACATCAGGCTCGTACTGGGCGCGCCCCGGGCGAGTACGTGGACTCCGGGCGCGATCGGCGTGGACTCGGCCACGGTTCGCCACCGGGTGGTCCAGGCCCGGCAGCGCTCGGCGCACCGCGCGGCGCGGCTCGGCCTGCCAGCCGACCTCAACGGTTCCCAGGCCTCTGCCCTGCTCCGGGGGCCGTTGGCCCCGGACCCCACCGCGGCAGACCTCCTCGGCGCGGCCATCTCCACGGGTCGCCTCAGCGCGCGGGGTGCGGATCGGGTCATCCGCGTCGCCTGGAGCCTCGCCGATCTCGCCGGGGCGGATCGGCCAGCTCCTGTGCATGTCGGGCGGGCGCTCACCCTTCGGGACGTGGACGGAGGCTTCAGCCTTGGATGAGGAGCGGTTGGCGACGGTGGCGATCGCGTGCCTCGTCGAGCCCGGAACCGGGGAGGTCGCAACCGAGGTCGGCGAATTCGGAGCCGTTGAGGCGCTGGCGCGCCTGCAGCGCAACGGCCGCCTCCTGCGGGGCGTGGCCGGCCGGCTGGAACCCGCCGAGGTTCCCGCGATGCTCGCTGAGATGGAGCGCCGCGGGATCCGCGTGATACTCCCGGGTGATCCGGAGTTCCCGACCCAGTTGCTCGACCTGCCGGAGCCGCCCGTCGCCCTGTGGGTGCGCGGACCGCTGGATCTGCGGGCCACGGCACTGCGATCGGTCGCCGTCGTGGGGGCCAGGGCATGCACGCCGTACGGCGAGCGGGTCACCGCGGCGTTGTCGGCCGGGCTGGCGGGGGAGGGCTGGGCCGTGGTGTCCGGCGCCGCGTTCGGGATCGACGCGGCGGCTCACCGTTCCGTGCTGTCGGTCGACGGGCCGACCGTAGCGGTGCTGGCTTGCGGGGTGGACGTGGCCTATCCGAGGGCGCACGACGCGCTGATCTCGAGGATCGGCGACGCGGGACTGGTCGTCTCCGAGCTGCCGCCGGGCAGCGCCCCGCTGAGGTTCAGGTTCCTGGCCCGCAACAGGCTGATCGCGGGCCTGACCCGGGGGACGGTGGTGGTCGAGGCCGCGCGCCGCAGCGGTGCCATCGCCACCGCGAACCGGGCGATGGCGCTCGGTCGAGCCGTCATGGGGGTCCCCGGACCCGTGACCTCGATGGCAAGCGCTGGCGTCAATCGGCTGCTCTTCGAGCAGACCGCCCGAGCGGTCAGCGATTGGGTCGATGTCGTCACGGTTCTGCTGGACGGCTCGGCGTCGCACGGGCCAGAGGGAGTGCAGCTGCCGATGGTGGATCCCGATCTCCCGGTGGAGGCGGCCCGTGTGCTGGGAATGCTGCCCGGTCGGGTCGGCCAGTCCGTTGAGGCCGTCGCAGCTCGCGCAGGCATCGCGCCCGCGGAGTGCTTGGGCCTGCTCGGCCTGCTCGAGCTGGCCGGGCTCGCCCGGCGGACGGCGGCTGGATGGAAACGCTCGGGATGAGGCGCTTGCGATGACGCGTGCGGCACAGTTGTGCCATGGACCGCCCGCCCGAGATGCCGCAGGCCCTTGGCCAGTCCGTCGTGCGGTTCGAGGTGCACCTGCGCGATGAGCTGGGCCGCAGTCCCCACACGGTGCGTGCCTACGTGGGGGACGTGGGCGACCTCCTTGGGTTCGCCAGCGCCCGGGGTGCGTCGGCCCCGGCAGACCTTGACCGGGCCACCCTGCGGGCGTGGTTGGCTGCACTGGACCGTGATGGCGCATCTCGGGCGACGATCGCGCGCCGCGCGGCGGCCGCCAGGTGCTACACCGCGTGGGCTCTCGGGCACGGCCTCATGGCCGAGGACCCCGCCACCCGGTTGGCGGCGCCACGGGTTCGGCGCAGCCTTCCGGAGGTGCTGCGACAGGGCCAGGCAGCGCAGCTGCTCGATGTCACGGCGGTCAGGGCCGACGACGGGGATGCGGTGCACATCCGGGACAGGGCGATACTGGAACTGCTCTACGCGACTGGAATCCGGGTGTCCGAGCTGGTCGGGCTGGACTTGGGCGACATCGACTGGAGCCGTTCGACGGTGCTCGTACTTGGCAAGGGAGCCAAGGAGAGGGTTTGCCCGTTCGGCGTGCCCGCCGCGGGCGCGCTGCGGGAGTGGCGGTCCCAGGGACGCCCCCGGCTCTGGAGTCCGCGGGCCGGGAACGCGTTGTTCCTCGGCGCGCGGGGAGCACGCGTCGACACGCGCGTCGTGCGCCGTGCCGTGCACTCGTTGCTGCTGTTCGTCGCGGACGCCCCGGACGTTGGACCGCACGGTCTGCGACACAGCATGGCCACACACATGGTGGAGGGCGGGGCGGACCTGCGGTCCGTGCAGGAGCTCCTGGGCCACTCCAGCCTCGGCACGACGCAGATCTACACGCACGTCTCGATCGAGCGATTGAGGGGAACCTACGAGCAGGCTCATCCCCGTGCCTGACTCCTGATCCCTCACCCATGGCTGGGTTTGGGGATCGAGCCCAACCGGCCGTCGGCCAGCGCGGGCAGGCAACCCGTGGATCGGTCCCCATCACCGACTACCAGGGGATCAGCCGGGCGCGCGGCATCCACAGGATCAACGCCGGATCGAGGTACTCGCTCCCACGGCGAAGGCCCAGGTGCAGGCAGCGGCCGCTCCCGCAGTGGCCACTGCCAGTTCCGACCGTGCCGATCCGCTCCCCGGCTCGCACGTGCTGGCCGACCTCCACCTCGGCGGCGACTGGTTCGTACGTCGTGCGAAGGCCGCCGTGGTCGATCACGACCACTCCCCGCCCAGCAAGTACGCGAGCGAAGGTGACAACTCCGGTGCCGGCCGCACGGATCGGGTCGCCGGCGTCGGTCCGCAGGTCGATCCCCCGGTGGCCACGCAGCCAGTCGTGGGTCGGCGGGCGGAACGGCTCGACGACCACGATGGGGGAGACCGGGGCCGTCCAGCCCTGATGCGCTGCGCCTGGGTTGGAGCCCGACGACGGCGCATCCGGAGTGGCACTTGATGATTCTGCCGCTCCTGGTGGACTGGCCAGGGCGGTCACCCGCGGGGCTGCGAGCGCCTGGCTCCAGAGCAGGGAGGCGACCGCAAGGGCGAGCATGACGGTTCGGCTGGTTGGCATGCCGCCACACTGGACGCTGAACCGCTCGCGTGGAACCAGCGCAGGTGGATCTGTGGACAACTCGGGACGGAACGAAGGCAACCGCGTCCCGTCGTATCCGCAGTCGTTTGCCCGGCGCGCACCGGCGGCGTAGACTCTGCCGACGGGCCGTCAGGCCCGAATTCGCATGCCTCCCGCACGTTCGCGGATGACCGGTCGGTCTGCTTCGGCAGCACGGTCAGTGGGGCATCAGGACGACCGCCAACCGGCGGTCGTGACAACCGACCGCGTCGCGGGCCCTCGGGTGCGGCGCATGAGAGGAACGACCCATGGCCGTCGTCACGATGCGCCAGATGCTGGAGAGCGGTGTCCACTTCGGCCACCAGACCCGGCGCTGGAACCCGAAGATGAAGCGCTACATCTTCACCGAGCGCAACGGCATCTACATCATCGACCTCACCCAGTCGCTGACCTTCGTCGATCGCGCCTACTCGTTCATCAAGGACACGGTTGCGCGCGGCGGGACCGTGATGTTCGTCGGGACCAAGAAGCAGGCCCAGGAGGCCGTCGCCGAGCAGGCCACGCGCGTCGGGATGCCCTACGTGAACGAGCGCTGGCTGGGCGGGATGCTGACCAACTTCCAGACGGTTCACAAGCGTCTCCAGCGGCTCAAGGAGCTCGAGCAGATCGACTTCGACGACGTTGCCGGCTCGGGGATGACCAAGAAGGAACTCCTCGTCCTGCGCCGCGAGAAGGAGAAGCTCGAGCGGACCCTGGGCGGCATCCGGGACATGAGCAGGGTGCCCTCGGCGATCTGGGTCGTCGACACCAACAAGGAGCAGATCGCTGTCGGTGAGGCCCGCAAGCTGGGCATCCCGGTGATTGCCATCCTCGACTCCAACTGCGACCCCGACGTGGTCGACTTCCCCATCCCGGGCAACGACGACGCGATCCGGGCCGTCGGCCTGCTGACCCGCGTGATCGCTGACGCCGTGGCCGACGGACTCGTCGCCCGTGCCAGTGGGGCTGCCGCTGGTGTGACGGCCGAGCCGTTGGCCGAATGGGAGGCCGAGCTCCTGGCAGCTCACGAGGCCGAGCAGGCCGCTGCGCTGGAGGCTGAGCAGCTGACGGCTGTGGCGGCTGAGGAGGCTGCGGCTCAGGAGGCTGCGCGGGCTGCTGCGGTGGCGGCTGAGGAGGCTGCCGCTCAGGAGGCTGCGCGGGCCGCCGCGCCCAAGGCCGAGCCGGCCGTGGCGCAGACCCCCGAGGAAGCCCCAGCGCCGGCTCCCGCCGCGGCAGTGGCCAAGCCGGAGCAACCCAAGGTCGCGATAACTGCCGCGGACGTCAAGAAGCTGCGCGACCTCACCTCCGCCGGGATGATGGAGTGCAAGAAGGCCCTCACCGAGGCCAACGGCGACCTCGACGCTGCGGTCGAGCTGCTGCGGATCTCCGGAGCTGCGAAGGCCGCCAAGCGTGCTGAGCGCACGGCCAGGAACGGCTTGGTTGCCAGCAGCGGCGGGTCGCTGGTGGAGCTGCTCTGCGAGACGGACTTCGTCGCGAAGAACTCCGACTTCCAGGACCTGGGCCAGCGCATCGTGGCCGTGGCCGATTCCGAGGCGATTGCCGACCGGGCAGCCCTGGCCGCCGCTGAACTGCCCGCGGGCAAGACAGTCGCCGAGGAGATCGCCTCGATGGCGGGCGTGATCGGGGAGAAGCTGGAACTGGGTCGGGTCGCACGACTCGACGGCACCATCGCCACCTACATGCACAAGCGCTCAGCGGACCTGCCTGCCCAGGTGGGCGTCCTGGTCGCCTACGAGGGCAGTGAGGACACCGCTCGTCAGATCGGCATGCAGATCGCGGCCATGCGTCCGGACTACCTCACGCGCGAGGACGTGCCCGCCGAGGTCGTGGCCAACGAGCGCCGAATCGCTGAGGCGACAGCCCGCGAAGAGGGCAAGCCTGAGGCCGCACTGCCCAAGATCGTCGAGGGCCGGGTCAACGGGTTCTTCAAGGATCGCGTCCTGATGGAGCAGCCCTCGGTGCAGGACAACAAGAAGACCGTGAAGGCATACGCCAGCGCCAACGGTGCTGTCGTGACCGGCTTCGCCCGCATCGAGGTCGGCAACTGACCTGACGGCAAGACATGCAGTTGCGTGCCCCCCGGAGGGAGTCCCGCCGGGGGGCACGCAGTTGTGGCCTCCCCAGCAGGGGCGTCGGGCTGTCCGGGTAGGGCAGACTGCACCTCATGACCTCTGTGCAGCCAAGTGATGCCCTGACCGCCGAGCGCTGGGCGTCGGCCCCCCCGCAGGGGTGGCACCGGGTGCTGCTCAAGCTCTCGGGCGAGGCCTTCGCCGGCGGTGGTCGGCTGGGGGTCGACCCCGACGTGGTCCAGGGCATCGCCAGCCAGATCGCAGCCATCGTGCAGGGCGGGACCCAGGTCTGCGTGGTCATCGGCGGAGGCAACTACTTCCGCGGCGCGCAGCTGCATGACCGTGGCATGGATCGGGCCCGCGCTGACTACATGGGGATGCTCGGCACGGTGATGAACTGCCTGGCCCTGCAGGACTTCCTCGAGAAGGAGGGCATCGACACGCGGGTCCAGACGGCCATCCCCATGAGCCAGGTCGCCGAGGCCTACATCCCCCGGCGGGCGATCCGGCACCTGGAGAAGAACCGGGTCGTCATCTTCGGAGCGGGCCTTGGAGTCCCCTACTTCTCGACGGACACCTGCGCGGCGCAGCGGGCGCTCGAGGTCGGCGCACAGGTGGTCCTCATGGCCAAGGGAGTCGACGGCGTCTACGACGACGATCCCCGCACCAACCCGGACGCTCGACGCTTCGACTGGCTCGACTACTCGGAGGTGCTGGCCCGCAGCCTGAAGGTGGCCGACGCCACCGCGATCTCCCTCTGCCGGGACAACGACCTGCCGATCGTCGTGTTCAACCTGTTGGTGTCGGGCAACATCGCCCGGGCGGTCCGGGGTGAGAGGATTGGGACCCTGATCGCCCTCGCGCACTAGCGGGCGCGGACTGCGGAGGAGGAGACGTGATCGACGAGGCCATGTTCGAGGCTGAGGAGAAGATGGAGAAGGCCATCTCGGTGGCCAAGGAGGACTTCGCGACCATCCGCACCGGACGTGCGACGCCGCAGATGTTCAGCAAGATCCTCGTGGACTACTACGGGTCCCCGACGCCGATCAACCAGCTGGCCTCGTTCCAGACCCCTGAGGCCAGGATGATCCTGATCTCGCCGTTCGACAAGAGCTCGATGCGAAACGTGGAGAAGGCCATCCGGGACTCCGACCTCGGGGTCAACCCGACCGACGACGGTCACGTGATCCGCGTCGTCCTGCCGATGCTCACCCAGGAGCGACGCAAGGAGTACATCAAGATGGCGCGCCACAAGGCCGAGGACTCGCGCGTGTCGATCCGCAACATCCGCCGGCACACCAAGGAGCATCTGGACCGGATGATCAAGGACGGGGACGCGGGCGAGGACGAGATCCGCAGGGCGGAGAAGGCCCTCGACGAGCTGACGGCCAAGCACGTGGCAATGGTCGACGAGATCCTCAAGCACAAGGAAGCCGAACTGCTCGAGATCTGAGGACGCAGCGCAGGCCAGATCAAGCGCGGGACAGGGAAGGGGCCCCCCGATGTCGGGATCCACCGGTTCGCAACCGTCGGCTCCGGCGCCGACCCAGCCGAAGTCCCGGGCCGGGCGGAACCTGCCCGCAGCGATCGGCGTGGGCATCCTCTTGGGGGGGATCGCGCTGGTGTCCCTCTACGTGCAGCTGTGGATCTTCCTGCTGGTGATCCTGGCTGCGATCCTGATCGGCACGAAGGAGCTCTCCGACGCGCTGCTTGGCAGGGGGATCCGCCTGGTCCGCACGCCGCTGCTCATCGCTGCCGCACTCCTCCCTCTGGTGGCCTTCGTCGGCGGCGCCGAGGACGGGCCACGGAACCTCGTCATGGCAATGGGCCTGATGTTCCTGTTCACGGTCGTGTGGCGGCTGTTGCGCTACGGCGTGGAGGACTTCGTCCGGGACTCGACGGCCAGCTCCTTCGTGCTGGCCTACGCCCCGCTGATGGGCGGCTTCGCGGCACTCATCGCGGCCTCCCCGGACGGCGCCGACCGGGTGATGACGTTCATCGTGCTCTCGGTGGCCAGTGACATCGGCGGCTACGCGGCCGGGGTGCTGTTCGGCAAGCACCCGATGGCGCCGCGGATCAGCCCCAAGAAGTCGTGGGAGGGCTTCGCCGGGTCGGTCACCCTTCAGGTCGTCCTCGGCGCGCTGCTCTTCGCGACGCTGCTGGATTCCGACTGGTGGAAGGGCGCGCTCGTGGGAGCAGCCATGACAGTGACCGCGACCCTAGGCGACTTCGTGGAGTCCGCCATCAAGCGAGACCTCGGCATCAAGGACATGTCCAGCCTGCTGCCCGGGCACGGCGGCCTGATGGATCGGCTGGACAGCATCATCCCGAACACCGTCGTCGCGTACACGCTGTTCGCCCTCACGCTGGGCGGAGTCGGCTGACGTGCAGCCAGCCGGCCTGCTGGTCTTCGACGCACCCCGCCGGGGCAAGCCACCACGGCACCTGGCCGACCTCACCCTCGACGAGCGGCGGGCTCTGGTCGTCGCCGCAGGCCTGCCGCGGTTCCGTGCCGACCAGGTCAGCAACCACTGGTTCGCCCGACTCGTGGACGACCCGGCCCAGTGGACCGACATCCCGGCCGGCTTGCGCCAGCCGTTGGCCGCCAGCCTGTGCCCACCGCTGCTGACCGACGTCCGGGACGTCACCTGCGACGGCGGCATGACGGTGAAGTACGTGTGGCGGCTCTGCGACGGGGCCATGGTCGAGTCAGTCCTGATGCGCTACCCCGCTCGGGGCAGGAGCCGGGAGCGCACGACGCTGTGCGTGTCGTCCCAGGCCGGCTGCGGGATGAACTGCCCCTTCTGCGCGACTGGGCAGGCCGGGCTCACCCGCAACCTGTCGTGTGCTGAGATCGTGGAGCAGGTGCTGGCTGGCGCTCGGGCGCTGGCGCGGGGTGCGGTCGCCGGCGGCCCGGGCCGGTTGTCCAACGTCGTGTTCATGGGCATGGGCGAACCGCTGGCCAACTACGCCGCTGTGCTGGCCGCGGTGCGCCGGCTCGTGGCCCCGGCACCGGAGGGCCTTGGCCTGTCGGCCCGGGGCATCACGGTGTCCACGGTGGGGCTGGTCCCCGCCATGCTCCGGCTGGCCGGGGAGGGACTGCCGGTGACGCTCGCGCTGTCGCTGCACGCTCCTGACGACGAGCTCCGGGACACGCTGGTGCCGGTGAACACGCGGTGGAAGGTCGGCCAGGCCCTCGATGCGGCGTTCGAGTACTCCCAGGCAACCGGGCGCCGCGTGTCGATCGAGTATGCGCTGATCCGCGACATCAACGACCACGCCTGGCGGGCAGACCTGCTCGGCAAGCTGCTCAACGAGCGGGGCCGCGGCTGGGTGCACGTCAACCCCATCCCCCTGAACCCCACACCCGGCTCGAGGTGGACCGCCAGCGACCCGGTGGTCGAGCGGGCCTTCGTGGCAGCACTGGAGGACCGGGGCATCCCGACCACGATCCGGGACACCCGCGGGCGGGAGATCGATGGGGCCTGCGGGCAGCTGGCGGCCACGTCCGGGTGAGCTCCATGGCCGCGAGTGCCGGCCGCGGGCCTGCGAGCATGCTGGGATGGAGCGGCCCCCCATCGACCACCTGCTGGAGCTGCTGGACCTGGGGCGGCGCCCCGGCGACGTGTTCCTCGGGGTGAGCCACCCGGTCAGCTACACCCGGATTTCGGCGGGCAGGTGGCCGCCCAGGCGCTCGTTGCCGCTGGTCGCACCGTGGAGCCGGCCCGCTACGTGCACTCGCTGCACGCCTACTTCCTGCGCCCGGGGGACCCGTCGTTCCACCTGCCCGAGGCGGCGCCGATCGTGCACACCACGAGGGCCCCGGAGGTGCCGGGTCCCGACGAGCTGCCGTCCCTGCGGCACCTCATCGAGCCGCACGAGGGCGCCCTCGAGCCGATCCTGGTCAACGTGACCTTCCCGGTGGACGTGCGGCCGGTCCGCGGCCTGGGCCAGGACGTGGTCAGCTGGTGGGGGGAGACGTTCGCCGACCACCCGACCCAGAAGGGTGGCGGGGACTACCCGGGGGAGGACGTCGTCTGGTTCCGGGCAGCCGGCCCCGTGCCCGAGGACCCCCTCCTGCACGTGTGCGTGGCGACGTACTTCTCGGATGCGACCCTGCTCGACGCGGTCCAGCGCCGGCACGGCTACTACGTGGGCTCGGGCCACCTGGACGTGGCCAGCCTCGACCATGCGATGTGGTTCCACCGCCAGTACCGGGCCGATGAGTGGGCGCTGTACGTGGCCCAGTCACCCGCTGCCGATCGCGGGCTGGGCTTCGCGCGCGGACGCATGTTCGACGCCCACGGCGAGCTGATGATCTCGATCACGCAGGAGGGGCTGTTCCGGCGTCCGACTCCACCGGGAGCGCCGCTG
>JBAVLA010000156.1:0-7257 GCA_049688595.1 Candidatus Nanopelagicales bacterium | reverse complement strand
CGCCGAGCGGGTGGGCGAAGACCGGCTGCTGGACGCGGCCGGCCGGTGCGGGGTTCAGAACAGCCCACCCGGGTCGGCGTGGCTCGCGCTGAACGCCAGGGTGCGCAACCTCACGCAGGAACAGGTGGCTGAGGCGGTCGCTGGGGAGAGGAGCCTGCTGCAGACGTGGTGCATGCGCGGCGCGCCCTTCTACTTCCCGGTCGCGGATGCGCCGGTTTTCACCACCGGCGTGCTGCCGCCGACCGAGCAGGCGATGCGCCACTTCATTCCCGGCGTGGGCCCGGCGGTGGACAGAATCGGCCTGAGCCTGACCGAGGCGGTCGAGCTGACCGGCGCCGAGATCGGTGACGTCCTCCTCGGGCGTCAGCTCGCCATCAACGAGCTGGGCGCGGAGATCTCCCAGCGGATCGCCCGCAGACTGCCGATGCGACAACGCGAGATCTGGGAAGATCGAGGTCCCTACGCCCCGGGCCAGCCGCTCGGTGAGGGTGTCGTGCATTTCTGCATCCGCATCCTCACGTTGCAGCGGGTGGTCTGCTTCGCGCCGCGCGCCGGGAACGAGGCGCCGTTCGTCCTGGTCGACGAGTGGCTCGGTCATCCGATCCCGGACATCGACCCGGCGGTCGCGCGTGCCGAACTGCTTCGCCGCTACCTGCGCTGCTACGGACCGTCGACACGCGGGCACTTCGCCGCGTGGGCCGGGATCCACGCCGCTGACACCGACCCCTGGTGGAACCTGGTGGAGGACGAGTTGACGGAGGTCGGGTTCGGCGGCACGGAATGGATCCTCACGGAGGACCTCGACGCACTGCGCTCCGCACCGACGCCGAAGGGGGTGCGCCTGCTCCCACCACGCGACCCGTACACCCAGATGCGCGACCGCGAGACGATCGTCGACAGGAAGCACCACCGGGAGGTCTGGAAGTCCGTCGGCGAACCGGGCACGGTCCTCGCCGGCGGCAAGGTCACCGGCACATGGCGACCTCACAAGAGGGGCCGGAGGCTGACCATCACCGTCAAGGCGTTCGGCTCGCCGGCATCAGCGGACAATGAGCAGTTGCAGGTGGAGGCCGAGCTCGTCGCACGATTTCGGGGCGCGTCTTCCGTGGATGTCGAGTTCGACATCTAGCCGGTGACCCTCCCTCGCCGCGAGCGCGGCTGGTCGTCGGGATCGGGGTACCGCCTCGGCGGATCAAGGAGATGGGCGGCGGGGGCGTTCCGGCCACTCTCTGCGGGCGGCCGGGCGATCGATCCGAGTCTGCTGGCGTGCATGACGATTGCTCCAAGTCCGCTGGGCGTGATCGCCCGCGGACTTGGATCGATCCGGGGGTGGGGCGTCGGACACCCAGGGCGTCCCCGTCGAGGGTCGCGTGCTGGGCGGCGCCAGGTCACACCTGCGCGAGCCCGGCCAGGGCGGCCCCCTCTATGAGTCCCGCCAACCCGAACGCCTGCACCGGGCCGAGCGCCCCGGTGCCCTTCAGGCCATGCCCGGCCGCAGTCATCGCGCCCCAGGCCAGGATCCTGAATGTGAAGTCATAGGCGTTGGGTCCGTCGAGCTGGACTCGCTGCAGCAGGTCCCCGTTCGCGGCGCGGGCCTCAGCGACGATGGAGCAGCCGCCACGGGAGCGGGATGCCTCGCCGGGGCCGCCCGTGGAGCCCTTGACCTTGCCTTGCACCAGCGCGGTGACGCCCGGGCGCACACCGGGCACGCGCATCGCGGCGCAGAGCAGCCCGGTGGCGACCGGAACCCCCTGGATCAGTGGCAGCGCCTGACCGAGCACCACGTTGACCTCGAGCAGCGTGGGGTGCAGCGGGGGCAGCCCGAAGTGCTCGGAGCCACCCACGCTGACGCCGACCCGGCGCATGCCGTTGTCGAGGGTGAACTCACTGACGCGCGCGCCGATGCGCTCGGTCCGCAGCTGTCCAGCTCGGTGGGCGAAGCCGGGTTCGAGCGCAGCACGGACCATGCTCGCGCGAGTGCCTCCGCTGATTCCGCCCGGCCCGCGCGTGAAGTAGCCGATGTCGATGCTGACAGCCTCCGGGCCGGCAGCCGCCAGGGCGATTGCGCCGGCGAGGTTCCCAGGCACCCAGTCGAAGCCGAACGCCGTGACCAGGCCGGTGCCCGCCGCCTCGGCGCGTGCGCCGTACTGCTCGAACACGCGCCGGATGAACGGCGGCTCCCCGGTCGAGTCCAGGTACCAAGCACGGCGCTCGATCGCCGCCTCGACTGCCGGGGCACCCCACTGGGTGAACGGCCCGACCGTGGACAGCAGGACGTCGCCGGCCTCGACGAGGTCGGTCACGCTCTGCGGTCGGGCGACGTCGGCGACCCGGGTCTCCAGCCCGCCGAGCTCCTCGGCGAGGCGCTCGAGCCGATCGGCCGACCGCCCGGCCAGGGCAGGTCGCGCCCCGCGCGCCACCAGCTCGCGCGCGGTCTGCTCCCCGGTGTACCCGGTCGCTCCGAACACCACGATCCGCGCGCCCACGGCCTCCACCTCTCGACGAACGTTCGGGCGGCGCCACGGCGCGCGTCCCCGATGGCGGCAAGGGCCACCGCGCAGGTGCCCACGGAGTGCCTACGCCCCTGAACGGTACAGGATCCGGCGGACGGTTTCGAACGCCGCTGAGCACGGTGTTCGAGCGAGAGATGTGCCACGGACGGCGTACCGAGCGGCGCGCGCCGACGGCCGCGGCGGACTCCAGGACCTGCGCAAGTTGCTCCCCGCACGCCCGTCCGCGCTGCAGCGGCTCGCGAGCACCACAAGGAGACCTACGTCGGGACAGTGATCGGCGGCCAGCTCGTCGAGTGCTACATCGACCTGCTCTACCGCGGCGATGATGGGTCGCTGGTCGTCATCGACTACAAGACCGACGCCGACCCAAGCCCCGAAACGGTGATCGCCTACCAGGCGCAGCTGGCTGTGTACGCGCGTGCGCTGGCCGATGCCACCGGCGACCCGGTCTCCCGGTGCGTGCTGGTGTTCTGTCGGGAGGATGGCGCGGTCGAACGGGACGTGCCGTTGGCTTCGGAACGCAGCCGCTTGCTGGTGCAGTTGGTGTCCCGGTCGGCGAGGCTGTCGCGGGTCTGGCGCAGCCGGGCAATCTCGGCGGCGACCTCGTCATCCAACGCAGCCGGCGCCACGGCGACCGGGGCGGCGGCGGTCCCGGCCGAGGTCATCGCCACGGCCTGGGTGGCCTGGACCCCCTGGGCGGGCGCCCGGGTCGTCCGCGGCGGATCGATCCAACTCCCGGCGTCCGGGCTCGGATCGATCCAAGTCATCTGGGGTGGGATCCCTCGAGACTTGGATCGATCCGGCTGATCGATCCGGTCGGGCGATCAACGCTCGTCGCCTGGCTGCGTCAGGGGCCGCGTCCATGACCGAAACCCCTTGGGGCGAGCGGGTCGCCGCAACGGGGGAGGGTTCGAGGAATGACGGGGATGGCTGTGCAGGGCATGGAGACGACCGGTGTGCCTAACCCCGTGTCCAAGAACCGGGGGCCAGGCCCCGCCCTCGGTCTGCTACGCACCAGACTTCGACCATGGCCAATCCCCGACGCGAGCTCGGCACCGCCGACCAGAAGGACATCGCCCAGCTCCTGATCGAGTGGCTCCCTTCCCAGCGCTGGTTCGCTGGGAAGGGACACGTTCTGACGGAAGTGCGCCTGAGCCAGGTGAGCACCCTGCCGGGAGCTGACGCCGTGGCCCATCTCGTGGTGGGTGTCCAGCTCGACGGCGACCACTGGCAGGCCTATCAGGTTCCCGTCTCGCTGCGAGCAGACGCAACACCCGGGGCCTCCTTGATCGGCCGGCTGCCCAGCGGAGGCTGGGTCCACGACGCCCTCGCGGATCCAGATGCGATGACCGCGATGCTGGGCAACGGCGCGGCCGCCCCCAGCGTGGATCCCGCCCGCACGCATGGCGTCGACCCGGCCCACGGTGAGCACCCGGTACCGCAGCTCCAAGCCGTCGTCGACCCCGCGAGCTATCGCACAGCGGCAGCACGACCCATGTCCGTGGAGCAGAGCAACACCTCGATCCTGCTGGGCGACGTCGCCCTGTTGAAGGTGTTCCGCCAGCTGACCCCCGGCATCAACCCCGACGTGGAGGTCCACGCAGCGCTCGGCTCCGTCGGGTGCCGGCATGTCGGGCGCTGCCTCGGGTGGGTCAATGGCGGTTGGCGTGAGCCCGCCAGCGGCCACTGGGTAGCCGGTCACCTCGCGATGGTGCAGCAGCTGCTCTCCCCGCCGGTTGACGGATGGGGGCTGGCGCTGGAGCGGGTCGCAGCGGGCGCCTCGTTCGCCGACGACGCCCACGCCCTCGGGGTCGCCACCGGGGAGGTCCACATCGACCTGCGCCGGGCCCTGCCGACCAGGACCTTGGGCGCCACGGAGCTCGGCGAGCTCGTCGACCGGCTGCACTGGCGCCTTGACCGGGCTGCGGCAGCCGTGCCGGAGCTGGCCCCGATGTCCAAGCGGTTGCATGAGCGCTTCAGGGCCCTGGGCCATCTTGGCCGGCCCATCACGGTGCAGCGGGTCCACGGCGACTTCCACCTTGGGCAGGTGCTGCGAGCCGCCGACGGCTGGAAGCTGCTGGACTTCGAGGGAGAGCCTGGCGCCCCCATGGCGGACAGGGTCGTGCCCGACCATCCGCTGCGCGACGTTGCCGGGATGCTGCGTTCCTTCGCCTACGCTGCAGCGCATGGCAGGGCCGGACTGGACCCAGCGGTGGTGGCGACCTGGCGGGCTGACTGCGAGCGGGCGTTCCTCGCCGGCTACGCCGGTTCCGGCGCGGCAGATCCCACCGCCGATGCGGACATCCTGGCCGCCTACCTGGTCGACAAGGCCGCCTACGAAGCGGCGTATGAGAAGCGCAACCGCCCCGACTGGCTGGCCATCCCGATGGAGGCGTTGGCGGAGCTGGCCCGGTGAGCACTACCAGCAGGCCCAGCTCGCCGAACAGGGCGGCGCCCTCGTCGACGTGGTTGTAGTGGTCGGCGGCGACCCGGTAGTCCGTGGTCCCCTCGGGATGTCCCCCGGGCCAGGTCGGGCGGATCCCGAGGACACCTCAGGGGATCCGCGGCAAGGGCCAGGTCTGGCCGGTGGCGCTGTCAACGAGCGCTGCGCTCGCCACGGTCAGCGTCACTGGCAGGACGTCGGAGATCGCAGTGACCGTCACCGGAAGCAGCGCTCCATGAGCCCGCGTCGCCACCGAGACATGGGGGATCCATGAACCCGGGCAGTAGTGGCGGTGCAGTTGCGCCCCTGCGGCGCGGACGGTCGAGGCGACCAGTTGCTGACGGCGTACGAGGTCGGCAGGGACGGCGACGGCTAGCGCCGCCCGTCCCCGCGGGAAGACCACGGTCCCCTGGACGTGGGCCGCAAACGGACCACCCTCCGGCAACGACGCAATCGCCTCGCGGACGCGGTCGAGATCCCACTCGCGCAGCACGGCGTACGACAGGTGCGGGTGATGGTGGCCATGGGTGTGTGTCGCCAGGGTGGGGACGCCGCAGGCCTCCAGCCGCGACCAGAGGCTGCGGATCAGCCGCTCGCCATGGGCGTCCAGGAGAGCGCACACCGCCAGGGCCACCAGCCCATGATGGCCTTCCCACGACGTCTCAGGTTGACCAACAGGGACTCCTGGTGGATCGGGATGTCTCGTCACATGCGCGGTCCATCGTGCAGGTGTAGTCGGCAACCGTGCATTCCTCGACCAACGGAAGGTCCGTCATAGTCGTCATCAGGGTTCAGCTCCTGCCCACTGGGGGCGACCTCGACGGTACTCGCGCGCCGCCGGCCCGCGCCACCCCCTGGTCAGCCCGCGGACTTGGATTGATCGCTGGGCCGCGCCGCTGGACCGCGCCGCTGGACCGCCGCCCGGGCGTGCTCGCGGTTGACACCAACGCGGTGACGGGCACCGGATAGCAAAGGATTGCCTCGCCTGATCCGTTGACCTCGCATGCGCGCTTGGACTACGTTCGCAACACATCCAACCCGGAGGAGAATGGCGTGGGAGACCTCAGCGGAAGTGTGTCGGTGGCGGGGACGGATGTGGGCAACGCCGTCGTCGTGCTCAGCGCGATGGCCGCGGCGGTGACGAAGCAGCCGAAGTTCCCCGACGTGACGGCCGACGAGCTGCGGGACCTCAACCCCCACCTCGCAACCGCGCAGGGCCATTCGAACGAGTGGATCAACACGTGGAGTGCGCAGGTCTGGGACCGCCTGCAGGGGATCGTGACCTTCGGCGAGGAGTTCGGCAACCTAGAGGCAGGCCTGCGGAAGGCGGCCGGTGCCATCGGCGATGAGACCAGCTTCGCGCCGGACCAGATCGCGCAAATGGTCGCCATGCTCCAGGCGCTGCAGACCCTCGTGTCCGGCCAGCGCACGCAGAGCGAGGCCGTATTCGCGGACATCACGACGTATGCCACCGAGGTCGGCGCGGACTACTCCACCTTCCTCACGGACTTCAACACCGCGAACCGCGTGCTCGGTGGTGACGACGGCGCGATCCAGAGGCTCACCGAGAAGATCTCTGCCGAGCAGGACGCGATGAGCAAGGACCTCGCCATGATCGGCGGTGGCGCAGCCATGATGGTCGTGGGGATCCTGATCATCGCCGTCGGAGCTCTGGCCGAGTTCGAGACGGCTGGCGCGGCAACGCTGGTCATCGGGGCGGGCATCGCGGTGGTGGCCGGTGGGGCGGCGATGACCGGGGTGGCTGGGAAGGACTACGACGACAAGCTTGGCCAGATCGCCCAGGACGAGGTCGACCTCGCCAACGACCAGGCCGAGATCGCCCTGCTGCACGGTGTCGGCACGCAGCTGACCAGCCTGACGACGACGCTGGGCAAGGCGCAGGCCGCGTTGGGCAACCTCGTCACCGCGTGGGAGCAGCTCGACAACGGCATCAAGGCCGTCGTGGACGACCTGCAGAACCCGCAGGACTACTTGGCGTCCATCCGCGTCTCCCAGCCGCACGCCACCCCGGCCACGGTCTCGCTCATCATCTCGGCGGAGATCAAGACCGCGGCTCAGGACTGGTCCAACGCCGTGAGCCTGGCTACGGCGTACCTCGAGAAGGGCAGGAACATCCAGTACGTCGACACCGGCAGCAGCCTGCCGACCCAGGCGAACATCGTGACGGCAGCGGCCGCCGCCGGTCACGCCGCGGCGATGCCGCGAGTGAGACGGCTCGCGGCGGTGGCCGGGTGAGCGCGCCCACCGGTGCTCCCACGAGCGCGCCCATCGCCCCAACTG
>JBAVLA010000155.1:0-2147 GCA_049688595.1 Candidatus Nanopelagicales bacterium | reverse complement strand
AGTGCGGGCCCATCACACGAGGTCCGTGCCGCAGTAGCGGGAGCGCCCGGGAGAGGCTCGCCTTACACGGGAGTCATTTGAGGGCTCGACGGCGGGTTCTACAGGGCACAGCGGTCTCCGGCGAGGGGTGGGACAAGATCACGGACGTGGTTGATACAGTCGTGGACAGGGCCAAGCGCGCTGTCGACAATCGGAATCGAGAGGACCATCCACCGAGTCGAGGAGGGGCGCGCCTCGGGAACTCGAAGGCCATCCAGGCCGCCGCGCCAATGGTGACGAGGTCCACCTGACCTTGCACCGGTCCGCCCTCCGCCGGCCGCGGAGTTCGACGTCGACGCGGACGCGACCATCGTGGGGGCACCGGGCGTTTCGAGAGGGCCACGGGTCACGCCGAGATGACCGGGCACGTCACCTTCGAGAACTTCGAGCACCCCTCATGGCCGATCACCATCGTGGCGACCGGGTCCAACTCCCACTGACACGTCGGGCCTCGAACAGCAGGTCATAGTGGGCGGTAGCGGGCACCGTCTGGGCCGTGGACACTGCCGCCTGTTCCGCGCGAGCGAGGCCGCTGGGATGTGATGGCCGGGGGTGACGCGGGCCAGTCATCAAGTGACGCAACGTCGACGCGGGGACGGGTCAATTCCCCCACGGAACCGATTCAGGATCACCTACTGTCGGCAGAAGGCGAGCAGCGAGATGGCCCGCGAGTCAGCCGCAGACGGCGGGGTGCGTCACAGCGCCTCCGCTGCCCGGCGAAGGTCTTCTGGCTGGAGGTGGCTGTACGTCCGGCGCATGGTCTGCTCGTCGTGACCGTGGAAGGCGGCGATGATCTGGTCGGGGATGCCCTTGGCCCGCAGCAGCGACACCGAGGTGTGACGGGCCTCGTGCAGGGTGAGAACTCGGACTCCGGCCTTCTTGCACAAGCGCTTCCAGTGGTCGGAGTAGCGCTCGGGGCGCAATGGTCGGCCGAGCTCGTCGATGGCCAAGTTGCCTGATCTCACATGGGCGAGCCCGACCACCTGGGCGTGGCGCGCGCGCATCTCCTTCAGGGCGCTCACGTAGTGGGCCGGCAGAGCGATCGTTCGGGCGCTGTTCGCGCTCTTGGGAGCGCCCTCGGCCACCGTCTTGGGATCGACGAGCACTCGGCCGCGAGCAACGGTCAGCGAGCCTTGGTCGAGATCTAGGTCGGACCAGCGGAGGCCGAGAACCTCGGAGCGGCGCAGCCCAGCCATACTGAGAAGCCAGCAGGCGGAGAGCCACTCGTCCTGCGCGGCGCGGATATGTGCCGTCCGCTCCGTCTCCGTATGGGCCGCCTTCTCTCCTGGAAGGCGACCTCGAGCCTTGATCTTGCGCGCAGGGTTGCTCAAGACCACTCGATCCTCGATGGCCAGTTCGAAACACGCCTGCAAGTGGACCAGCGTTCCTCTGACAGTGCGGATGGCGAGGCCTTGGGCCGCCATGCTGTCGACCAGGGCCAAGACGTCGTCGCGGCTGATCTCCTGGGCTGGCAGGGTGCCGAAGGCGTCCTTCGCGTACTGCAGGGACTGGGTGTAGCCGTTGACGCTAACCGCGCGAACCCTGTTGTCGGCCAACCTCAGGTAGGCGTCGGCCAGGTCGTTGAATGTCCTGTCGCTCGGAGCGACGTAGGTGCCGCGCCGGCTGTCAGTGCGGACTTCGTCGAGCCAGGCTCGCGCCTCGGTGATCGTGCGGAAGCGCCGCTTCTGCTGCTTGCGCTGCCTGGCCGTGCCCACGTCGACGACCGCTCGGTAGCGCGGCGTTCCATCCTTGAGGAACTCCAGCGTGATCGGCTCGCCGGGCCTCGGTTCAGCGATCCTCGGCATCGGTCCCCTTCGTGCCCCGCATCTCAGTCTCGGATAACGCGTTCTCGCTTTCGATGAGCGACCGATGCCGAGCGATGGCCTCCTCCATCCAGGCGACGCGTTCTCGTGCTTGCTTGATCGCTTCCGTCTCGCGTTCCGTGATCGCGCTGAGTTCGCGCTCGCGATCGGCGGCCTCGGCCTTCGCCTGCTCGATGTCCTCTTCAAGATCCGCGATCAGGAGCTCGCGTTCGCGCCGGAGCCATGCGCGGCTCGCTTCGGCACGCACCAGGGAGGAGACGCTTGTCTGGAAGATCCCAGCGAGCG
>JBAVLA010000154.1:0-3047 GCA_049688595.1 Candidatus Nanopelagicales bacterium | reverse complement strand
TGCAGGTTGCCGAGGGCATCCTGTTCGTGGCGGAGAACCCCTCCCGCGCGCTGCACAAGATCAGCGAGATCTACGACCGCATCGGGTTCGCCGCGGTGGGCAAGTACAACGAGTTCGAGAACCTGCGAGTGGCCGGGGTCCGGCTGGCCGACATGCGCGGCTACGCCTACGACCGCCGCGACGTCACGGGTCGCAGCCTGGCAAACGCGTACGCGCAGACGCTGGGCACGATCTTCACGGAGGCGGCCAAGCCGTACGAGGTGGAGCTCGTGGTGGCCGAGGTGGGCCGGGCGGCTGCGGCCGACCAGATCTATCGGCTCACCTTCGACGGGTCGGTGGCCGACGAGCACGGCTTCGTGGCGATGGGCGGATCGTCCGAGGCGATCGCCACGCATCTGGCCGAGCACTGGCGCGAGGGGCTGTCGCTGGGTGAGGGCGTGCGGCTGGCCATCGCCGCGCTGGCGCGCTCCTCGCTGCCCGGGAACGCCCCCGCGCAGGGGTCCCGGCAGGTCCCGCTGACCCATCTGGAAGTGGCGCTCCTCCAGCGTGACCGGCCCCGGCGGACGTTCCGCCGGATCGGCCAGGAGCAGCTGCGCCAACTCGCCGCGGGTGGGCTTGCCTCGATGAGCCTCGATGGTTGATCCGCTCGGTCGGCGGATCTACGGCATCGAGACCGAGTACGGGGTCACCTGCACGTTCCGGGGTCAGCGTCGGCTGAGCCCGGACGAGGTCGCCCGCTACCTCTTCCGCCGGGTCGTGGCGTGGGGTCGCAGCTCGAACGTGTTCCTTCGCAACGGCGCACGGCTGTACCTCGATGTCGGTAGCCATCCGGAGTACGCCACGGGCGAATGCGACGACCTGCGCCAGCTGGTGATCCACGACCGAGCGGGGGAGCGAATCCTGGAGGGGCTGGTGGTGGATGCCCAGCGGCGACTGGGCGAGGAGGGCATCGACGGGGAGATCTACCTCTTCAAGAACAACACGGACTCGTCGGGCAACTCCTACGGCTGCCACGAGAACTTCCTCGTGGGTCGCCTCGGTGAGTTCTCCCGGGTCTCCGATGCCCTCATCCCGTTCCTCGTGACCAGACAGCTGATCGCCGGCGCCGGCAAGGTGCTGCACACGCCCCGCGGCGCCATCTACTGCCTGAGCCAACGCGCCGAGCACATCTGGGAGGGCGTCTCATCTGCCACGACTCGCTCCAGGCCGATCATCAACACCCGGGACGAGCCGCACGCCGACGCCGAGCGGTTCCGCAGGCTGCACGTCATAGTCGGGGACTCGAACCTGAGCGAGACGACCACCCTGTTGAAGGTGGGCAGCGCGGACCTGGTGCTGCGGCTGCTCGAGTCCGGTGCCACCATGCGGGACCACACGCTGGAGAACCCGATCCGGGCTATCCGGGAGATCAGCCACGACCTCACCGGTACCCGGACGGTCAAGCTGGCCAACGGCCGGGCCCTCTCGGCGCTGCAGATCCAGTCCGAGTACCTGGACCGCTGCGATCGGTTCGCGCAGTCCAGCGGGCTGGCCCAGCTGCCGCGCTACGCCGCGGTTCTCGACCTGTGGCGGCGCACGCTGGTGGCCGTGGAGTCCGGCGACCCGGACGCGGTGGGCACCGAGGTGGACTGGGTCATCAAGCAGCGGCTGCTGCAGCGCTACATGCGCAAGCACCACCTGCCCCTGGGCTCCCCCCGCATCGCCCAGCTGGACCTGGCCTACCATGACATCTCCCGATCGCGAGGGCTGTTCAACCTGATGGAGCAGCGCGGCCTCGTTGCGCGGCTCTCCGGGGACATCGAGGTTTTCGCGGCCAAGAGCACGCCTCCGCAGACAACCCGGGCCCGGTTGCGGGGCGAGTTCATCCGGGCAGCCCAGGCCAAGAAGCGGGACTTCTCGGTCGACTGGGTGCACCTGAAGCTCAACGACCAGGCGCAGCGCACCGTGCTGTGCAAGGACCCCTTCAAGGCAGTCGACGAACGGGTCACCAGGTTGATCGAATCCATGTGAGAGAGTGATCGCCCATGGAGTCATGCGAGCTTCGGGCCGATCCAGCAATTGGGTCGGAACACCGCAGGCCGGTCTCGGCCGCCACCAGCGATCACGTCGCAGTGCGCCGATGACCGAGGGGTTCCAGCCCTACACGAAGGCCGAGCGCCTGCTCAACCTGTTGATGGCGCTGCGCAGCACCCGCTCGGGGTTGAGCCGCGAGCAGATCCGGGCGGTGGTCCGCGGCTATGGCGAGGAAGCCTCGCAGCAGGCCTTCGAGCGGATGTTCGAGCGCGACAAGGACCAGCTGCGGTCCATGGGCATCCCCGTGGTCACGCTGACCGACGCCTCCGGGACCGTCACCGGGTACCGGATAGGAGCGGACTGGAACCTCGCGCCGCTGGACGTCGATCGCAGCGAGCTCGCCGTTCTGGGGTTGGCGGCCGGGGCGTGGCGGCTGGCCGACCTGGCTCCGGTCGCGCTCAACGCCCTTCGCAAGGTGGAGGCCCAGCTGGGCATGGAGTCCGCGCAAACAGGCGGCGCCCCGGTGGCCGGGTTGACTGCTGACTCCCCCCAGCTGCTCGCCCTGATGGATGCCTGCACGACCCGCACCCCAGTGACGTTCGAGTATCGGCGGGGCACGTCGGTCGAGGCGCAGCGCCGGAACGTCCAGCCCTGGGGCGTGGTCTGGTGGCGCGCCCACTGGTACTTGGTCGGCTGGGACGCCGACCGCGGCGCGGTTCGGGTGTTCCGGGCCAGCCGGATGGCGGGGGAGGCCCGCGCCACGGGCGAACCGGGCGCGTATCAGGTTCCCGAGGACTTCGATCCGACGACTGCCATCGGCAGGTTCCCCGCCGAAGGCGGAACCTCGCTGGCACTGGCGCTGACCGCCGGCGCCGGCGCCGCGTTCCGGCGGGTCGGCCGGGACCTGGGCCCGGACGAGACAGGCGCCGATCAGGTGGAGATCTTCGTCGACGACCTCCGGTCGGGTGTGGCGCGCGCGCTGGCGCACGGCAGCACGATCCGGGTCCGGGGCCCGTCGGCCGCGGTGGAGGAGG
>JBAVLA010000153.1:0-4902 GCA_049688595.1 Candidatus Nanopelagicales bacterium | reverse complement strand
CTGCCGCCCTGGTCAGCCCGGCGACCTGCTCGCGGGTGAGGGGTCCGCGCAGGTAGCTCATGGCCCACCGGGTCGTGAAGACCTCGATCGCATCCCTGCTCGCCCGCTTGAGCACGAACTCGCGCTTGCCCAGCCCGGAGATCGTGTCCCCCACCGCGGACGGGTCGACTGAGCCGGCAGCGCTGGTCAGACCGGCCACGAGGCGGGCCTTGTCCTGCTCGGTCTGCAGCCGGCCGACCATCCAGGTGCCGGCGTTGGACAGTGCCTTGTAGTCGAGGTCCACCGGGTTCTGCGTGGAGAGCAGGACGCCAACGCCGAACGCCCGGGCCTGTTTGAGCAGGAGCATGATCGGGGCCTTCGTCGGCGGGTTGCCCACGGGCGGGAGGTAGCCAGCGACCTCGTCCATGTAGAGCAGCACGCGCAGGTCGGACGTGCCTGACTGGCGGCGCATCCAGGAGATGAGCTTGGCCAGCACGACCGAGGTCACCGACTGGCGCTGCACGTCGGACAGGTGCGCGGTCGTGATGACGGCGCAGCGCGGGCGGCCATCCTGGGTGCGCAGCATCGCCCCGATGTCGATCCGTCCCCCGACCAGCCACGAGGCGAACGCGGGCGACGCGAGCAGCCCGTTGAGCTTCAGGGCCAGCTTCTGCCGGTCTGCCGGTGGGAAGTAGGAGTCGAGTTCCAGGACCCCCAGCTTGCGCATCGGTGGCTGCTGGACCGAGGCGACGAGCGTCGCCAGGTCGAGGGAGCGTCCTTGGGTCCATGCCTGGTTGATGAGGTTCGACAGCAGGATGTGCTCGCGTGAGCTCAGCGGGTCGGCCTCGATCTGCACGAGGTTGAGCAGGCACGAGACGTAGGCATCGACCTCCTCCTGCACCGCCTGTGGGTCGCTCATGTCAGCGGGCACGTCGAGCGTGCCGATGATGTTCAGCCCGACGCCGTGCGGCGAGCCGGGTGTGTAGATCGTGACGTCGACGCCCTCGTGCAGGGCTCGCACGTGCTCGGCGCCCAGCCCCCAGCCGGCAAGGCCCGTCACCCACCGTTCGGACTCGGCTGCGGCGAACTGCGGGACGGCCTGCCCCGCCTTGGCGGCGTCGTCCGGGTTGACCCATGGCTCGAACTCGGCGGCGCTGAGCGAGGGGAAGGTCAGGGCCAGGTTGGTCAGGTCGCCCTTGGGGTCGATGAGGACGGCTGGCACACCGGCGGACAGGCACTCCTCGATGAGGACCACGCCCAGGCCGGTCTTGCCAGAGCCGGTCATGCCCACGATCACGCCGTGGGTCGTCAGCTCCTCGGACGGCACGCCCGCCGTTGCGTCGATGCGCTCGTGCCGCGTGGGATCCACCTGTCCGCCCAGCCGGAGAACCGCCATGTGGCAAGCGTACGAACGCCAGCCCGCGCCAGGCGCGCGGGCGCCGGGTCGTCGGGCCGCTGGCCACTCATGCGGCGGATTAGGTTAGGCAAACCTTGACACTCGATGGGCGGCCGCGGAATGATCAGGGTTGCTCGCCTGAGCGATCCGGCAACAGGATGGAGCAACCCATGTCGACACAATCCGAGGACCCCGAGTCCAGCGGTCTCGGCGCAGGCCGACCCGACCTCACGCCCGACCGATTCACAGACGCCCTGCAGCCCGGGGGCGGGAGGAGGGCTGCTGCCGTCCCCTTCGTCGGCCTGCTGGCCGATGACGACGATCCGGAGTTCGTGCGGATCTACCAGGACTACGAGCTGCGGACCTGCGTCCGCGTCCGTCGGGACACCATCCGGAAGCGGGAGCGGGTGCGCAACTCCGCCGGAGTCGAGGTGAGCCTGATCCTGGTCGATGCGCAGGCGCAGGCGGAGATCATCGAGGTCAACAGCGAGCAGGTGCAGGCGGACATGCTGTCCAGGGCCCTGCTGGCTGCTGAGTCCGGTGCCCTGCGCGTCGGGCCGGGCGTGGCCACGCCCACGATCACGACGGCCACACCACCGATCAGCGCCGCGATCTGCACCCGGATCTTCTGCACCAACATCACCTGCGGGTGCACGTCGCGGCATTCGACGATCTGCTCGATCACGTGCAGCGACCACCCGTTGTGCCCGAATCCGTGGACGGAGAACTGGTTCTGCGCGACTCCGTGATCAGCGAGCTGCAGCACCAGCCAGGCCCCGCACCGGCCGACCCGGCAGCCCGTGCGGGCTCCGGCGCCGGTCAGCTCGAGGCTGCTGACGTCGTCGACTACCTGCTCGGGCGGGGGGAGCTCGAGCCATGCGACCTGGTCCACTCCGACTTCTCGGTCGAGGTCGTGGATCGCAAGAACGTCTCGTTCGTCGTGCACGTGGACGGTCCGCGACTCCTGCTGAAGAGACCCCGTGACCCGAGGGATCCCGGCGTCGCCAACGAGGCGGCGGTCTACGTCGCGCTGCGCCAGGGCGCCCACGA
The DNA here is from genome assembly GCA_049688595.1 of Candidatus Nanopelagicales bacterium. Classification (GTDB taxonomy): domain Bacteria; phylum Actinomycetota; class Actinomycetes; order S36-B12; family CAIYMF01; genus Prado023. Next base: position 2,477 of record JBAVLA010000153.1, on the reverse strand, counting down.
CCGGGGCGGTGACGACACGGGCGCCCACGGCCCGGGCGTTGCTGCCCATGACCGCGGCGTGGCCGCCCACCTGCCTGCCTTCCACTTCTTCGACCCTGACCGGCAGGTCCTTGCCCTGGAGTACCTGCCGGACGCGCCCACCCTGCGCGACCACCACGAGCGCACAGGACGGTCGCCGGCCCACATCGGACGCGCCACGGGGCGGGTGCTCGCCGCACTGCATGCCATGCCCTTCGGCAGCCAGTGGCTCGCTGCTGGGGAGCCGCCCCCGCCATGGGCCCTGACGCTGCTCGAGCCCCCGATCTCCGTGCTGGAGACCGAGAGCAGCGGGACGCTGGCGGTGCTCCGCCGGATCCAGGGCAGCCAGCCCCTGACCTCGGCTGCGGAGGGGCTGCTGGAACGGTGGGAGGCCAAGTCGCTCTGCCACAACGACGTGCGGCTGGACAACGTCCTCCGCCTGGGCCGATCAGGTGGCGGGGGCGCCCGGATCGTCCTGGTCGACTGGGAGCTCTGCAGCCCCGGAGATGGCCTCTGGGACGTCGCCGGACTGCTCGCCGGGTACGTCGAGCTGTGGGCGACGCATGCCCTGACCGCCTCGCGGTTGGGTCGCCCGGCCGCCGCCCGGCACAGCCTGGCCGCGTTCCGCCCACTGCTGCGGGCCTTCTGGGCAGGCTACTTGTCGGCCTCGGATGGCCTCGCCACGGAAGGTCGGGCGTCGGATGGCCTCGCCACGGATGGTCGGCCGCCATGGGGCCCCGACACTGCGGTCCGCGTGACCAGCATGATCGGCCTGCGCCTGGCCCAGACCGCGCTCGAGTACAGCCAGGGCTCGAACGAGGCGACCGCGGACTCGCTGGCCCTGCTCACCCTCGCCGAGCAGTTCGCGCAGCGCCCGCTCGAGCGGTGGGTGCATGCCCTCGGCCTCCCGCTCGGTCCGCTGTCAGGTCCGATCCATGCCTGACTCCGCTCCGCTGCGAACTGCCCTCGGGCCGCTGCTGGCCGCGGTGCGGGTCGATGGACGGGTGGCTCGGTGGTTCGGCGAGCGGATCGAGCTCGTACCCCGGGGAGCAGCGCTCGGCCGTGCCTCGGACGACCTGCCGACCCAGGCGCTGACCCAGTTGCTCTACACCTACTACTACACGGTGTCCCGGCCCGTCCTGCGCCAGGAGCTGGACAGCCTGATGCGCAACACGGCACCGCGCAGCCTCGCCAGCCAGCTGGCCGCCGCGAACCCCGGGGCGGGGCGACGCGAGGGTGGCTGGCGCTGCGTGCGGGTGCGTCCCGAGCAGGGGAGGGTGGTCGTGCACAAGGGCGACCTGGCAGTCAGTGCCCCCGTGCAGCTGGTCCGTCCCCGTGCGGGCGGATCGGTCGGCCCCGGCCAGAGCGTGGTGGTGGACACCCCTGCGGGGTCCCTGAACCGATCAGCGGGCTTCTACGTCGCCCACAGCGACGCGGACCTCGACTACCTCGAACCGCTCACCCGGATGTACGTGAACGTCTCCCCGGATGGCGCGGCCGAGTGGCTGCACGACGCGTGCACCCGGCTGAATGGGGCTGGCCTGCCGTTCGACCTGAAGGTCGCCAACGACGCCGCCCACTTCCATCGCTGTGATGTCGCGGTCCTGTACTTCCCCCGCAGGCTCGTGCCTGCCTTCTGGCAGATCCTCGCGCCGCTGCTGGCCGACCGTGTGGATCAGCTGCGGTCCACCGTGCCGGGGTTGGTCCTGCGCGTCCGCCCCGGTGTGGGGGTCGCCGACGATCCAGCGAACGGTCGCAGCTTCGGGCTGGACCGGTGCCGGGCCATCGCTGCGGGGCTGCTGCACGCCGCGTCGGACGGCCCGATCGCTGACCCCCTCACGGCGGTCTCGGCCGCGCTGGCAGACGGCGGGATCGACCCGACCCGCCCCCACCTGCATTCCGGGCGGGAGGATGTCTATGCCCAGCTCCTCTGACCCGCGGCAGGCGTCCGCCAGTGAACCTGATCGTGCTGCAGCGCATCACTTCGGCCGCGCCGCAGACTTCGGCCGCGCCGCAGACGAGGTGTTCGAGCACGTGCGTGCCTCGGCGATCACCTGCGACGGGCTCGCCGTCTGGGTCAGCCCGCCAACCGAGCAGCGCGGCCGACCCGGAAGCGTCGGACCGACCCTGTACGGCGGGACGGCTGGGATCGCGCTGGCGCTGGCCCAGTACGCAGACCTGCGAGGGCAGGCCTGGGCCATGGACCTGGCCGAGCAGTCCGCCGCCCACGCCCTCGAGCACGCCGCCAGCGTGCCCGCCGAGCATCGCTTCGGGCTGTACGGGGGATGGGCGGGGATCGTGTACGCCACCTGCGCCGTGGCCGCCCGGTCGGGCGACCCGTCGCTGCTGCGCGGGGCGGCCAGCTTGGTCGACGAGCTGGCCGGGACTGATCCGTCGAGTCAGTTCGACCTGGTCTCAGGCCAGGCCGGGGCGGTGGCCGGCCTCGCGCTGGCGTCGCC
>JBAVLA010000152.1:0-2297 GCA_049688595.1 Candidatus Nanopelagicales bacterium | reverse complement strand
GGCGACGGCCGCGGCCGTCGCCCGTCGACTGGGCATCATCGACGAGGGCGGGGAGCAGATCCTGGCCGGAGCGGAGCTGGCGCGGCTGGATGACGAGGAGCTGGCTCGGGCCGCGCGGGACGTGCGTGCCTACGCCCGGGTCGACCCGGCGCAGAAGATCCGGATCGTGCGGGCGCTGCAGTCGGGTGGCGAATGCGTGGCCATGACTGGCGACGGCGTGAACGACGCCCCCGCCCTGCGCCAGGCGCAGATCGGCGTGGCGATGGGTCGCGGCGGCACCGACGTCGCGCGGGAGGCCGCGGACATGGTCCTGCTCGACGACCGCTTCTCGACCATCGTCACTGCCGTCGCGGAGGGCCGGCGGATCTACGACGACATCCGCAAGTTCATCCGGTACGCCCTGACCGGCAACTCCGGAGAGATCTGGACGATCTTCCTGGCGCCCATGCTGGGCATGCCCATCCCGCTGCTGCCGATACACATCCTGTGGGTGAACCTCATCACTGACGGCCTTCCCGGCCTCGCATTGGCCGAGGAGCCTGTCGAACAGGATGTGATGGCCCACCCGCCCAGGTCGCCCCGGGAGAGCCTGTTCGCCCGGGGCCTCGGCGTGCAGGTCGTGTGGGTCGGGCTGCTTATCGGGGCGATGACCCTGGGGACCCAGGCGTGGGGGCTTACCTCTGCGCCCGAGCAGTGGCAGACGATGGTGTTCTGCGTGCTGGTCCTCGCCCAGCTAGTGCTCTGCATGGCCATCCGTTCGGAGACTCGATCCCTGTTCTCGTTGGGCCTGCGCACCAACCCGGGGCTGTTGGCGGCCGTGGGCATCTCGGTGCTGTTGCAGGTGGCGCTGATCTACGTCCCCTGGCTGCGCGACGTGTTCCACACCGCGCCGCTCACGGCCGGCCAACTGGTGTTCGTCTTCACCCTCCCACTGCTCGTGCTGGCAGCCGTGGAGGCCGAGAAGGTGCTGATCAGGCGGGGCCTGCTGTACCGGGTGGGGTGAGCTGCCATGGCTGCTCAGGCACGACCGCAGCCTGGCCGAGGCGCTCTTCGGCTCAGTGGCCGGACTCGGTGTCGGATGGATCGGGCGCTGGCATGCCGTCGGCCTCGACTGGGGCGTCTTGACCGCCGGCCTGCTGGCTGCGTGGGGCGCCGAGGAGGTGGTCGGGGACCATCCGTGGGGTGACGCGGCTGATCGCCGCGCCTGCCGCCGCGGAACCCAGGGCCAGCGACCATCCGACTGGGCCGAGCGGCAGGCAGCCGAAGAACGTACCCAACCCCGGGGTCTGGATGACGACCACGAGGATCACGGTCGATCCGATGACCGATGCCACGACGACCGGGTCGCGGCCGCCGGCGTCGAGTGCCTGCCCCAGCTGGGTCCCGATCAGCGCGGCCATCGCCACGGAGCGCGCCCATGCCGGCGGCCCGATCGTCCGGGCTGCCAGCCAGGCCGCGGACGTGGCCGCGCTGGCGCCGATGGCGTTTCCGACGACAGCCCGGGTGAGCGCATCACCCAACGATCGGTCGGGCCCCTCGTCGAGCAGCTGCTCGGGGCTGACCCTGGTCGGCCGTCTCGCGGCGATCGCCAGTGCGGGCAGCGCATCGGTGAGCAGGTTGACCAGCAGCAGCTGGCGCGCGTTGATCGGAGGCATCCCGCTCGCGACGCTGCCCGCGACGGTGAAAAGGACCTCTCCGAGGTTGCCGCCGACGAGCATGGCGACGGCGTCGCGGACCGAGCCCCACAGCGCCCGGCCCTCGATGACGGCCTCGACCAGGGTCTCGATCCGGTCGTCGAGCACGACCATGTCGGCAGCCGTCTGGGCTGCGGTCGTCCCGCGGCGGCCCAGGGCTATGCCGACGTCGGCCAGTCGGATGGCCGGCGCGTCGTTGGCGCCGTCCCCGGTCATCGCGACGACCCTGCCCACGGCCTGCAGGGCCCGCACGATCCGCACCTTGTGCGCGGGGGTGACCCGCGCGACGACGCGTACTCGGTGAAGCGCATCGGCCAGCTCGGCGTCACTGAGGGTGTCGATCTGCGCGCCGGTGAGCATACCGTCGGCGCCGGTGAGCAGGCCCAGCTCGACACCGATGCCCAGCGCGGTCGAGGGGTGGTCGCCGGTGATCATGATCGTCTCGACACCGGCCGCCCGCAGCGACGCGACGGCACCCGCAGACGAGCCGCGCGCCGGGTCGGCCAGGGCGACGAGTCCGTGCAGGGCCAGTCCGGTCACCGCTCGCTCCGGGATCTCCCCGTTCGCGTTCCTGCCGGTGTAGGGACCCTCCGCCACGGCCAG
>JBAVLA010000151.1:0-8211 GCA_049688595.1 Candidatus Nanopelagicales bacterium | reverse complement strand
CTGGTCGACATCGGCCTGGACCTGCTGGAGACCCGGCCGATCCACGAGCTCGCCCTGGACGAGGTGGCCGCCGCCGCGGGCGTGTCCCGCACGCTGGTGTTCCACTACTTCCCGTCGAAGGCCGACTTCTACGCCGCCGTGGTCGCCTCCGCAGGCGAGCGGTTGCTCCTGGCCAACCCCGGGGACCCGTCGATGGACGTCGACCAGCGATTGCGGGCCATGGTCGCCGGCTTCCTCCGGCTGGTCCAGCGGAAGCGGGGCGCCTATGTGAGCCTGGTCCGCGGTGCCTCCGGGGGGGACCCCCGGGTGCTGGCGATGCTCGATGAGCTGCGTGCCTCCCTCGTGGTCCGCTGGCTGGACGCCGCAGAGTGGCCCCACCGGGACGCCTTCACGCAGTTGGCGGTCCGCGGATGGCTAGGGGCCCTGGAGGAGGTGGCGCTGGCCGCAGCTGTCAGCCAACAGCCCCGGGAGCTCGTCGTGGAGCACCTGGTCCAGGGGCTCCTTGAAGACCTCGAGCGGGCGGTGCGCCTGACCGGCATCATGGAGCCGGCAGCCATGGGCGGGCCCGGTGGGTGAGCCCGATTGGGACGCAGGTCGGGCCGCCCCAGATGGGTACCCCGCGCGCGGGGAGCGCTTGGTTGAGGTCCCGCTTCGGCGGCTGCCGAGGTGGTTGGCGGGGTTCGCGCAACGTCACGGGCCATGGGCCGGGCAGCCGAGCGACAGCCCTCCGGGGTGGCGCCTGCAAGCGGCCGACGGGGCGAGGGCGGAGGTGGCGCGGCCGACCTGGCTCACCGGCCCGGTGGGCGAACTGGACCCTGAGGTGCTGACTGCGCTGGCTCCGGCGTTCGGGCTGTTGGTGGTCCGCCGTGCCGGCTACGCGGTGGCGCGATTCGAGGGGGATCGGCTGCTTGCGTCCAAGGTGGGCCACCGGCACATCCACGGGCGGACTGCTGCCGGTGGCTGGTCGCAGCAGCGCTATGCCCGACGTCGCGACAACCAGGCCGACGAGGTCGCCGGGGCGGCGGCTGCCGCTGCCAACCAGATGCTCGGCCCAGTCGCCGCCGGCCTGAGGTTCCTCGTGACCGGGGGCGACCGATCGCTGCTGGCGGCGGCGACCGGGCAGCTCGATCGTGCCTTGGCGGCGGTCCCGGTGGAACGGCACATCGCCGTGGGCACCCCCACCGCGCGGGACGTTGCCGGCGTGCCAGACCAGGTCCTGGTCGTGCGGATCGGGGTGCTGGAGCCGGGCTGAGGTCACTCGGCCTCGCACGGGGCGGGAGTCTCGAGGGTCTTGGCGGCATCGATGCGCCAGTACCCCGAGTCCATCCGCAGCGTGTACTCCAGGTGCCACTTCGTGCATTGCTGCCCGTCACGGCCGAATTCCGGGTCCTGGCGCGAGGTGAAGCTGACCTCAGCGGTGTCTGAGGTCTCGCCGCTGCGCTCGACGAGCTCCAGCACGAGATCCGAGATCGAGGACGTGGACTGCTTCCGCTCGAAGTCCTCGAAATCGCCGTAGGCCCCCTGTCGGCGTCCCGTGAGCATGATCCAGGCCGACTCGTACTCGGACTCGTTGATGCCCCAGACGAACTGGTGGAGGGTCGCTGCCAGCGCCGGGGCGTCGGCGTGTCGGCTCTTGATGGTGATCAGGTCGGCGGTGGGGTCGGGGCAGTCCGGGGCCTCGATGTCCTGGGGATCCGACGTCCAGTCGGCCACGAGTGGGGCGACCACCTTCGCGGGGATCGCGTAGGCGATGCCCTCGCCGCCCTTGGCCTCCACGACTCCCAGGACCTGGCCGGCGGCGTCGATCATCGGGCCGCCCGAGTTGCCGGGGTTGACGGTCGCGTCGGTCTGGATGAGTCCATCCAGGGACTCCCCCTCGAACTCGACCCGCCGGTCCAGCGCACTGACCGCGCCGACCGTCGTGGTCAGGGGCAGGCCGTATGGGTATCCCAGGACGGCCACCTCGTCCGTCACCCACGGCAGGGTGACGCCGAATTCGAACTCGTAGCCGGGGAGCGCGTGGACGGCGCGTACGAGTGCCACGTCGTTCTCTCGGTCCATCCCGATGACCTCGCCGCGGACGACGCCCTCGGTGGTCCGCAGCGACAGGGTGCGCGCATCGACGATCACGTGGCGGGCCGTGGCGACGAGCGTGGGGCTCACCAGGAATCCGCTTCCCGACCAGGGGGATCCGATCTCGCAGCCGGTGACCTCGATGCGGACCACCCCGTCACTGACCCGGTCCACCGTCTCACGCAGGATCGGTGTGGGTGATTGGGATGGACCCGTCGTCGTCGTCGAGGAGGCCCCAGGTCCTGCCGGCCCGGAGGGCAGCGTGCATGCTGCCAGGGCCAGCACTGCGAGCAGCGTCGCCGACCGGGGCATGCACCAGTTCATCGGAGTCTCCCTCGGGGGAGGAGCATACGGCCGGAGGTCGATCGAAGGATGGTTCGGCGCCGGCCGGAGCACGGTGCCGCTGCCACCGCCCTCCCAGGGTGGCACGATGGGGCGCGGAGGTGGCGGGATGGATCGGGTGCTCCAGTCGCACCGGTTGGGTCCGCACAAGTTGGCCGTGGTCGAGTATCCCGACGATGAGGGCGGCAGCCTGGTCGTGGTGATGATCGACGGCATGGTCGTCACCGAGCCGCCGCTGGAGTCCGTGCCCACCGCGGACGAGCTGATGCGCATGTACGCGGTCTGGCGGGCCGGGCGATCGACCCCGTGAGCGTGCCTGCTGTGGCCGACCGCAACACGCCAACGCCGGCCTGGTTCCTGCCCGCGTTCGTCGTCGGGGCATACGCGGTGTCGTGGTTGTGGTGGCTGCCGATCATCGCCTCGGGGGCAGTGACTCAGCCCGGGCTCGGCTGGCCGACCCATCTCCCGGGCCTGTTGGGGCCCGCCATCTCGGCGGTTGTGGTCACCGGGATGGCGTTCGGCCGTGCTGGGCTGGCCGACCTGTGGCGGCGGATGACCGATTGGCGTGCGACGCGGACGGCCTGGCTGTTGGTTCTGATCACATCCGCGTCGCTGCTGCTCGCGCCGGCAGTGGCGCTGGTGAGCGGTCACGCCGTGCCGAGCGCCGCGGACTTCGTCACGTACTCCGGGGCTCCGGCGGCGATGGGCCCCGCGGTCGTCCTGTACGTCTGGATCGTCAACGGATTCGGCGAGGAGACGGGTTGGCGCGGCATCCTTGCCGAGCACCTGACCGATCGGCTCGGGCTGCGCAGGACGGCGCTGGTCACCGCCGTCATCGTGACCGGTTGGCACCTGCCGCTGTTCTGGATCGCCGAGTCGTTCCGGGCGTTCAGCCCGCTGGAGACAGGTGGCTGGCTCGTGGGGCTGACCCTCGGGTGCGTGCTCCTGGCGTGGCTGTACGCGGTGGGCCGGAGGAGCATCCTGCTCGTGGCCACGTGGCACACGGTCTACAACTTCACGACCGCAACCGATGCCACGACCGGGGCCACTGCTGCGGTGAGCAGCGTGATCGTGATCGCGATCGCGATATCCATCCTGGTGCGCAACCCGGAGCGGCCCGCAAGAACCTGATGGACCGATCCTCGCGAGCTCGGCGGGCTGGGATCACTTCTTCCTGTAGCGGTTGCGCCCGAGGAAGAAGCCGACAGCCATCCCGGCGCCGAGGAGCAGCAGCAGCATCACCCAGCCGGGCGCCGTGATCTCCAGCCACGCCCAGCTCAGCGTGACCTCCCCGGCATTGCTGAAGACGAAGATGAAGGAGACGGCAGCAATCACGATTGCGGTGATGGCCTTCGGCGTCATGCGGAATCCGCTGGTGCTCTTCTTGGCCGGTGTCGGCGCTGCCATCTCTGTCCTCCGGTTCGCGCGAGCGCTGCGTTGGTCCTGCGTATCGTGACACAGGCGAGCTGCTCGCGGTCCTCGGCGCACGGGCCCGCCCCGGCCTACCCCCGGCGGATGCCCCGGCGCATGGGTACGGCGATTGCGGCCACTATGCAGAACGCGGCCAGCGCCAGCAGGACGATCGTGGGACCGGGGGGGACGTCGACGTAGAAGGACAGCACCAGGCCGACCAGCGCGGCGGCCAGTCCGATGGCCATGCCCACGACCAGGGTGCTGCGGAAGGAGCGGGTCACCTGCTGGGCGGCCGCGATCGGCACGATCATCATCGCGCTGACCATCAGCAGGCCGACGACCTGCATGCCCACGACGACGGTCATCGCGGCCATCACGGCGATGAGCTGGCTCATCGTCCGCACGCGGATCCCCTGGATCGCGGCCAGATCAGGGTCGAGGGACACTACGAACAGTTCCCGGCCGAACACCGCGACCGCGCCGAGGAGCAGCACGACCAGGACGATCAGGGCCTGCAGGTCGGAGTCCGACACCGTGGAAAGGGACCCGAACAGGTAGCTGTTGAGCACTGAGGTCGCCTGGTTGCCAGCGAGCGAGACCAGCATCACGCCGCCGGCGATGCCGCCGTAGAAGATCAGGGCCAGCGCGAGGTCGCCGGCGGTCCGGGACCGCTCCCGGATGAACTCGACGAGGACGGCGCCCAGCGCCGCAACGAGCATCGCCGTGGGGATCGGGGTCGTGCCCAGCAGCAGGGCCAAGCCGATTCCCGTGGTGGCGATGTGGCCCATCCCGTCGCCCAGCAGGGCCATCCGCCGCTGGACGAGGTAGACGCCGATGATCGGGGCGACCGGGCCGAACAGCGCCGCGGCGAGGAGTGCTCGCTGCATGAAGCCGTACTCGAGCAGGTCGCCCATCACCCCTCCAGGATCGTGGACGGCAGGTCGCCCTCGTTGTGGTGGTGGACGTCGGTCCATCCGCGCGGTGCGGTGGGACCGTCATGCACGACAGTGCCGTGCTGGAGCAGGATCGCCCGGGTCACCAGGTTGGCCATTGCGCCCAGTCCGTGGGCGACCATGATCACGGTGTGCCCCGGCAGCGACTCCAGGACCTGCGCCAGGCGCTGCTGGTTGGCCAGGTCCATACCGGCGGTCGGCTCGTCGAGGACCATCACCTCTGCCCCCCCGGCCAGGGCTCGCGCCACCATCACGCGGCGCTGCTGCCCGCCAGACAGCGTGTCCATCCAGTCGTGGAGGCGGTCGGCGAGCCCGACGAGGTCCAGGGCCTTGACCGTGGCCGCCCGATCGGCGCGCGACGCGCGCCGCATCCTCGTGCGCGGGCTGATCCGGCTGGATCCCACTACCTCAGCCACGGAGATCGGCACCCCCGTGGCCGCCGGCAGGCGTTGCGGCACGAACGCGATGCGGTGCCAGTCTCGGAACCGGTGCAGGTCCTCCCCGAAGATGCGGACCTCGCCGTGCGAGAGCGGCTGCAGCCCGAGGAGGGCCCGGACGAGCGTCGTCTTGCCCGAACCGTTCGCCCCGAGCAGGGCCACGAAGGACCCGGGCTCGATGGTCAGGTCCATGTGGTTGAAGATGTGCACGCCGTCGAACTCCACGCACCCCTGCCTGAGCTGGAACACCGGTGGAGTCGAAGAGCCGACCGTGGACGGGCCGGCCGCCGCGGGCGGGTTCACGTGCAGTCCTGCCCCTTGATGAGCGTGGCGAGGTTCTCGCGCATCAGCGCGTCGTAGGACTTGCCGTCCGTGCTGCCTTCGATCGGATCGAGAAGCGCGGTCGTGGCTCCGGTCTCCCGGGCGATCGTCTCGGCTGCCCCGGGCGAGACGAGTGCCTCGGAGTAGATCGTGGTCACGCCCTCGTCCGTGACCAGCTGGCTGATCTCGGCCAGCTTCGCGGGGCTTGGCTCGGCCTCGGGCGACAGCCCGGAGATCGCGTGCTGCTCGAATCCATAGGCGTTCGCGAGGTAGCCGAAAGCGGCATGCGACACGACCATGGGCTTGATCGTGCAGGACGCCGTGCCGTCAGCGAACTCCTGATCCAGGGCGTCCATGGCCTTCTTCAGGCCGGCTGCGTCCCACTGCGACCCGAGGCCCCGAGCGGTGAGCGCCTTGGCGACGTTCTCGCCCATCAGGGCAACGTTCGTCGGGTCCAACCAGACGTGCGGATCGCTGGAGGTGTGCTCGCCGTCCGCAGCCGGGTCCCCCGACAGCCGCTGGATGCCAGCAGTCACGTCCACGGAGGAATCGGGAGCCTCCTGTTCGACGGCCTCTTGGACCGCAGGGATCATCCCGGGCACGTGGGCCACGAGGTCCGCGTCGGATATCTGGGTGATCTGGCCCGGTGTCAGCTCGAACTCGTGCGGCTCAACGCCGGTGGGGACCAGCTGGATGATGTCCACCGCGTCACCGGCGACCTGCTGGGCGGCGAAGGTCGTCGGGTACATGTCGGTGACGATGACGATGCGCTCGTCGGCGCTGTCGGCGCGTCCGGCGCCCGATTCGGGTTCGTTCGAGCTGCAGCCGGCAACGAGGAGCAGCGTGCCGATCACGGGCGCCAGGGCGTGAGGCATTGCGGACATGGCTGGAGTTTCGCCGAATTGGGAATCATTGTCAAATGGGCGCGCGCGGGTGGACCCTCACCTCGTCGATCGCGAACCGTACGGACCCCGCGACCCCGCCCTACACTCACTTGCCGTGACAGCCAGCCCGCCGCGGACCACGCGCCAGCGTGCCGCAGTCCTTGCCCTGCTCGACGAGGCTGAGGAGTTCGTCAGCGCCCAGGAGCTGCACGCGCGGCTGCGATCCGCTGGACACAGCGTGGGACTGTCGACGGTGTATCGGACCCTGCAGGCCCTGGCTGTGTCCTCAGACGTCGACGTCCTCCTCACGGCGGAGGGCGAGGCCCGCTACCGCAGCTGCTCGACCGGCCACCACCACCACCTGGTCTGCCGGGCCTGCGGTCGCACGGTCGAGGTGCGCAACGCCTTCGTCGAGCGGTGGGCATCCGAGGTCGGGGCGGATCACGGGTTCACCGAGATCAGCCACACGCTTGAGGTGTTCGGCATCTGCCCCGTGTGCTCGGGTCAGGGGTGATGGAGGGGACTGCCAGGGGATTGCCGGCTTCACGCGTCCACGCTGACCCGCGGCGGGCCACCTGCTGAGGCGCCGAAGGCGAAGTGGGTCGTTTGACCTGAAACCCTTCGAATCCGGACACTCTCCGTAATCATGAAGTCACGGATTGCGGTTGCCACGCGTCGCGCTGCGTGGCTAGTCTGACACGACCCATCGACCAGGGGAGGCGGTTGCGTCGTGCGTGAACGCCTCGTTGCGCCCATAGCCTCGGGCTTCTGGCGGGTCCTCATTGTCGCTGTGGGGGCTCTGCTGGCTGTGGCAGGTGTGGCTCTGCCCAGCGCGCCCGCCAGCGCGCACACCTCGGGTCCAACTCGGCGCACCCAGGCTGACACCTCGACCGCGTCGGCTCGCGCCGTCGCCGTGTCCAGGCACGCCGTGGTGACCGCGAACGTGGTTCCCAACGCGCCGACCGGTGTCACAGGCGTTCCTGGGAGCGCGCAGGTCGCCGTGTCCTGGGTGGCCCCGGTCCCGAACGGCGGAACCGCCATCACCAGGTACACCGTGACCTCGAGCCCCAGCAGCAGGAGGTGCACGTCGACAAGTGCCACGACCTGCACGGTCACCGGCTTGGTGAATGGCACGGCCTACACGTTCACCGTCGTGGCCCGCAACACCGCCGGCAACTCGGTTGCGTCCGACCCGTCGAGCTCGGTCACCCCGCGCACCGTGCCGGGCGCCCCGACCGGGGTGGCCGCCACAGCGGGGAATGCCAATGCCGAGGTCCGGTGGAGTGCGCCCGCTTCGAACGGGGGAGCGTCGATCGCTGGCTACACGGCCACGTCCAGCTCGGATGGCAAGACCTGCACCAGCGCCGGTGCCACAACCTGCACGGTGGTCGGGCTGACCGTTGGCACCGCGTACACGTTCCGGGTCGTGGCCCGCAACATTGCCGGCAGCTCTGTTGCGTCCAGCGCTTCGGGTCCGGTCGTACCCTTCGCAGTCCCAGATCCCCCGACCGACGTGAGCGCGGTCGCGGGCAACGGCTCGGCCGATGTCAGGTGGACAGCTCCGGCGTCCTCCGGGAGTTCTCCGATCAGCGGCTACACGGCCACGTCCAGCCCAGATGGGAAGACGTGCACGAGCAGCGCCCCCTCCACCAGCTGCACGCTGACGGGCCTGGCCAACGGAACCGCGTACACGTTCCGGGTCACGGCGCAGAGCGCGGTCGGCGGCTCAGACCCCTCGGCCGAGTCCGACGAGGTGACCCCGGATGTGCTGCCTGATGCCCCGACCGG
>JBAVLA010000150.1:0-38058 GCA_049688595.1 Candidatus Nanopelagicales bacterium | reverse complement strand
TGCTCGGCCTGCGCCTCGGGCCGCTCGCCCTCCGACGGCTGGGCCTGGGCGGGCTCGCCCTCGGACCCCTCCGGCTGGGCGGGCTCCGGTTGGGCCGACTCCGGCTGGGCCGACTCCGGCTGGGACTGCTGGGACGGCTCCGACTGGTGTGCCCCGCCCTCGGGTGCCGTGGTCACCGGGGCGCCGCCCTGGGCGGCTGAGATGGCAGCGATCAGGTCGCTCTTCTTCATCGAAGACACCCCGGACAGGCCCAGTTCGTGGGCTACCTTCTTCAGCTCGGGCATGAGCATCGAGGACAGGCCGCCACCCCTGGCACGGCCGCGACCGGCGTGCTGCTCGGCGTCCGGTGCGATGCTGATCGTGTCGGTCACGTGATTCCTAATGGGTGAATGGCCGCTACGCAGGCACTGACCGCCTGCGCCGTGGCGGCGCCCTCCGTGGAAAGGACCCGGCGGCGCTGGGAGAGAGCCCGGTGGAGTGGCAGGCGGGGCCGTCTGCCACCGGGGACACTGTCGCGCGAGTCCGATGCAAACCGTAGCACCCATCCGGGGCGATCCGCGCACGCACCAAGCGACGCGTCCGAGCGCGTGAGCCGGCTCCCTAGAGTGCTGCGACGCCCTCGGGCGCCACGGGCATCGGATCCACGCGAGTGCCGGCGACGGCGACACTTGCGATCCAGCGCGCCAGGTCATCCCCGGCTCCGTCCACCGCGAAGGCGATCACCGATGGACCGGCGCCCGAGATCGCGGCCGGAACACCAGCGGAGCGAAGCTGCTCCACCAGGGCCAGGCTGTGTGGATACACCTCGCGCCGCTGCTCCTGGTGGAGCCGGTCGGCGGTGGCCTCCAGCAGCAGCGACGGGTCCGCGGTCAGCGCGTGCACGAGCAGCGCGGAGCGGGCGAGGTTGAACACGGCGTCGCAGTGCGGGACAGATGCCGGGAGCGCACCTCGGGCCCGGCTCGTGGACGCCTGATTCGCCGGTATGGCCACCACCGGGACGATCCCCGGATGCACCGAGAGTCGCGTCGCCCGACCCACCATTCCCAAGCCGTCGCCTGCGTCATGCATCCAGGCGATCGTGGCCCCACCGAGAATGGCCGGGGCGACGTTGTCCGGATGGCCCTCCAGCCGCGTCGCCAGCGCGACGAGCTCAGCTGAACTCACGTCGTCGGCGACCCCAGCCAGGTGTGCCGCCAGCGAGAGCCCGCCGACGATCGCCGCCGCTGAGGATCCCAGGCCCCGGCCATGCGGGATGGCGTTCCGGCAGGTCAGGGCCAGCCCTCTGCGCGCGAGCTGCCCGGACTCGTCGAAGGTCAACAGTCCGGTCCGCACCATCCGAGCGACGAGGTTCGTCTCGTCGGTGGGAACCTGCCCGGCGCCCTCGCCCTCGACCGTGACGGCAACGCCGGTCCCGCCGGTGAAGCGACCCTCCAGCTCGTCGGCTGGCGACAGCGCCAGGCCGAGGCAGTCGAAGCCGGGGCCCAGGTTCGCGCTGGTCGCCGGCACCCGGACCGCCGCCTCCGGCGCGACCGGCATCACTCGGCCAAGCCGAGGGCGATCGCTGCGGAGCGCGCGTCCACGGGGATGATCGTGGGATCGGTCGCCCGGGCCAGCGCCCACTGCGTGTCCTTCAGGCCGTGGCCGGTCAACGTGCAGACGATCGTCTGCCCGGCATCCACCCGGCCTGCGGCGTGCGCCGCCAGGAGGCCGGCCACTGATGCCGCTGAAGCCGGCTCGCAGTAGAGGCCCTCGCGGGCCGCCAGGGCCAGGTGGGCTTCCAGGATCTGCTCGTCGCTGACCATGTCGATCGCGCCGCCGGACTCGTCGCGGGCCGCGACCGCCTGGGCCCACGAGGCGGGGTTGCCGATCCGGATCGCCGTGGCGATCGTCTCGGGGTTGGCCACCGGCGCACCCCGCACGATCGGAGCGGCACCCTCGGCCTGGAAGCCCCACATCCGTGGGCGCCGGGAGGCGACGCCGTCACCGGCGTACTCGGTGTAGCCCTTCCAATAGGCCGTGATGTTCCCCGCGTTGCCCACCGGCAGCACATGGATGTCGGGCGCATCGCCGAGGGAGTCGACGATCTCGAACGCGGCGCTCTTCTGGCCCTCGATCCGCGCCGGGTTCACCGAGTTGACCAGCGCCACCGGGTAGCGGTCGCTGAGCTCGCGGGCGACCAGCAGGCAGTCGTCGAAGTTCCCGTCGACCTGCAGGAGCCGGGCGCCGTGGGCGATGGCCTGCGCGAGCTTGCCCATCGCGATCTTCCCAGCCGGGACCAGCACTCCCGGGGCCATGCCCGCGCGTGCGGCGTACGCGGCGGCGGAGGCCGAGGTGTTGCCCGTGGACGCGCAGATGACGGCGCGGGCGCCCTCATGGGCCGCCATCGAGATCGCCATCGTCATGCCGCGGTCCTTGAACGAGCCAGTGGGGTTGGCCCCATCGAACTTCAGCAGCACCCGGCATCTCGTCACCTCGGACAGCCATCCCGCCTCGACCAGGGGCGTTCCACCCTCCTCGAGGGTGATGACCGGCGCGTCAGCCGGAAGCGGCATCCTGTCCCGGTACTCGTTGATGACCCCGCGCCACGGACGCGCTCCCATCCCAACCCCTCCTCCTGGTGCCGAGGGCACCGCGTAGATGCTCATTCACCCTCTCCCACGACCCGCATCACGCCAAGGACCTCGCGCACCACGGGCAGTTCGCGGAGCCCGGCGACGGTCGCGGCCAAGTCGGCCTCCAGGCCCAAGTGGGTGCGCATCAACAGCTGGGCCTCATCGCCCTGCCCCTTCTGCTGCATGCTCAGGATGCTCACGCCATGGTCGGCGAACACCCTCGCCACGGTTGCCAGCACCCCCGGCTGGTCAACCACCCGCAGGTTGATCGAGTACGCCGTGGTCGCCGCCCCCAACGGCAGCACTGGGAGGTCTGCGTAGGACGACTCCCCCGGCCCAGTGGTACCGGCGACCCGGTTCCGCGCCACCGTGACGATGTCGCCCAGCACCGCGCTCGCCGTCGGCGTGCCGCCCGCGCCCCGGCCGTAGAACATGACCTGCCCGGCAGCGTCGGCTTCGATGAAGACCGCATTGAACGCGTCGCGGACCCCGGCCAGGGGATGGGTCCGGGGCAGCATCGCCGGATGGACGCGGACGCACACCCCGGCGGTCGTGTCGTCCCCGATGAGCTCGGCGACTGCGAGCAGCTTGATCACCATGCCCATGTCCCGGGCGGCGGCGACGTCAGCCGGGGTGATCGCGGTGATCCCCGCGGCACTTACGTCGGCCAGCGTGACTCGGGTGTGGAACGCCAGGGACGCCAGTATCGCGGCCTTCGCTGCTGCGTCGAGGCCCTCGACGTCGGCGGTCGGATCAGCCTCGGCGTACCCCAGGGACTGTGCCTGCGCCAAGGCATCGGCGAACGAGGCGCCACCAGCGTCCATCTGGGTCAGGATGTAGTTGGTCGTGCCGTTGACGATGCCCAGGATCCGACGGATCCGATCCCCGGCCAGCGACTCGCGCAACGGCCGCAGCAGCGGGATCGCACCAGCCACGGCAGCCTCGTAGTAGAGGTCGACCCCGGCGTCCCGGGCGGCCGCGTGCAGTTCCGGACCGTGCGTGGCAATCAGCGCCTTGTTGGCGGTGACGACCGAGGCGCCCGCCCGCAGCGCCTGCAGGATCGCCCCCCGCGCGGGTTCGATGCCGCCCATCAGCTCGACGACGATGTCGGGCCCGGACGCCAGCAGCGCGTCGATGTCGGACGAGAGCAGCTCGGGTGCGATCCCGGGGCGCGGGCGGCCGGTGTCGCGGACCGCGACTCCGGTGACCACCAGCACGGCGCCGGCACGGGCAGCCAGGTCAGCCGCCTGGGACTGGAGCAGCCTGACGACCTGGGCTCCCACGGTGCCTCCGCCGAGGACGACTACACAAAGGCGCTCGGGCGTGGGCGGCATGGCAGGGCTCCTTGCTCAACGAACTGCGCAGGCTCCGTGCACCGCGCGCCTGGGCGCGCTGCACATGGGGTGCACCGGACGAATCATGCACTTCATCGCGGATTGTCTCACGAACGCACGGCGGCCCGGGCTTCCTCCGACAGCCCGGCGTCAAGGTCGAGCAGGTCGGCCAACGACTCCCGGCGCAGCACGACGCGATCGACGCCTCCACGAACCGTGATGACCGGCGGCCGGGCGACGTAGTTGTAGTTCGATGCCATCGCCCGGCAGTACGCGCCCGTGGCAGCGACGGCCAGCAGGTCGCCCCGGGCAAGATCTGCCGGGAGCCAGGCGTCCCGGACCACGACGTCACCGGATTCGCAGTGCTTGCCGACCACTCGGGCGAGCATCGCCGGTGCGCTCGAGGTGCGCGAGGCCAGCACCACCGTGTAGTCGGCGTCGTACAGGGCAGTGCGCACGTTGTCGCTCATCCCGCCGTCAACGGAGACATAGGTGCGCACCGCCCCGGCCCGGTACTCCACCGGCTTGATCGTGCCCACCTCGTAGAGGGTGATCATGCTGGGGCCCACGATGGCCCGGCCGGGCTCGACGGCTATCCGCGGTGCGGGGATCCCGCGGCGGGCGCACTCGCCGGTCACGATCGCGCGCAGCGCCTCGGCCATCCCCACCGGGGCGACCGGGTCGTCGGAGGGAAGGTAGGCGATGCCCATCCCGCCACCGAGGTTCAGCTCGGCCACGGTGATGCCCTCATGCTCGGCGAGGTCGGAGATGAAGGCCACGACGCGGTGCGCGGCGACCTCGAACCCGGACGTGCTGAAGATCTGCGAGCCGATGTGCGAGTGGATGCCGATCAGGTGCAGCTCGGGCCGTGCCCGCACCGCCAGGACGGCCTCCCGGGCGACATCCGAGGTCAGCGAGAGGCCGAACTTCTGGTCCTCGTGGGCCGTCGCGATGAACTCGTGGGTGTGTGCCTCGACCCCTGCGGTCACCCGGACCAGGACCTGGGCGACCACGCCGGCCTCGCCGGCCAGGACAGCGAGCCGGTCGACCTCCTCGAGTGAGTCGATCACGAAGCGGCCGACGCCCGCCGCCAGCCCGGCGCGCAGCTCCGCGTCGGACTTGTTGTTGCCGTGCAGGGTGAGCCGGTCGGCCGGGAACCCGACAGCGCGGGCCAGCGCCAGCTCGCCGCCCGTGCAGACGTCCAGGCCGAGGCCCTCCTCAGCCAGCCATCGCAGGGTCGTCGCACTCATGAACGCCTTGCCGGCGAAGTAGACCGAGCCCGGGATCTCGGGGTCGGTGTAGGCCGACTGGAAGGCGGCCGCGCGGGCGCGGAAGTCGGCCTCGTCCAGGATCATCGCCGGCGTGCCGTGCCTGGCCGCCAGGTCGTTCACGGAGCATCCGCCGATCACGACGGCGCCGGACGGGTTGCGCCGCGCGGTCGCCGGCCAGATCCGCGGATCGATCCGGGCCAGCGCCCCCGCGTTCGGCATCGTGGGCAGGGGGTACGGGGAGGGACCGTCGCCGTGCATGGGGCCGGCAGGATGGGCGCGCATGGCGCAAAGGCTAGTCAAGGGGGCTGACGCTCGTGCGCCGCGCTGCGCGATCGCGCCGGCTGAACCCGTGCCGGATCCCCTCGATCTCCGCGGAGAGCACGATCGCCATCCCGATCAGGTACAGCCAGATCTCCAGGGCGATGACGCCCCCGAGCACGGCCACGATCTGGCTGTACGTGGTGGAGGTCGACAGGTACCAGCCCAGCCCGAGCGAGCCGAGCACTATCAGCAGGGTCCCGACCGCCGCACCCAGGTTCGCCCAGCCGACCACCCGGCGGGCCTTGGTCCCGAAGCGCATGGTCGCGGTCAGGACCAGGTAGACCACCAGGGCGAGGAACGGCAGCCGGAAGAGCCGCGCGTTCCGGCTGTAGAACTCGCCGACTCCCAGCCGGTCAAGCAGCCCCGGCAGCAGGGCCAGCGCCAGGACACCCACGACCACCAGCACCTGGGCCAAGAACGTGACGGCGATGGCGACTCCCCGGTTGAGGAAGCTGGGGGGCGTCGGCTCGAGCTCGAAGGCGATGTCGAGGACCTGTCGGCCGACATACACGAAGCGGCTCGCCGCGTACAGGGACATCGCCACGCCCAGCACGCCGGCCAACCCGATCGAGGTCAGGCTCGTCTGGCTGAGCCGGGCTATCTCGTCGAGCAGCGGCGCGAAGCCCGCAATCAGGTCCGGCTGGTCGGCGAAAAGGGTCTTGACGTCGGCGACGAACTCCGCCGGGTCGAAGAACAACGCCACCAGCGCCCCCAGGGACAGCAGCGAGGGCACCAGCGAGAGCAGGGCGAAGAAGGCCAGGCCGCCGGCGAGGACGGAGGCGCGGTGCCGGGTGAACCGTCCGTACACGGCTGCCCAGAAGCCGACGTCCCGGGCAGCCACCGGGAACCGCTCGGCGACCAGGTCGACCCCCCGGACCACGGCCCGCGAGGCTCCCTCCTCACGGGCCCGGTGGGCCGGGTCCGCCGGATCCACCTACATCCGATCCGGCGCCGACACGCCCAGGAGGTGCAGGCCGTTGACGAGCACCTGCCGGGACGCCCCGCACAGCCAGAGACGGGCGATGTGCAGCGGTCCGACCGGCTCGTCCCCCAGCGGCAGCACCCGGCAGGAGTCGTAGAAGCGGTGGTAGGAGGTGGCCAGGTACTCAAGGTACCGGGCGACCCGATGCGGCTCGCGCAGCTCCGCGGCGGAGGAGACGATCCGGGGGAACTCAGCCAGCACGCCCAGGAGGTCGTTCTCCCGCTCGTGGTTGAGCAGGCTGGGCTCGAACGTGGCCCGGCGCCACTGGATGCCCAGCTCGGCTGCGTTCCGAAGCACCGAGGCGATCCGGGCTGAGCCGTACTGGACGTAGTAGACCGGGTTGTCATTGGTGCGGCGCAGGAGCAGGTCCACGTCCAGGACGAGCGGGGAGTCCACCGGGTACCGGATGAGGCTGTACCGCGCGGCGTCCACGCCGACCTCGTCGACCAGGTCGTCGATGGTGATGATGTGACCGGCGCGCTTGCTCAGGCGCACCTCCTCGCCGCCCTTGACCATCTTCACCAGCTGGCCGATGAGGACCTCGATGCTGATCTCGGGGTCATCGCCCGCGCAGGCCGCGACCGCCCGCAGCCTGTTGACGTAGCCGTGGTGGTCGGCGCCCAGCAGGTAGATGCACAGGTCGCTGCCCCGACGGCGCTTGTCCACGTAGTAGGCCGTGTCCGCGGCGAAGTAGGTGAGCTCGCCGTCGGCCTTGACCAGCACGCGGTCCTTGTCATCGCCGAAGTCGGTCGTGCGCAGCCAGAGCGCGCTGTCCATCTCGTACACATGCCCCTGATGGGTCAGCCGCTCGAAGGCGCGCTCGACGGCGCCGGAGTCGTGAAGCGAGCGCTCCGAGGTCCACACGTCGAACGACGTGCCGAACCGCTCGAGGCTGGCCTGCTGGGACTCCAGCTGCAACCGGTAGCCGAGCTCGCGGAACGTGGCGAGCTCGACGTCCACCGGCAGGTGGACGATGTCCGGGTCGTTGGCGACGATCTCGGCGGCCAGGTCCTTGATGTAGCTTCCGTGGTACCCGGACTCCGGTGCGGGCAGCCCATGCGCGGCGTTCATGATGGACTCGCCGAACAGGTCCATCTGCACGCCGCGGTCGTTGATGTAGAACTCGCGGGTCACGACAGCGCCCTGTGCGGCCAGGACCCGGGCGATCGCGTCGCCGACCGCCGCCCATCTGGTGTGGCCGAGATGGATGGGTCCGGTCGGGTTGGCTGAGATGAACTCCACGTTGATCCAGCGCCCGGCCTGGGAGGTCCCATGGCCGTAGTGCTCGCCCTCGAGGACGATGCGCGAGGCGACCTCGCCCTGCGTGGCCGTCTCCAGCGTGATGTTCACGAACCCGGGACCGGCCACCTCGGCGCTCGCGATGGCCGGGCTGCGCTCGAGCTCCTCGGCCAGCATCTGGCCGATCGTGGTCGGGGGCATCCCGGCGGCCCGGGCCAGGGTCAGGGCGACCGTGGTCGCGTAGTCCCCGTGGTCGCGGTTCTTGGGACGCTCCACCTTCGCCGAGATCCGCCTGCCCGGCGGCAGCCCGAGCCGGCCGGAGGCGACGAGGTCGGTGACGGTAGCCGTGACGAGGGCAGCCAGCGCGTCGGGAGTCATGGGGCCATGGTAGTCAGGGCGGGAGCCCGGACCCGGCCACCCGGCGCGGCCAAGAGCCCACAGGACGCTCCATCCCGCGACGGGTTCGGCGCTCCTCAGAGCGGAGTTGCGGGGGCCTGCGAATGTCCCGGTGGACCGGACCTGCCGATGGGGTGCCCCCGGCAGGATTCGAACCTGCGCGCATGGCTCCGGAGGCCACTGCTCTATCCCCTGAGCTACGGGGGCCAGGGCGTGGCCCATCGTACCGGCCCGCGCTGGGTCGCCCAAATCGCCGGATCGGGTCAGCCGCCCGCAGCCGTCTGCGGCTGCAGCCGCGCCAGCAGGAGCGCCTCAGCCAGCGTCAACCGGCGCAGCACCTCGAGGTCCACGCTCTCGTTCGGGCCGTGCCAGCAGGCCCTCGGATCCCCGGGCCCGACCACCAGGATCGTGGCGTCCGGGAACGCGGCAGCGAGGTCGGCGATGAACGGGATCGATCCGCCGATGCCCATGTGCACCGGTCCAGTGCCATCCCAGGCATCGGCGAACGCGTCCCGCGCGATGTCCGCGCGGGGACCTGTCGGCTCAAGGGCGACCGCGCTGCCCGCCGAGCCGGGCGTGCAGGTGACGCTGACCCCCCACGGGGCACTGGCGACCAGGTGCGCCGCCAGGGCCTCCTGCGCTGCCTCGGGAACCTGGCCGGGAGCGATCCGCAGGCTCACCTTCGCCCGGGCGACTGGAAGCAGCACGTTGGCGGCGGCGTCCGTGCCCGGCGCGTCGATGCCCAGCACGGTGACCGCAGGGGACGACCACACCCGGTTTGCCGCCGAGCCCTCCCCGATGGGCAGCACGCCGTCGAGGACGCCGGCCTCCGCGCGGAGCGCCGACTCGTCGAGGTCGACCGCGGGCACGGGCCCGTGCACGAGTCCCGGGACCGCGACCCGACCGTCCTCATCGTTGAGCGCTGCCAGGATCCGGCAGAGCGAGGTGAGGGCATCGGGGAAGAGCCCCCCGAAGATGCCGGAGTGCTGCTCACCGACGTGGGTGCGCACCTCGACGAAGACCTCGACCAGCCCGCGCAGCGAGGTGGTGAACGCCGGCACGTCGACGTCCCAGTTGGCCGAGTCGGCGATCACCACGACGTCGGCCGCGAGCAGGTCGGCGTACTCGGCCAGGAAGGCCTGGAACGTTGGCGAGCCGACCTCCTCCTCCCCCTCGACGAACACGGTCACGCCAACCGGGAGCCCGTCCGGGTAGACCTCACGCAGGGCGCGCAGCGCTCCGACATGCGCCATGATCCCCGCCTTGTCGTCGGCGGCGCCCCGGCCGTAGAGCCGTCCGTCCCGCTCGGCGGGTTCGAAGGGCTCGGATTCCCAGTCGTCGGGGTTGCCGACCGGCTGCACGTCGTGATGGGCATACAGCAGGACCGTCGGCGCCCCGGGAGGTGCTGGGATCCGCGCCACCACCGCCGGGGCTCCGTCCTCGGCGTCGAGCACCCGGATGTCGGAGCACCCGGCGTCAGCCAGCAGGGTGGACACTGCCTCGGCGGATCGGGCCACGTCCGGGGAGTTCGGGCCGTCGCGGCTGACGCTCGGAATCCGGATGAGATCCTCCAGGTCCGACCGGATCGCCGGCATGGCCGCGGCAACAGCGGATCGGATCTGCTGCGTGGAGGGAGTCGACATGGGGGCATCCTTGCAGGGCCGACGCCCAGATGTGAGGCCGCTGCGTGCTACTCGACCCGGATGGAGGCCGGCTCCGAGACGTTGTCCGCCTCATCGATCGCGATGACGCACACGGTGCTCGGCAGCTCGTCGGCCTGGATCGTCGCCGGGATCCGACGGTAGGTCGTGTAGCCCTCCGCCGTGTCGCAGTCGATGCCGCCGGCTGGCCCGTTCACCCACCGGAACGCGCTGAGGTTCGGCGGGTCGAACACGGGCTCGACCCGGACGCCGCCCTCGACCTCGGTCTGGGCCAGCTCGATGTCCGCGGGGTCCGGCGCAGTACCGTCAGCCTCGAGGAGGACCGGTGTCGGCTGCTCCGGGGATCCCACGCAGGCCAGCGTCCAGCCGTCCCGCTTCGGCAGGTCCACCTCCAGCTGCCAGTCCTCGACTTCGACGGCGTCCTCCCAGCCGGCGGCGTCGAAGCAGTCGATCGAGGCCAGTCGACCCTGCTTGTTGGCGATCGCGCCCGCCGCCAGGTCCCCGGTCAGCTCCACCTCGACCGTCGTACCCGGCTGGGCTACGCGCACGACCGAGGACGCCGGGACCACGCCCGCCGGGTCCTCCAACCGACAGTCCCCGCCAAGTGCGAACCGTCCCTCGGGGAAGCATCCGGCGAGCACGTCCACGGCCAGCATGTAGGTGGTGTCCTCATGCAGCTCCACGCGGCCGTCAGCCACTTCGCAGGGCTGGCCGAGGTAGCAGGCCTGGCCCCCCTGCGCGCCGATGGTGGTCGTGTTGACCATGCCCACGGCCTCGCCGGCCGCGTTGAAGACCGGCGAGCCGGAGGATCCCCCGAGCATGCCGGTGCAGTCGGATGCACGCATGTCCAGCCACATCCAGCGGAACTCGATCACGTCCGACGACGTCCCGACCCGGCACCGGCTGCCGCGCAGGAACTGCTGATCCACGGGGATGCCTTCCACGGGCACACCCGCCACGAGGATCTCCTCGTCCTGGGCCGCGGGGGCAACGGGACGGATCGGCTGGACCCCCTGGGCGGCCAGGTTGCCGTAGCTCGTGCCCAGCTGGAGGACCGCCAGGTCGGTCCACCGCATGGACGCCCAGACCACCCGGTGGACAGGGGCGGGCACCAGGTTGGGCTGAGTGTCCGAAGTGGCTGCGGCGAACGCGTTGAACTCGATGGTCGCGCCCCGCAGGGCCTCGTCCGACAGGACGGCGGTGGAGTCCGAGACGCCAACGCAATGGCCGTTGGTGACTGCGTACGCGGCGGCCCCCGCGGGGGCGCCCACGTCGAGCAACCAGGCCGTGCACGCCTTGTCGAAACCCCTCGTGCGACCCACTGCGGTCAGCGACGTCCCCTTCGCCTGCGACTCCAGGAGCAGGCCGCCCGGTGACTCCGCGGAGTCACCAGCGCCGGAGTCGCCTCGCTCGCGGCTCCAGATCCCGTAGATCGCCAGGAGGGCGATCAGGGCGGCCAGCGCTGCAAGCCAGATGGGTCGCCTCCCCCTGGGCCCGGGTCCGTCTGACGCGGATGCGGCGGGGAGGCTCGGCTCCGGGGCGGGCTCGGACATGCTCGAACCGTACGCGACCGGATGCCGGGGTGCCGGGCCCAGCCGGAGCGGCACGCGAACGGCACGACCAGCCGATGCCCGCTGAAGTGCGTCTGCCGCGATATGGCGGCACGATCGGCCCATGACCCAGATCCTGGCCGGATCCGCCCTCGTCACGCCCGCCGCGATCATCCCCGAGGGGTGGGTCGAGGTGGAGGGCGCCCAGATCGTCGACCTCGGTCCCGGCGCCCCGCCGCGCGAGGCGGACACCCACCTCGACGGCGGCTACCTGATGCCCGGCTTCATCGACATCCACAGCCACGGCGGCGGCGGGGCCACGGCCGTCGGCGCCGAGCCGGAGGCCGTCGCCCGATTCGCCGAGGCCCACCGCCGGCACGGCACGACCACGATCGTCGCGAGCCTCGTGTCCGCCCCCGTCGACTCCCTGGCCCATGACGTCGCGGCCCTGGCGGAGCTGGCTGAGGAGGGGATCATCGCCGGGACCCACCTCGAGGGGCCCTGGCTCGCGATGGCATTCAAGGGAGCTCACGACCCCGCCACCCTGCGCGACCCGGATCCCGACGAGGTCGCCCAGCTCATCAGGATCGGCCGCGGGACCATCCGCATGGTCACGCTGGCGCCTGAGCTGCCGCACGGCATCGACGCAGTCCGCCGGTTCGGCGACGCGGGCGCGATCCCGGCAATCGGGCACACCAACGCGACCTACGACCAGGTCAAGGCCGCCATCGACGCCGGGGCGACCTGCTCGACGCACCTGTTCAACGCGATGCGCGCGGTGAACCACCGTGAGCCGGGCCCGATCGTGGCACTCACCGAGGACGATCGGGTCACGAACGAGCTCATCCTCGACGGGGTGCACCTCCACCCGGCTGCGGCAGCGTTCGGGGTCCGGGCGTCAGCAGGTCGGATCGTGCTCGTGACCGACGCGATCGCCGCGGCCGGCGCCGCCGACGGCGACTACCTGCTCGGCGACCTCGCGGTGAAGGTGGTCGACGGGGTGGCGCGACTGGCGGCCGGCGGCGCCATCGCCGGCTCCACGCTCACGCTGGACAGGGCGGTCCAGTTCGCGATCGAGCAGGTGGGCCTCTCGCCGGAGGCCGCGTTCGCGGCGGTGACCACGACACCGGCCCGCATGCTCGGCCTGGCTGACCGGGGGCGGCTGGAGGTCGGGGCCCGGGCGGACCTCTGCCACCTGGACGACGACCTGGAGCTCACCGCGGTGTGGTCCGGGGGACTGCCGGTTCCCCGGTAGGCTCCGGATCCCTGCGGACGCCGCCCGCGCCGGAGGGCACCTGACTGCTGAGGGCCACCGCTGGTCGGACGGCTCAGCCCAGCCAGCCCTCCGGCGGGGGGTGCAATGCGGACTTGATCGCCCGTTCCTCCCGCGTCTTCGCGTCAGCGATCGGCAACCGCGCGACGGTTATCGTCTCCCGGAAGGTCGCCGTGGCGAATGCCTGCATCCCCCTTCCCAACGCCAGGGCCGCGCGCTCCCCGAACCGCAGGTGCCGGTCATGGCCGAACCGCTCGAAGCCGCGGCCGCGCGGTCCGCGCACCTTCTCGGGGACCAGGACGAGCTCGATGCGCAGGTCCCGGTCGGCCAACGAGTCCATCAGCTTCCCGAAGCCGGCGACTATGGCCTCCTCGTCGAAGCGCACCCCGCCAGCGGCCTGGGCGGTGACGGCGGTGATGATCCGGACCCTGCGGCCGGGCAGCGACCCGGCCCGGGCGAGGAACCAGGTCAAGCCATCGCCGCCACCTTGGCCGTGGAGGTACCGGCGGACGGTCTGCTGACCGACGTACCGGTCGTAGATGACGATCGGCTTGGCGTCCCGGCACAGTGGCCCGAATCGCTCGGTCCACTCGACCTCGCGGTCGAGGCCCTCCCGCAGGGGTGCGTCGAGCACCTCCCGGGCGGCTAGCAGGACCGTCGTGCGGCCCGCCGTCGTGATCCGGCCGATCTCCACCAGCCCGGACGGCGTCGTCGCGGAGAACTCGTCCTCGGCCACGCCGAGACGTGCAGCCTGGTCGGCCTCCACGAGGACCAGCTCCAGGTCATCGCAGAGCTGCTCGTCGATCTGGTGCGGGTCGTCCATGTCGCCGAGCTCCTGCTGGAGCGGCGGCTGGGTGATCCCGACGTGGATCTTCTTGCTCGACAGCATGACCTCCCACGCCTTTGCCAGCGAGGTGGGCAGCCCGCCCACTGACTCGACGAACCTGTCCTGGTGCTCCTGGCAGGTGAACACGAGGCGACCGTGCACGGCCAGGTCCTCGAGCAGCTTCTCGTGGATGGCGCGCCGCAGGGCCGGATCGTCGGATCGCTCCGCAAGGGCCGATGGCGAGATGCCGACGCCGAACACGGTCCGCCGCGGAAGCGTCGCCTTGTCCGTCATGGTCGGGACCCGGCGGCGCCCGACGGAGTTCGGCCGAGGACCTCCCCCAGCCTCTCGTCGAAGAAGCCGCCCGGCCACCCGTAGACCAGGTCGCCCTCCCGGTCCACCTCCAGCCGCCGCACGAAGGCCGCCCCGTCGTCGTCGAGGTCCACGTACAGGATCGCGAGGTCCTCGGGGTCCAGCACCCCTTCGCGCACCCGGCGCAGCAGGCGCAGGACCAGGTGCTCCGAGTGGGTCTCCACCAGCAGCTGGGCCCGCCCGGACGCAGCCGTGTCGATCAGCAGGTCGCCGACCGCCGACTGGAGCCGTGGATGCAGGTGCACCTCCGGCTGCTCGACCAGGATCAGGCCGCCGCGTGACAGCAGCGACTGGACGATGATCGGCAGCAGCTGCCCGATGCCGTAGCCCACCCCGCGCGCGGACACCAGCACGGGCGGATCCTGGCGGATGTCCTCCAGCGCGAGCACGGCCAGCTCCCCGGTCGTCTTCACGATCTCCGGGCTGACCGGGTCGAGCATGCGCACCTGGTAGCCGAGCCCGAGCCGATCGCACCATGAGTTGACCTGCACGACCAGATCGGGTCGGGCGTGCAGGACCGCCGCCATCTCCTCGCCCTCAGGTCCGACGTAGTCCACCATGCCCTGGCCGACCGGCGTCATGCGCTCCGTGCGGGCGCGCATGGGGCCCACGAAGTGGACCTTGTCCAACGTCGCCCAGAACTCCTCGGTGACCCGGTCGAAGATGGCCACGCCCGGCTGGTCGCCCCACGGCCGCGGCCCCTGGAGCGCGCCCCGGTCCGCACCGTCACGCAACTCCGTGTGCGAACGGACGGCCGCCCGGCGCGCCGGATCCCACCGGAAGGAGATGGCGGACTCGCGGGCCGCGCCCTGGGCCGAGGTCCAGCCGAAGCCCAGAGTCACTGGGGTGGCGGTGTCGTGCTTGTGGACGGCCATCCGGAAGGTCCCGCCCTCGACCAGGTCGCCGGACATCGTCAGGACGTCGGGCCGAGCGGCTGTCTGCGCGAGCATCGGCAGGACCGACAGAAGGCTCGACTTCCCCGCCGAGTTCGGCCCGAACACGAGCGTCAGCGGCGCCAGCGCCACGCGCTGCGGTCGCGCCTCGAAGGACCGCAGACCGCCGATGATGAGGTGACCGATCAGCACGCGGCCCAGACTAGGCCCTGTCCTGGGTGTCCGCGGGAGCCGGCGCGGCGGTAGCGCAGTGGCGTCGAGATGCCCCTGTGGCGGTGCTTTCCATGCTCGGCGCCAGTAGCGTCGACGGCGGCACGGGGTGCTCCGGCTCGCCATGGCACCTCGGGACATATACCCTAGGGGGTATCCGAACCGCCCTGGACCAACCCCGGAAGCAGACAGAGGAGCCCAATGAAGACCATCATCGTCGGCGGCGTCGCCGGCGGAGCCTCCGCCGCCACCCGCCTCCGCCGCCTCGACGAGTCCCACGAGATCGTCGTGCTGGAGCGCAGCGGGTACGTGTCGTTCGCGAACTGCGGCTTGCCCTACTACATCGGTGGGACGATCGCCGACCGGAGGGCACTGCTGCTGCAGACCCCCAAGAGCCTGAACACCCGGTTCGGACTCGACGTGCGGGTGCACTCAGAGGTCACCGCCATCAGCCCTCAGGCCAGGACCGTCACCGTGCGCGACCTGACCACCGGCGAGATCTACACCGAGGCCTACGACCACCTCGTGCTGTCCCCCGGAGCGTCCCCGATCGTCCCGCCGATCCCGGGAGTTGAGCGCGCGCTGACCCTGCGCACGATCGAGGACACCGACCAGATCAAGGGGCGCGTCGATGCCCTGCTGGCAGCCGAGGACTCCAGCGAGGAGGCCGTCGGCGAGGCCGCGCTGTCCGCAGTGATCGTCGGGGGAGGGTTCATCGGCCTGGAGATGGCCGAGAGCCTGCGCGAGCGGGGGCTCGACGTCACGGTCGTGGAGCTGGGCACGCAGGTGATGGCCCCGCTCGACCCGGAGATGGCCGCGATCGTCGCCGCAGAGCTGCGCCGCCACGGGGTGCAACTGGCACTCGGCGTTCAGGTCACGGCGGTGCGCCCCGACACAGTCGTGCTCTCCGATGGCCGCGAGATCGACGCTGACATCGTGATCATGAGCATCGGGGTGCGCCCCGACGTGACCCTGGCGAAGGCAGCCGGCCTCGCGCTCGGGCCGCGCGGCGGGATCAAGGTCGACGAGTCGATGCGGACATCGGATCCCAGCATCTTCGCCGTCGGCGATGCCGTCGACAAGTCCGACGCGACCACCGGGGAGCCCACGCTGGTCCCGCTGGCCAACTCGGCCAACCGGCAGGGCCGGCTCGTCGCCGACGCCATCGCGGGCCGCAAGATCCATTTCGGCGGCGTGCTCGGGACCGCGATCGTCAAGGTGTTCGACCTGACCGTCGCCGTGACCGGCGTCAACGAGAAGCGGCTGAAGGCATCGGGGCGCCAGTACGCCGCCGTCCACACGCACCCCGGATCGCATGCCGGCTACTACCCGGGCGCCGAGCGGATCAGCCTCAAGCTCCTGTTCGACCCGACCGACGGGAGGATCCTCGGCGCCCAGGGCGTGGGCGGTTCCGGCACGGACAAGCGGATCGACGTGCTGGCAACCGCGATCACCGGTGGGATAACAGCCGACATGCTGGCCGACCTGGAGCTGGCATACGCACCGCCCTACGGCTCGGCGAAGGACCCGATAAACCAGATCGGCTACGTCGCCGACAACGTCATGACCGGGACGACCCGAATCATCGGCTGGGACCAGATCGACTCGACAGACCGGTTTTTGGTGGACGTCCGGACCGCGGGCGAGCACCGGCGCGGCCACATCCCGGGTTCGATCAACCTCAGCGTCGACGAACTGCGCAAGCGACACACCGAGATACCCCGAGACTCATCAGGGAAGCCTCGCCCCGTGGCGGTCTACTGCCAGGTGGGGCAGCGCGGCCACACGGCCGCCCGGCTGCTCACGCAGCTGGGCTACGACGTGGTCAACCTCGACGGGGGGTGGCTCACCTACAGCTTGGCTGAAGCGCTGTGATCAGGGGAACGGGCCCGGGGGCGACCCCCTTGCGGGAGCGTCCGGCCAGCTGCCGAACGGCTCGACCGCCAAGCCCGAGTGGCCGCGAACGGCCTTCATCCCCACTCGGCGTGACCGCGCGATACACGCAGACACCGCCTGATCGAAGACGTCCGGGGGCTGGGCGGCGGCGTGGGGGAGCGGAGCGGAGCGAGTCGGACGCAGCCCACCTACCGCCCGAGAAGGCTCTCTGCGTCACCGGGTGGCGCCGTTCTCCAGCAGGCTGGGTGGCGAACGTGTGCCGCAGGGCGGACCAGGGCCCCGGTGGGGCGGTGGGAGTCGATCCCGGCGGCCCGGTAGGCCCGCTCGACCAGGTGCGCGAGTTGCGCTGAGGTCAGGGGCTGGCGCCGTACCTGTCACCCTTGCCATGCCGGACCGCGACCTGTGGGAAGAACTCGAGCGTCGCATCATCGCGGGTGAGGATCTGCCAGCCGGCGATCCATCTCACTCACGTCGATGGTGGCGAGGTCCGGGACAAGGGCAGGACCACCTGCGCCGCCGGAGTCTCACCAGCTGCGGCGGCCCCTCGGCTGGTCGAGGTAGATCATCAGCCAGAAGACCGGGAACAGCGCGGTGCAGCCAATCGCACACCCGCCCACCCACCGGCCGAACGGCTCACCGCCTGATCCGTCGGGGAGGAAGTAGATGCCGATCCCCATCAGAAGAAGAAACGCACAGATGATCAGGGAACCCACCGTCGCGCTCTCCCACGGGTCCCAAGCGGCTCGGCGCTGGGGGTGCCGCACGCACGCCCGCGGGACAGCAGTGCGCACGTAGCGGTCCACGAAGGCTTCAGCCGACAACTCGTCCGCGCGTCGGCGCCGGCGAGTCAGCCGGGCAGTCCACGCCAGGGGTCCTGGCAGCATGCCGATCACGAGCCGACGGTTGGGGCTGGCCGCGGCTCGTCCGCGCATGGGCGTGGACCACGAAACGTCGCCTGGGTGCAGCATCTCGGCCGACACGTCGCTCAGGGACGGACTTGATCCATCCTCCCAGTCCTCGTCGCGGGTCGGCCCGTCGATGGACAGCGCCTCGACCCAGAGCGCGTCAGCCCGCTCCACCTCGCCCAGTCCGCGATACAGGCCAGACAGGTCTGCCAGGGCCTCTGCCACCTCGCCGCTGCCAGGGCCGTAGACGCGCCTCTTGGCCTCCAGTGAGCGCTCGAACATCTGCGCCCCCCGGAGCAGATCTGTCGGGGCTCCGATCCAGAGCCGAGGCTCCTCGTCGCGCGGGTCGCCCTGGTCGGCAGGGTCGTCGTCGACACTGTCGAGGTCGTCACCAAGGGCGTCGAGGTCCTCCTCATCGTCGAGGTCCTCCTCATCCATGGGAACGTCCAGCCCGACAACCGCGAGCTCCTCCAAGGTCTCGATGACGAACGGGTGATCCGGCCCGAGGGCGCCCTCGAGGAGTGCCAGCTCCGCTTCGTACAGCCCCACGGCCGAGACTGGGTCTCGCTCCCAGTAGTTCTCCCGGGCGCAGACGATTCCCCGCAGGGCGTCCGCCACGCCGGGGTCGTCAACGCCCCGGCAGCGGGCGATGACCTCCACCGCGCGGACGTACGTGAACTCGGCTGCCCACCACTGCTCCGCCAGGCACTCGACAGTCCCAAGATTCATCAGGACCGGGACCAACGCAGGATCGTATCGGCCGTAGGCTCGCTCAAGGATCTCGATCGCGCGCACATACATAGGGCGGGTCAGCGACGCACGTGGGTCGTACGGGTCAGAACCGGCGATCTCGTTGGCGAGGTTGGTCAGGACGACCGCTATCCCCGGATGATCCGGCCCGAGACGGGCCTCCATGTCGGCAAGCCTCCGATCGGCTTCGACGGCGGTGAACAGCAGTTCCAGGACATTCATGGGCACCCCCCCGTTGGCCGGTCCGCGTCGTCCACCACCTGTCGCACCGTGTCCCGCACGACCGATATGTCGGACAGCGTCACAAGTGTCCCCGGCGAGCAGATCTGCAGATGCCGCAGCAAGACCCGTCCACAGCAGGAAGGAAGGCCCGCCCTTCGGGACCAACGGCGCACGCCGAACCATCCGACTCCAGCCTGGCCGCCGATCGACGCTGGGCGGCGTTGGCCCCCTTTGGGTGCCCGGCAGACTCCTTGAGGCCTGAAGCCGGGAGCCGAGGTTGCCGAGCTGACCCCGGCGAGTGGGTCAGGCGAAGTCCGGAGCCGCGGAGTCGTCAGCCCTTGGCGACCCTGTCCGTGACGCGTCGCGGCCCGCGACTCGGCGAGGGCGTGGGTCGATGCGGTCAAGTCAGCGCGCCGAACGGTCGGGGTGTGTTCAGATCCGCACGGTCGTGAGGTACGGTGTGACCGCTGATGAACGCAGACGTTCGTGCAGCAGCTCTATTCACACCTGTACGAGGAGTACAACGCAACATGGCACAGGGCACCGTCAAGTGGTTCAATGCGGAGAAGGGGTACGGCTTCATCGCCCCGGACGACGGCTCCGCGGACGTCTTCGTTCACTACAGCGCGATCCAGTCGAGCGGCTACCGCACGCTCGAGGAGGAGCAGCGCGTTGAGTTCGAGGTCACGCAGGGTCAGAAGGGACCGCAGGCCGACCAGGTCCGCCCCCTCTGACCACAGGGTCCTCAACGACCTTCCCGAAGGGCCCCGATCCCACCAGGTTCGGGGCCCTTCACCATTGGCCGCCCAACCCGTCGCCCGTCGGGTGCGGCGGGGCAGCGCCCCCACGCAGTTGCCTGCTCGCCCCGCGCAATGCGATCCAGGACACCGACATCGTCGCCAGGCCGCCCAGCAGCAGGGCCACGGCTGGACCGAGGACGTCGCCAGCGACCGTCCCAGCCAGCGCCGCCGCTGCCGCAGCGCCCATCGCGAGCCAGGAGTTGGCTCGCCCCCGCAGGAACGCAGCAAGCCCACCGATCGCCGCAGCGGCCAACAGCGCGCGGGCAGGCCATCCCCAGGGTCCCCCGGCCAGGCTCACCGATGCAGCCAGGGCCAGCGACACACCCGCCACGGCAGCGGACCGGTGGCCGCAGGCCAGCCGCATCCCGACGAGGGCCCAGACCACCCCGACCCCCAGCAGGCAGGCCCAGGCCGCCGGGCCGGCGGGGACCAGGAGCCAGATCGCCCATGCCAGCGCCGCGAGCAGGGCCGACTCCGAGAATGGCGTGCGTGCGACCAGGTTCACAAGGATTGCGCCGAGGGCAGACAAAGCCGCGATGGCGGCCGCCCAGGCCGAGACTCCGCCCGGCCCCCCCGGAATTCCCACCCGCACTGACCCGGCGACGCCTGACCCCACGGCAGTCGTCGCCGCGACCACGGCCACCGCCACCCCGCTGGTGAGCATCGTCGAGACCGCGCGACGGCGCTGCGCCGTGATCTCCCGCGCCCTGGGGAGCCGCACGTACAGGCCAGCCGCCAGCAGGGCCACCGCCAGCATCCCGACGCTGGCGCCGCGAGCGGCCACGTTCCACTGCGGCCAGCCGCGCACGCCTACGGTCGCGATCGCCAGCATCGCCAGACCCGCCCCGGCGTACATGCCGATCTCGGCCGCCACCTGCCGGCTGGCCACTTCGCGGGTCGGCGGCCCGGCCGGTTCGCTGGTCTGCCCGGCCGGTTCCCTGCTCAGCACCTGCGTGGCGCTGGACGCATCGACGTCAGCGACCACGGGCGCGGCGAGGACCTGCGTGCGCGCGGGCTCGCCCGAGCCCGAGCGAGGCAATCGCAGGACCGCGGCCCATTCGAGGGCCTCTGTCGGGCGCCCGGCATCCCCCGGGGCACCCTGGACCTGCGTCGGAGCGCTCGGCGCCGTCACCGACGCGCGGCGGGGGAAGCCGAACATGCCCACAGCGTAGGGCGGCACCCGCCGCACGCAACCGGCCCACGCCCGACGTGGGCCTCCCGCCCAGCCCGGCATCACGCCCGGTGCCCGCAGCACACTGGGGCCATGACGGCGAACGCCCGCCCGGTGGCATACAACGTGCTGCGCGTGCGCCGCTTCGACCGGTCCTGCCTTCGTCCGGACGTGTTCGCGGGACTGGGCGTTGCTGCCTATCTCGTTCCCCAGGTCATGGCCTACGCCACGCTGGCCGGGCTCGACCCCGTCGTCGGCCTGTGGTCCTGCCTGGCGCCGCTGGTCATCTACGCATTCGCCGGCACGTCCCGCCTCCTGTCGGTCGGGCCGGAGTCCACCACGGCGATCATGACAGCGGCGGCACTGGCCCCCCTTTCCGCCGGCGACCCGGCGACCTACGCCGCCATGGCCGGGATCTGCGCACTCGTCGTGGGGACTGCCTGCCTCGTGGCCGGATGCCTCCGGCTCGGATTCGTCGCGGCACTGCTCAGCCGGCCGGTCCTGATCGGCTATCTCGCCGGAGTCGCCGTCATCATGATCGCCGGCCAGCTGGGCAAGCTCCTCGGCGTCACCGTGACCGGCGGGTCGCCCCTGACGCAGATCGCCTCAGCCGTGAGCCAGCTGGGCAACGCCAACCCCGCCACGGCGCTGCTCGGTGTTGGCGTGATCGCGGTGCTCGTGGTGGGCACGGCCAGTGCCCCCCGGCTGCCGTGGCCCCTGCTGGCCGTGCTTGGCGCGACCTTCGTCACAGTCCTGTTCGGCCTCGAGGAGCAGGGTGTGCGCGTCGTCGGGGAAGTCCCCACGGGACTGCCCGGGCTGAGCCTGCCCCATCCGGGTCCGCTGATGGACGAATCCGGGATCGTCGCGATCCTGGGTCCCGCGATCGGCATCGCGGTCGTGGCGTTCACCGACAACACGCTGACCGCCCGCGCATTCGCTGATCCGGGCGAGGAGATCAACTCCGACGCCGAGCTGCGCGCCCTGGGGATCGCGAACCTGGCGACCGGCATCACCGGCGGCTTCCCGGTGTCCAGCAGCGGCAGCCGGACCGCTCTCGCGGAGGTCTCCCAGGCACGCACGCCGGCATACGGCCTGGTCACCGCGGCGACCGTCGTGTGCGTCCTGGCCTTTGCCGGGCCGGTGCTGGCCGACTTCCCGATGGCGGCCCTCGGCGGGCTGGTCGTGTTCGCCGCCCTGCGCATCGTGGACTTCGCGGAGTTCCGCTGGCTGTGGCACTTCCGCCGCGCCGAGTTCTGGCTCGGCATCGCCGCATTCGTGGCCGTCCTGACCCTCGACCTCCTGGTCGGGGTGGGGTTCGCGGTGCTCCTGTCGGTAGTGGCGATGCTGGCCAGGGTGGCTCGCCCGCACGCGGCAGTCCTGGGCAAGGTGCCGGGCATGGCCGGCATGCACGACATCGGCGAGTACCCGCAGGCCATCCAGGTCGAGGGCCTCATGGTCTTCCGCTACGACTCCCCGTTGTTCTTCGCCAACGCCGAGGACTTCCGGGTCCGAGTGCTCAACACCGTGCAGGCCCAGCAGGACGCCGGCCTCGACGTGCGCCGCGTCCTGCTCAACTGCGAGGCCAATGTGGACGCCGACTCCACGGCCGTGCAGGCCCTGGAGTCCCTCGTGCGCGAACTGCACGGAAAGGGCATCGACGTCGCCCTGGCCCGGGTGCACGTCGAACTGGCAGAGCTGCTGGACCGGGCCGGGATACTCGACGTGGTCGGGCGCGACCAGGTCTACCCGACCCTGCCCACTGCCGTGGCCGCGTACGAGGAGGACCGGCGGGCCGGAGAGGACTCCTAGCCGGCACCAGCCTGGGCGGTGCCCGCGCGGGCGGCCATCACCGGCCATTACGGGGTACGTTCCCAACAGGAAGGCGATCCGTTCGGGAGGTGCGGCATGCTCGAGGCATCCGAGGTGGGCAACAAGCTGTCCAAGGACGATTTCAGCGCCGTGGTGCCACAGTTGCGCGTCGACCTGATCAACGCCCAGTACGACCTGCAGACCGCCGACTTCGGCGTGCTGCTGTTCGTCGCCGGGGACGACCGGGTGGCTGCCAACGCTGTGGTCAACCGGGTCAACGAATGGATGGACGCCCGCTACATCCAGACCCACGTCCTTGGCCCGCTCTCGGCGGAGGAGTCGATGCGTCCGCGCTACTGGCGCGTGTGGCGCGACATGCCACCCAAGGGGCGCGTCTCGATCATGGCGGGCGGGATCATGCGGCTGCTGCACGAGAACCTCAGCGGGGAGTTGTCCGACGAGGACTACGAGCGCGCGCTGGACCACCTCGAGGAGCTGCAGGACGAGCTCGTGGCCGACGGCATGCTGATCATCAAGATCTTCCTGCACACGCCCCTCGACGTGCAGCGCAAGCGCTTCAAGAAGGCCGAGCGGGGCGCCGAGGAGGGCTGGCGGGTCGACCAGCGCGACTGGGCCATCCTGCAGGCACTTGACGAGAGCAACGCGAAGGTCGAGAAGCTGTTGCGACGCACGTCGGTCGCGGGCGCCCCCTGGTCGGTCGTCGAGGCGACGGACGCCCGGTACCGCGACGTGGCCGTCTGCCGGACGATCCTCAACGCGATGACCGCCCGGCTGGCCGAGAAGCCCCCCGTCGGTGTGGCCGTCAGCGAACAGCTGTTCGCCCCGGGCGAACGACAGGCCACCGTGCTCGACACGGTCGACCTGTCCCGCACGATCGACCAGGCCGAGTACGCAAAGGAGCTCAACGGCCTGCAGCGCAACCTCCACCAGCTCGCCCTGCAGGCCCGCGCCCGTGGGCTGTCCTCGGTGCTGGCCTTCGAGGGCTGGGACGCGGCCGGCAAGGGCGGGGCCATCCGCCGGATCACGCAGGCCCTCGAGGCCGGCGACTACCGGGTCATCTCCACGGCCGCGCCGACTGAGGAGGAGCGCAAGTACCACTACCTGTGGCGGTTCTGGCGCGACCTGCCACCCGCAGGGCGCTTCGTGATCTACGACCGCACGTGGTACGGCCGGGTCCTGGTGGAGCGGATCGAGGGCTTCGCCACGCCCGCCCAGTGGCAGCGGGCCTACGACGAGATCAACGACTTCGAGGACCAGCTCACGGAGCGGGGCTTCTTCGTCGCGAAGTTCTGGCTGCACATCTCCTCCGAGGAGCAGCTGGCCCGCTTCAAGGCGCGCGAGGACACCCCGGAGAAGGCCCACAAGATCACCGAGGAGGACTACCGCAACCGCGAGAAGTGGGCCGACTACGTCCGGGCCGTCGACCAGATGGTCCTGCGGACGTCGTCGAAGGACGCGCCCTGGCACGTCATCCCGGCCAACGACAAGATGGTGGCGCGCCTGGAGGTCCTCGAGAAGGTCACGAAGGGCCTCCGACAGGCGCTGCGCAAGCTGCCGTGACGGCGGCCGCGCGGGAACTCCGACGCGACGAGTCCGGCCAGCGCGTCAGCTGCTGGCCAGCTCCAGCAGCAGCTCGGCCACCCGCGCGCTGCTGCATCCGAGGTAGGCCGGCTCCAGGTAGTCGTCCAGGAAGGCATGGACGTCCGGGGTGACGACCGGTCCGGAGCGGACGATGTCCACCAGCTCGTCGAAGGACTCGGGGTGGTACCCGATGCGCTCGGTGAAGATATGGGCCTCGGCGCTGGCCGGCAGGTACTCGGCGATCCGGTCGCCCAGCAGCCACCTGGGGAAGATCACGGGCTTGCCCAGCGCCCAGGCCTCGTACACCGTCGTGCCGAAGTCCGCGATCACGATGTCCGACTTGGGCATCGAAGCGCCCGTGGGGGTCTTGCTGATCCGGTTCCTGGGATGCAGGGAGACGTCGACGGTTGCGAACCGGGACAACGTGCGCAGATAGCCCTCGAAGGCCGGGAAGCTCGATGTGGATCGGCCGGTGTCGCCCCGCTTGCGGCGGTTGTGGGTGGGCGCCCAGAGGATGCGCGGCTTGGCGTCCCCGGCGCCGCGCTGGGAAGGGGCCGCTGGGACCTGGTTGAGCAGCATGTCGAGGCGCGGCCAGCCGACGACGTGGATCTGGTTCTGGCCCAGGGTGATCGCCTTGGAGGCGACGATCCGGCGCTTGAGCCACTGTCCGGGTACCAGCAGGTGCTTGCGGTCGTTTGCGAACCGCCGCCCCTGCCCATCAGGGGTCCACAGGTAGCTCTTGTCCGCGGCCCCATGGCTCATCACGACATCCGCCCGGTGTCGGATGAACAGGCAGAAGTTCACTGCGCCCTCGACGTACGGGCCGCGTGTCGGCTTGGGATCGGGCAGCTGCGCATCGATCAGGCCTAGCAGCTGGTTCTGGACCCCGAAATAGCTGGAGGCCGGTGTCAGGACATGGTTGATCGCCCGCGGCATGGGGACAGGCTATCGCCAGACAGGGCCTGTGCAGCGCTGGCTGGGCACGCGGACACGGGCAGGCCCGGCGCCCCCGGCCGACGACGCGACAAGTCTCACCATTCGGACAGCGCTGGACAAGTGCCTGCCCGTTAGGGCAGGCTAGCCGTCATGGCAGCCCCGGTCCGCGGAACGCGCATCCTCACGGTGCGCCACCACGTCGACCTGTGCCTGATGTGCTCCTGCATGTGTTGCGCCTGATCCCGCGCTTCCGCCCCCGGACGCTGCGGTCGATCAGGCGCCCGGGCTTCTGCCCCTCGCGCCTGCATTGAGCGCATGCGTCCTCCAACCAAACGGAGAACGCAGTGCCCGACACCACCACCCAGTCCCCGCAAGAGGCACCCCAGGCGCGGACGCCCCACTCCACCGGCCGAGCCGGGCGGGAACCCCGCGACCAGGGCCAGTGGGCACTGGGCTCCACCACACCCCTGAATCCGAATGAGGCGTTCAAGGCCGCGGACGACGGCTTGAACGTCCGGGCCCGGATCGAGGCCGTCTACTCCAAGCAGGGCTTCGCGAGCATCCCGGCCGAGGACCTGCGCGGCCGGATGCGCTGGTGGGGCCTGTACACCCAGCGTCGGCCCGGGATCGACGGCGGACGCACCGCCAGCCTGCCCCCCGAGGAGCTCGACGACGAGTTCTTCATGCTGCGAGTCCGCTCGGACGGCGGCGCGCTGACCAGCGAGCAGGCACGGGTGATCGCCGGGATCTCGACCGAGTTCGCGCGGGGCACGGCCGACATCACCGACCGGCAGAACATCCAGCTGCACTGGATCGGCATCGGGGACGTCCCAGAGATCTGGCGACGCCTCGAAGCCGTCGGGCTGAGCTCGACGGAGGCGTGCGGCGACACCCCGCGGGTGGTCCTGGGCTCCCCCGTGGCCGGCGTTGCCGCCGACGAGATCATCGACGGCACCCCCGCGATCGAGGCGATCGTGGCCCGCTACATCGGGGACCCGGAGTTCGCCAACCTTCCGCGCAAGTTCAAGACGGCCATCTCGGGATCCCCCCGCCAGGACGTGGCCCACGAGATAAACGACGTGTCGTTCGTGGGAGTCGTGCATCCCGAGCACGGCCCAGGCTTCGACGTCTGGGTCGGCGGGGGGCTGTCCACCAGTCCGATGCTCGCCCAACGGCTCGGGGCCTGGGTGTCCCTCGACGACGTGCCCGACGTGTGGGCCGGGATCATCTCGGTCTTCCGAGACTACGGGTACCGCAGGCTGCGCAACCGGGCGCGGCTGAAGTTCCTCGTCGCGGACTGGGGAGCAGCCAGGTTCCGCGAAGTGCTGGAGACCGAGTACCTGCACCGCGAGCTGGCCGACGGCCCAGCCCCGCTGCCGGTCGAGGCCGGGGCGCGCGACCACGTCGGCATCCACCCGCAGCGGGATGGTCGCGTGTACGTCGGCGCCGCCCCGACCGTGGGTCGGATCAGCGGGGAGGTCCTGGCTGGGATCGCGGAGCTGGCCGACGCCTACGGCTCGGGTCGGATCCGGCTGACCCCGCAGCAGAAGCTCGTGATCCTCGACGTGGAGCGCGGCCGGGCCGAGGCGCTGGCTGACGAGCTCGCCGAGGTCGGCTTGCAGGTCCATCCCCATCCGATCCGCCGGGCGACGATGGCGTGCACCGGGATCGAGTTCTGCAAGCTCGCCATCGTCAACACCAAGGACACGGCGCGCACGCTGATCGAGGCGATCGAGGTGCGCCGGCCCGAGCTGGAGACCCCGTTGGCGGTGCACGTCAACGGCTGCCCCAACTCGTGCGCCCGGTTCCAGGTCGCCGACATCGGCCTGAAGGGGATGCTCGTCCCCGACGCGGACGGCACCCCGGTCGAGGGATTCCAGGTGCACCTGGGGGGCTCGCTGGGCCACGCGGCCGGGTTCGGCCGCAAGCTGCGCGCCCTGAAGGTGACGGCCGCGGAACTGCCCGACTTCGTCGACCGAGTGACCGGCCGGTACCTGGCGCAGCACTCCGACGGCGAGGGGTTCGCCCAGTGGGTGGTCCGGGCCGAGGAGGAGGACCTGCGGTGAGCAGCCCCGACGAGACCGCCGAACTGGGGATGGTGAAGCCGTGAGCGAGCGCGTTGCACCCTACTGCTGCCCCTACTGCGCCGACGAGGACCTGCGCCCCCTCGGCGCGACCGCCGGCCACTGGTACTGCCGGAGCTGCCTGAGGGGCTTCTCGATCCGCTTCCTCGGCATCCAGCCCCACGTCCCGCACCCAGTCAGCACCGCCCAAGCAGGAGGTTCCACATGACCGCAACACCGCTGCGCACGGCACCGGCCAACCCGGCGCTGGCCGCCGCTGGCGCCTCGCTGGTGGACCGCTTCGGCGACCCGGTCGACCAGGCTCGGGTCGCGCTGGCCTGGGCCCACGACACGTTCGCCGGCAACCTCGTGCTGGCCTCGAGCATGGGTGACGAGGTGCTCGTGCACCTGGCCAGCGAAGTGGTCCCCGAGATCGACGTGCTCTTCATCGACACCGGCTACCACTTCGCCGAGACCGTCGGGACCGCCGCGGCGTACGAGGCGACCCGCCCGATCCGGCTGATCGCGATCACCCCGCGACGCACCGTGGCCGAGCAGGATGCCGACGAGGGACCACGGCTGCATGACCGGGACCCGGACCGCTGCTGCGCCCTGCGGAAGGTCGAGCCGCTCGAGCGCGGCCTGGCCAGGTACGCGGCGTGGATCACCGGGATGCGTCGCGTCGACGCGCCGACCCGGACCGACGTCGACGTGATCGGGTGGGACGCCAAGCGCGGCAAGGTGAAGGTCAACCCACTGGCGGCCTGGACCGACGAGGACGTCGCGGTCTACGCCGAGGTCAACGACGTCCTGCTCAACCCGCTGCGCCAGGAGGGATACGCCTCGATCGGCTGCGCCCCCTGCACGCGAGCGGTGTCCCCTGGAGAGGATCCCCGCGCCGGCCGCTGGTCGGGTCGGGCCAAGACGGAATGCGGGCTGCACACATGACCATCACGAGCGTGACCCCGACCCACCCGGTCCCCGCCACGGCCACGGCCACGGCCACGGCCACGGCAGTCGACCACCTGGGCGCACTGGAGAGCGAGTCGATCCACATCATGCGCGAGGTGGCCGGGGAGTTCGACCGGCCGGCGCTTCTGTTCAGCGGCGGCAAGGATTCCGTCGTCATGCTGCACCTGGCGATCAAGGCGTTCCATCCCGCGCGGATCCCGTTCCCACTCATGCACGTCGACACCGGGCACAACTTCGCCGAAGTCCTCGAGTACCGCGACGCGACCGTCGCGCGAACCGGCGCGCGACTGGTCGTGGCCAGAGTGCAGGACTGGATCGACCGCGGGGTGCTCCGGGAGCGC
The DNA here is from genome assembly GCA_049688595.1 of Candidatus Nanopelagicales bacterium. GTDB lineage: Bacteria > Actinomycetota > Actinomycetes > S36-B12 > CAIYMF01 > Prado023. Next base: position 9,651 of record JBAVLA010000150.1, on the reverse strand, counting down.
CCCGACGGGACCCGCAACCCGCTGCAGACGGTGCCGCTGCTGGACACGATCACCGAGCACCGGTTCGACGCGGTGTTCGGCGGCGGCCGGCGCGACGAGGAGAAGGCCCGCGCCAAGGAGCGCATCTTCAGCCTGCGCGATGCGTTCGGCGAGTGGGATCCCCGTCGGCAGCGGCCGGAGCTGTGGGACCTCTACAACGGCCGGCACTCCCCCGGCGAGCACGTGAGGGTGTTCCCGCTGTCGAACTGGACCGAGGGCGACGTGTGGCGCTACATCGACCGCGAGGGGATCGAGCTCCCCAGCATCTACTTCGCCCACGACCGGGCAGTCTTCCGGCGCGCCGGGATGTGGCTCACCCCGGGCGAGTGGGGCGGACCACGCCGGGACGAGCCCGTCGAGGTGCGCCAGGTGCGCTACCGCACGGTCGGCGACATGTCCTGCACCGGGGCAGTCGAGTCCAGCGCCACGACGGTGGCCGAGGTGATCGCCGAGGTGGCCGCCAGCCGGCTCACCGAGCGGGGGGCCACTCGGGCTGACGACCGGCTGTCCGAGGCCGCCATGGAGGATCGCAAGCGGGAGGGGTACTTCTGATGACGCACCAGCTGCTGCGCCTGGCCACGGCCGGGTCGGTCGATGACGGCAAGTCCACCCTCGTGGGCCGGCTGCTCTACGACACGAAGTCGATCCTGGCCGACCAGTTGGAGGCGATCGAGCGCGTCAGCCGCGACCGCGGGCTCGTCGCGCCGGACCTGGCGCTGCTCACCGACGGCCTCCGGGCCGAGCGGGAGCAGGGGATCACCATCGACGTGGCCTATCGGTACTTCGCCACGCCGAACCGGTCGTTCATCCTGGCCGACACGCCAGGGCACGTGCAGTACACCCGCAACATGGTCACGGGGGCGTCCACCGCTGAGCTGGCCCTGATCCTGGTCGACGCGCGCAACGGCGTCGTCGAGCAGACCCGCCGGCACGCGGCGATCAGCGCCCTCCTGGGCATCCGGCACGTCGCGCTGGTCGTGAACAAGATGGATCTCGTCGAGTTCGAGCGCCCCGTGTTCGACGCGATCGCCGCCGAGTTCGCCGCATATACGACCGCGCACGGCGTGGCGGACGTGGTGGCCATCCCGATCAGCGCGCTGGCCGGGGACAACGTCGTGACCCGCTCGGACCGTACCCCCTGGTACGGGGGGCCGACGCTGCTGGAGCATCTGGAGTCCGTGCCCGTCAGCAGCGACCCGGCCGAGGAGCCACTGAGGTTCCCGGTCCAGTTCGTGATCCGGCCCCAGGACCCGGACCACCACGACTACCGGGCCTATGCCGGTCGAGTGGCGGCGGGCACCGTGCACGTGGGCGACGAGGTGTCCGTGCTGCCCAGCGGACTGCGCAGCACGGTCGTGGGCATCGAGACGTACGACGGTCCGCTGCTGTGGGCGCAGGCCGGGCAGTCGGTGAGCCTGCGCCTGGCCGACGACGTAGACGCGTCCCGCGGCGACCTGATCGCGGGGGTGGGGGAAGCGCCGCGCGCAGTCCGCGAGGTCTCGGCCACCGTGACGGTCGTGTCCGACCGGCCCATCGTCTCGGGTCAGCGGGTTCTGCTTCGGGCGGGCACGCGAACGGTCCGCGCGATAGTGGCCGCGATCACCGACCGGCTGGACGTCGACTCGCTCGAGCGGGTCGACGTCGACGCCCTGCGCCTGAACGACATCGGCGACGTGGAGCTCCAGCTGGCCGAGCCGGTGCCGCTGGACGCCTACTCCCACGTTCGGGCCACTGGGGCGTTCCTGCTCATCGACGACCAGACGGGCGCGACTGTCGCGGCTGGCCTGGCGCGCTCGGCTGGCGTGGTGGCCGCGTGAGCAGGGGATCTCCGCGGGGACGGGTCTCACCGCGGGGACGGGTCTCACCGCGACGCTACCCGCTCCTCCTCGACCTCGCCGATCGCCCGGTGCTCGTCATCGGGGGCGGGCCAGTGGCGGCCCGCCGCGTGGCGGGGCTGCTCGCAGCCGGCGCCCTCGTGACGGTCATCGCCCCGACCGTGTGCGAGGAAGTCGCCGATCTGGCAACTGCTCGGGCGCTCACGTGGCTGCCCCGTGGGGCGAGGTCGCAGGACGTGGGCGCAGACGCGGTCGTCGACGGGGAGGAGCCCGTCGTGCCCACTCCCCCGGGTCGCTGGTGGCTCGTGGTGACCGCCACTGGGGACGTCGACACGGACGCGGCGGTCGCCGCCCGGGCCGAGCGGCTCGGCGTCTGGTGCATTCGCTCGGACCGGGCGGACGCGTCGGCGGCGCATGTACCGGCTGTCGCCCTGGGGCCGGACGGCGTTCAGGTTGCGGTGTCCGGGGGCGGGGATCCGGGTCGGGCCAGAGCGATCCGCGACGCGATCAGCGAGTTGCTGGACACCGGCCGAATCCCGCTGCGTCGGACCCGTCCACCGTATGGCGCCCGCGCGGGATCGATCCAAGATCCCGGGCCTCCTCGGCCAGCGGACTTGGATCGATCCAGCCTCGGGGCCAACGAACTTGGATTGATCGGGGCGGGGTGGGAGGCGGGGGGGGACGTGTGGGGCGCGCCCGCCGCGATCAGTGCTGGGCGGGTCGTCCTCGTCGGTGGCGGACCGGGCGACCCGGGACTGCTGACTGTCGCCGGCCGGCAGTGGCTGGCCAGGGCCGACGTGGTGGTCGCGGACCGGCTTGGCCCGGTCGGCGTGCTCACCGAGCTCGCCCCCGACGTCGAGGTGATCGACGTCGGGAAGACTGCCGGCAACCACCCGATCCCGCAGGACGAGATCAACCGGATCCTGGTCGACCGCGCCCGCGCTGGGCTTGTGGTCGTCCGACTGAAGGGCGGCGACCCGTTCGTGCTGGGAAGAGGTGGCGAGGAGGCCCTGCACTGCCTTGCGCACGGGGTTGCAGTCGACGTGGTGCCCGGGGTCACATCGGCGATCTCGGTCCCCGCCGCCGCCGGGATACCCGTGACCCATCGGGGGATCACGTCCTCAGTGGTCATCGCGAGTGCTCACTCCGGCGCTGCGAGCACGCTGACCGCAGCGAGGTCGGCGCCCCCCGACGCGACGCTCGTCCTCCTGATGGGCCTGTCGGGGCTTGCCCGCACGGCGGAGGAGCTCATCGCCGCCGGGCGCGACCCGAAGACGCCGGTCGCGGTGGTCAGCGACGGCTGGACCCCGCGCCAGCGCACGGTGGCCGCCACCCTTGGCATGATCGCCGAGGCGGTCCACGCAGCGCAGCTGCCCAGTCCCGCGGTCACTGTCGTGGGCGAAGTAGTGAGCCTGCGCGGCGGGCTGGCAGCCCTCGGGCCGGGTCAGGTCCTCGACGGGGCCGACTCGCTCAGCTATCCCACCGCATGGGGTTCGCCCACGAGCCGGGCTGCCACCGCCCCGCTCGCCGAGGTTTGAGACGGGCCGGCCCGGGCAAGGATGGCCCTGATGCTGACACTGCTGGCCCACGGATCGCCGGACCCCCGGCACGAGCGCGACATCGAGTCGCTGAGCGCGCGGCTGACCGCCGCTGGGATCCCCGCGCGTTCGGCATACCTGGACCACCATTCGCCCAGCCCGGTCGAGTCCGCCCACGCCCTGGTCGCAGCCGGGGAGGGGGCCACGACCGTCGTTCCCCTGCTGATCGGCGCGGCCTACCACGCCCGCGTCGACGTCCCGCTAGCCGTGGCGGCGATGCGGTCCACCGCCCCCGAGCTCGCAGTGGCGGCTGCCGAACCGGTCGGAGTGCACGCGCTCCTGATGCGGGCGGCCGCGGAGCTGACGGCCGACCTGACGGTCGGCCCGCGCACCGGGATCGTCCTGGCCGCTGCCGGCTCCCGCGACGCGCGGGCGGCCGGTGCGATCGAGGCAGTGGTCCGTCGGCACGCGGCATCACTGGCCGGAGCGGTCGGCGCCCGCGCGGTGCGGGCCGCATACCTCGACGGTGGTCGCCCCCTCGGTCGGATCATCACGCTCATGCGCTGCCTGGACGGCTGCACCTCGTTCGTCGTCGTGCCGCTGGTCGTCGCCGATGGCGTGCTGCGCGACCGCATCGTCACAGCCGCCGAGTGGGCTGACGTGCCGGTCGTCCCGCGCACGCTAGCCCGAACGGAGGCACTCATGGACCTGATCGTCCTGCGGGCCGGCTCCGCCCCCGCCCCCGAACGGGGGGTCAGGGCCCGCGCCTGGGTGTGAGCGGCACCCCCAGGTAGGACTGCCCGAGACTCCGCGAACTCGGTGGGTCGTGGTCACAAGCGACTACCACAACCCCCCGAGCTCCTGCGGGCCTGCCCGCGACAGGTTCAGCCAACCCCGGACCGATCACGGTACCGGCCCGCAAAGGAGCCCCACGCCCTCGGCGCCCAGATCGTCGTGGCCCGGAACAGGTTGGTGTGGCACTCGTGGAACCTGCCGACGCGTGGGTGGTGTGACTCCACCGGTGAGCCTTCGGGTGAATGGTCGCGCTGGACAGGCGTGGGCAGCCGGCGGATGATGCTAGTCATGTCCCCCACAGCGAGATGGGGCACGCTCCACGAGATGCTCGCCCAAGCTCGGGAGCGGATCCGGCGACTCGAGCCACGCGACGCCCACGAGGCCGCCGCACGCGGTGCGCTCATTATCGACATCCGGTGCTCCGGCGACCGCTACCGTGACGGCGCCATCCCCGGGTCGCTGCACATCCCCCGTACCGTGCTCGAGTGGCGGCTGGCCCCCGACGGCGCGTGGCGAAGCCCCTACGCCCCCGACCTCGACCAGGAGGTGCTGGTGCTGTGCGACCATGGCTACTCGTCGAGTCTGGCGGCCGCAACGCTCGTCGATCTCGGGTTCGGCCAAGCCGGGGACGTAGTCGGTGGTTTCGCTGCGTGGCGCCTGGCCGGTCTCCCAACGATGTCGGCTCCCCACCACGAGCTGACCCCGGGCGAGCTGGTTGGGATGGGCCCACCTGAGGGCTGAGGCGACGACCACCCTGCAGTCCCGCTGCGGTTGGGTGCGGGTCTGATCTGTTGGGTGCGGGCCTGATCTAGGGTGCTCCCGTGCCCCTTCCACGACTCGCGCGGCGCAGGCCGGCGGTACGGGAACCAAGAGGGCTGGGGGAAGCGCGGCGCGCGGCGTGAGGGACCTCCTGCTCGGCCTGTCGATCGGTTTCGCGGCCGGGATCAGCCCGGGGCCGCTGATGCTGCTCGTGGTCACCGCGACCCTGCGCTTGGGCTGGCGCGCTGGCGTCCTCACGGCGATTTCGCCGCTGATCACCGACCTGGTCGTTGTGACGCTGGTTCTGATCGTCCTGGACCAGCTTCCCATGCAGGCGCTGGGGCTACTGGGTGTGATCGGCGGGTTGTTCGTGATCCTCCTGGGGGCGCAGACGATCATCGAGTCCCGCGATGCCAGCCTTCCCGCCGGCGTTGGGGGTTCGCTCCCGGCTGGCTCCACTCTTCGCCGGGCGTCGGTCATGAACCTCACGAGCCCGCACCCGTGGATCGCATGGGCCACGGCGCTGGGGCCGCTCACCGTGGCCACCTACCAACGTGGCGCAGGCGGCGCAGTCGCCCTGGTGGCGGGGTTCTACGCAGCGCTGGTCGGGTCGAAGGTGATCCTGGCTGTGACGGTATCAGGCGCCCGACGCAAGCTGGATGATCGGCGCTATCGGTCCGCGCTGCGCCTGGCCGGCGGGCTGCTGGTACTGCTCGGGGTACTGCTGGCCGCGGAGTTCGGACACGAGCTGGCCACGCGCTGATCCGCTGGCCACGGGCGCGACGACAACCCGGAACGAGCCACGTGCCGACGATTCCCATCGGACATCGTCGTCGACGCAATCGCCCCGGATATGTGTCACACCAGCCGCGCACCATGGACCCATCAACCGACCACCCCTGCGGCGCCGACGAACCCGACCGGCCGCCACACCCTGAAGGACTGATGCCCCGTGCACGTCAACGCCCACCTGGATGTCGACCTCGTCGCAGTCGAGGCCACCGACACCGTCACCGTCATGCTCGACCTCAAGGCCCCGGCCGCGGCCGAGGACCCCAGCGCGCCCCGCCCCGAGCACACCGCGATCATCGTGCTGGACCGGTCCGGCTCGATGTCCGGCGGCCGGCTGCACGCCGCGAAGCGCGCCATCATCGACCTGGTCGCCCGCCTCGACGACCGCGACCACTTCGGTCTGGTCACCTTCGACAGCCAGGTCGAGGTGGTCATCCCCGCCGGGAAGGTCGGCGCCCTCGGCCGGGAGTCCATCTCCCGCACGGTGGCTGCGATCGGCACCCGCGGCATGACCGACCTGTCCAGCGGCTACCTGCGCGGCCTGCAGGAGGCCCGTCGAGTGTGCGGGCCGGCTGGGGCGACCATCGTGCTGCTCTCCGACGGGCACGCCAACTCCGGCATCACCGACCCCGCCCAGCTGCGCAAGGTCGCGGCCAACGGCGGCGCCCAGTCCATCACGACCTCGACGATCGGGATTGGCGACGGTTACGACGAGAGCCTCCTGGCTGAGATCGCCACCGGAGGCAACGGCAACCACTCGTTCGCCCGCGACGGCGACTCGGCCGCCGCGGCCCTGACCGGCGAGGTCGAGGGCCTGCTGAGCAAGACCGTGCAGGCCGCCAGCCTGCTGGTCGCCCCCACCTCGGACGTCGCACAGATCGGGATCCTCAACGACCTGCCCAGCCACGCGGTGGCTGGCGGCATCATGGTCGAGCTCGGCGACTTCTACGCCGGCGAGGAGCGCCGCCTGCTCATCGAGCTGGCCGTCCCGGCGATGGCCGCCCTGGGCCTGGCGAAGGCGGCCGACCTGACCCTGACCTACGTCGAGCTGCCCGCACTCGAGCAGCACACCGTCACCCTGCCGGTGTCGGTCAACGTCGTCCCGGCTGACGTCGCGGCCGGGCGGGTGCCCTCGGCCGACGTCCAGCGCGAGAAGCTGATGCTGGAGGCCCAGAAGGCCAAGCGGGCCAGCGAGGAGGCGCTGGCCCAGGGCGACTTCGGCGCCGCCGGGGCCTCGCTGCGCAGCGCGGCCCAGGCCTTCGCTGCCTCCCCTGAGCTGCTCGATGGCGAGCTGCAGGCCGAGGCCGACTGGTTGAAGGCCACCGAGTCCGGCCTGGCCAGCTGGGACGCTGCCTACAGCAGCAAGCGGCTGCGCGCCGACCGCAACCGCAAGTCCCGGGGGTACAAGTCCCGGAGTCAGGGTGGCGAGGTCCACACGGACGACGCAGGCGACGACTCCTCGTTCATCTGACCGATTGACCCGATGCGTCCCGGCCTGCGTTCCGACGTGGGCCGGGACGCACGAACCGGCGGGGATGGACCTCGTCGCGCCGTCCGTGGCCCGGGTTGGACGATCTGGGTGCGCTCGCACGCCGGGCACTGCCGGGCCACGGCGCTACCGCCAACGGCAGGATCGCCGGGTGCCACGAGCATCTCGAGCCGCTGCTCATCTGGGGACCTCCCCCGCCTGCGGCGGGGTGACGAACTCCAGGCAGTAGAACCAGCCGCGCCACACATCCGTGACAGCCACGTGCAGCATCCCCTCGGGAATGTCGTCGACCGGGGCGCTGACCTCCGGCCGGCCGCCGCGGAAGGACCTCCGGAAGCCGGGCAGGGTGCGTTCGTAGGCCCGGGCGCCGCGTTCCTTCTCGTCGACGACCACGACCCGGACCCCGGGCCTGGCGACGCGCGCCATCTCCGCGAGGGCTTGAGCCTTGTCGTCGAAGAAGTTGATGCCTCCGATGTGCAGCACGGCGTCGAAGGTCCCGTCCTGGAACGGGAGGGCCTCGGCGCTGGCCAGGTAGAGCGGAACCGCCCATCCTCGGCGGCGCACCAGGGCCCGGCACCGACGCAACTGGCCGATGGAGATGTCCAGCGCGTGGACCTCACCGACGTCGGGGCGGCCGACCAGGTAGGGCAGGTTCGAGCCCGGCCCGACGGACACCTCGAGCACTCGGCCGCCCCGCGGCTCGAGCCGGTCGAGGACCTCGGACCGGCCACGCGCCTCCGACGTCCCGATGAGGGCGAACCCGACCCTGGTGAACGCGGCGTACACCCACGAGAACCAGTCGTACAGGTGCGCGAAGCGCCGATCCTGGGGACCGAGCTCCGCGATGTCCACGAAGTGCGCGATCCCGTCGCGCACCGGGTACGACCGCGCACATGCCGCGCACGTGTACGCCGTGGTCGCCTCATCCCATTGAAGCGTGCCCCGGCAGTGGGGGCAGGCCAGGAGCGAGATGGCTGCCGCCCTCCAGCTCTGCGTGTTCGACAAGGTCATGGCCTCCTCACGCCGTGCCGGTCAGGGCACCTTGGGGGTTCGCTCGGCCAGGGCGGCCGCGGCGACGCCCCCGGCCACGGCCAGGACGAGCAGCACGACCAGCCCGCTGATCGGGGGCCAACGCAGGTACGGGTGGCCGAACGCCCAGAACACCGACATCCGGTTGAGCCAGTCCGGCCAGCCGAACATCGGGACCAGGTAGGCGACCAGGTACGACGCCCCGACGAGGACGGCCAGGACCGTGACCGCAACAGGCCGGCGCACCACCGCGACGGCGGTCGCCGCCACAGCCGCCAGCGCGGCCCCGAACAGCAGGCCCATCGACACCATGCGTGCCATGCCGACCGGATCGATCGTGCCGCCCACCACCGCAGCACCGACCGCCAGCCCCGCCAGCGATCCGGCGATGATCGCTGCGACCCCAGCGGTGGCTGCCACCAGGCGGCCGCGCACCAGCATCGTCCACGTGACCGGACCGGTGAGGGTCATCTCAACTCGGCCCTGGGCGAGGTCCGCGACCCAGCCCGAGGCCTGGGTGATCACGTAGGCCGCGATAACCGGCGTGACGAGCTCCCCGATGTAGGACCAATAGGCAGCCTCGGCCGAGGTGGTCCCGATGGCGCCGGTCATCGCGTCGAGGAACTCGAACTCCTCCCAGACGTCCATCACCGCCGGCTGGAGGGCGGCGAACATCCAGACGAACGCAGCGGTGCACCCCGCCCACACGGCCATCCCGACTGCGCCGCGCCGGACCGCCACCGCCCCGACCGAGCCAAGCATCCGCCGGGGAACCAGCACAGGCCCGACCACGTCCTGATCGGTGCGGGCTAACTCACGGCGCCGCCACAATGGGGCGGCGTAGTCCCGACGTTCAAACGCCCACGCCGATAGCGCGAACATGAACACGGCCATCCCGAGCAACGCCGCGGTCGCCACCGGATCGAGCCCGTGGCCCGGGACGAGCGCGCGCGAGGCGTTGGCGTGGTGGAACGGCGAGATGAGGCGCACGACCGGACCCGCGGGACCGAGGCTGTCGACGACGTTGGTGGCCAGGTACAGCCCGCACATCAGGGCTGCACCGATCCCCGAGGCGGCGCGCGCGCTACCCGCGAGCTGCGACAGCAGCATCCCCAGTGCGTATCCGACGACGGCGAGCAGGCCGCTGGTCCCCATCGTGATCAGCGACCCGCCGAGGTCCGACTCGTCACCGAAGGCCAGTCCGGCCTGGACGCCCAGGCCCAGGCCGAGGCCGATGAGCGCGGCCAGCCCCGAGAATCCCACGGCGCGGTCCCGGACCACGGCTGCGCGCCCGTGGCCGGCGGCGAGCACCTCCTCGAGGGTCCCGCGCTCCTCCCCGCCGCGGATGTCCCTGGCGCCCTGGACGACCCCATAG
>JBAVLA010000149.1:0-6248 GCA_049688595.1 Candidatus Nanopelagicales bacterium | reverse complement strand
CTTCCACCCGGTCAGAAGGGGCGTCCACATCCGTGTCGGCGGGCAAGGCGCCTGCGGAACGGGCCCTGATCGTGACAGGGGCGGTGCTAGCGTGGCCACTGGCCACCAACGGGCTTCAAGGAAGGTGGATTTGTGGTGACAAGTCGTTTCGATCCATTCCGCGACCTGGACCGTCTCGCGGAGCGCATGTTCTCGTCGGCTGTCGACCTTGGCCAAGCCATGCGGGCGATGCCGATCGACCTGTTCCGCGAGGGCGACCACTGGCGGCTGCTGTGCGACCTCCCGGGGGTCGATCCCGGATCCATCGACATAGATGTGGACGGCCGGGTCCTGACTGTTCGGGCCCAGCGCACGGCCAATGCCGAGGCAACTGAATGGCTGGCCCAGGAGCGGGTAACCGGCACCTACGCCCGCCAGCTCACATTGGGCGATGGCGTCGACCTGGAGAACATCCAGGCGACCTACGCCGACGGCGTGCTGGCCCTCACCTTGCCCATGGCCGAGGCCGCCAAGCCGCGCAAGATCATGGTGAGCACGTCGAGCGTTGGGCCCGCTGTGGCCATCACCAAGGGGCAGACGGGCTGACGGCCGGGTTCGGGCGCCCGACTGCGTCGCGGCCTCGGGCGCCGGCGTCTGCGTCGGCCAGGTGGCGCCGAGACCCGGTCGCTGTGCTGCTCGCCCTCGGGGCGATCGTCGGCACGCTCGCCGTGGCCGCGGCGATGCGACCGGTCGGCCTCGCCGAGGTACTGCTGATCGTCTTGGTCGAGGTGGTCGTCGTCTCGATCTTCGCCGGGCGGAAGATGGCTGCGCTCACGGCTGTTGCATCCTTCCTGGCGGTCAACTGGCTCCTCATCCCGCCGTACGGCACCCTGCACATCCAGGCTCAGGAGAACTGGGTCGCACTGGCAGTCTTCCTCGTCCTTGCCGTCGGGGCGAGCTCGCTGGTCGAGGTGGCGCTGGCCTCCGAGCGCGCCGCGGCGACCGCAGCGGCGCGTGCCGCCGTGCTTGCCGACCTCCTGCGCCCGGATGCAGCCTCCTCGAAGCACGCCCTCCAGGTGCTGGTGACCGCCCTGGACCTCGACGCCGCGGAGCTGGTCAACGCCAGGGATGGCCAGGTGCTGCGGTCGACGGACCCAGATCTCACCAGACGGACCGGGGCTCCCGCCCTGACCGTCGAGGTCGCCCCATCCCTGCGCGTCGTCGGCTGGGGGTCCGAGCGGCTCGGGGCGAGCCCGGAATACGTGACCGCCCTTGCGACAGCTGCGGTGCGGGCCTGGGAGAGCGAGCAGCTCGTGGCCGAGCAGGAACGGTCGGCGCGACTGGCTGAGGTCGACGCCGCGCGCGCCGCCCTGCTCGCGACCGTGGGCCACGACCTGCGCACGCCCCTGGCCGGGATGCGGGTCTCCGCCGAGGCGCTGGCCCTCTCCGACGATCTGGCTGAGGAGGACCGGCGCGAGCTGCTGGATGGGCTTCGGCAGTCCGCCCTTCGGCTGGACGAGGTGCTCGGCGCAGTGCTGGACGTCTCCCGGATCGAGGCTGGCGTGGCCGGCGTCGAACCTCGGCCAACCGACATCGCCTTGGTGGTCGACGGTGCAGTCGCAGACTTCGCCTCCCCTCGGCTCCAGGTTCAGGACGCTCCCGGCCCGGTGCTGGCGACGACTGACCCGGTGCTCCTCGAGCGGATCGTCGCGAACCTGGTAGCGAACGCGCTTGCGCACACCCCACTCGACAGCCCCGTCGAGGTCACCTGCCACGCCGAGGGAACGGGTGCAGTCGTAGCCGTCGTAGACCACGGACCGGGACTGGCTCCCGCAGCGATCGACGTTGGCCGGGACCAGCATGGCATGGGTCTGCTCATCGTCGAGCGCCTTGCGGCGCTGACCGGGGCGAGGATCCAACGGGGCACCACTCCCGGCGGTGGCCTGACGGTCACGGTCCGGCTGGACGGGGCAGCCTGATGCGGATCCTGATCGTCGAGGACGACCACGTGCTGCGTCGCTCACTGGCCGTGGCGCTGCGCACCCAGGGCTTCGGCGTGTTCGACGCAGCCGACGGGCGATCCGCGCTCCGCGCCGTCCAGGCGATGCCCTACGACGTCATCCTGCTCGACCTCGGACTGCCCGACATCGACGGCGTTGCGCTCCTGCCCCAGTTGCGCTACCACCACGCAGGACCGGTGATCGTGCTCTCAGCCCGCCGGGACCAGTCGGACAAGGTCGCTGCGCTGGATGCTGGTGCCGACGACTACATGACCAAGCCCTTCGGCCTCCCCGAACTGCTGGCGCGGATCCGGGCCGCGGCCCGGCGTGCCGGGGTGGGGGCGGTCGTGCGAACGGCGAGCTTCGCGGTGGACCTGGCTCGGGAGGAGGTCACCGATGCCAACGGCACCCCGGTGGCTCTGACGAGCACTGAGTGGGCGGTCCTTGCCGTGCTGGCCCGCGCTGGGGGAGCCCCGGTGACCGCTGAGGACCTGCTCGATCGGGTCTGGGGGTCCCGGGTGGCCGACCAGCGCAACTACGTCCGCCAGTACGTGAACCTCCTTCGCCGCAAGCTCGAACCGGACCCGGCGCGGCCGACGTCCCTGCTCAGCCAGCCGGGTCGCGGGTACTGGCTGGCCATCGAGGGTTGAGCTGCGTCGCGATGCCGAACACCGACACGATCAACAAGTCGACCACGCTCTGCGTGTCGCTCGCCGCTGTCCTTCGACCCGGACCTGGTCGACCATGCGCAGGTCGTGTTCGACGTCGTCGCGTTCTCATCCCAGACCCCGCTCATCCGGCTCGCGACCGAGCTGGGCAAGCCGACCATCAGCGGCGCCGAGACCATCGCCCTCCAAGCTGCCGAGCAGTTCGTCCTCCACACCGGCGTCCGGCCCTCCGACGACCAGCTCGAACGCGCCGCGGCGTTCTCCCGGGCAGGCTGACAGCGCGGGAGGGGTGATGGCCGCCCCGATGCCGGCAGGTCTGCCGACCAGTCAGCGCGGCTCGACCGGCCCAGGGTGCTCCCGCAGGTACTCACGCAGGTAGGGGACTGCGAAGTCGATCCAGCCGTGCCCTGCTGCTTGGATGAGCCCAGCGTCGATGAGCCGGAGCCGGTACTGGCTGGCGTAGTTGCTGGAGGTGCCCAGGATCCGGGCGACATCGGCGGTTCGAACCGGCCCGTCGCTGCGTGCCATGGCGGTGAGGAAGGCCCGGTCGATGCGGGAAGCATCGGCCAGGCTCGCCTCGTGCACGGTGGCCGCCATCCGCCGCTGCGCGATCGCCGCCCCGATCTGCACGTCCTCGAGGCTGATCTCGGGCTCGTCGGGGTGCTGCCGCCAGATCTGGTAGCCGACCAGCTGGATCAGGAACGGGTAGCCCCTCGTGGCCTGCGCCGCCGCGGCCAGCGCATCCTCGTCGATGGTCCGCCCGGCCGCGCGGATGGGTACCAGCAGCGCCTCCCGGACCTCGTCGAGGGGGACGTCGCGGAGGCGGTGGATGTCGGCACGTCGGAGGAAGGTCAGCACCTCGTCATTGAGCAGGTCCGAGACCGCCGCGGGCAGGCCGGCCATGACCAGGGCGATCTCGCGATCCTCGCGCACGAAGTGCTGGTAGGCGGCGGCCAGCTCCCGCAGGTCGTCGATGCCGCGTCGGTGGACCTCGTCGACCGTGATCAGCAGTCCAGTTCCGTGCTGGGCCAGGGTGTCCATGATCGCCGACATCCGGGTCCGCCATCCGGGGGTGCGCTCCAGCGGCAGGGCGGTCTGCACTGACCATCCAGACGCACCGACCCCGGTGATCCGACGACCGGGCGTGGGTCGGAGGTGGGCAGTCGTGGCCTCGGCCTGCTCCACGATCTGGTCGAGCATGCCGCGGGTTGCGGTCACGTCGACGCTGATCCATCCCGATGCGGCGGCTGCCTGCGCGGCCTCGGTGAGCATCACGGTCTTGCCGACCCCGCGCGCCCCGGTGAAGATCGTGGCTCGACCGGGCGCTCCGGGGCCGTCGATCAAGCTCTCGCGGAACTGGTCGAGGTCGCCCTCCCGGCCGGCCAGGAGTGGGGGAGTGGCGCCGAAGGAGGGCTTGAACGGGTTGGTGGCCACGCCCATACCCTATAGCAGTCACTAGTTTGTTTAGTGATCTGGTTTGCGGGGCTGGGGGAGCGCGGCCCGCACTCAGCAGGTTATGTGAAGCACCGCCTGGACGGCGCCTGGCTCGAGGTCGGCGATCAGCGCACACGCCTGCCTCGTCGGCACCGCGACGATCTTGACCCCGCGCCGCTCGGCCTCGTCCCTGACCTCGGCCATGATCGGCAACGCGCCGTCAGCGCCCGTCCCGACGACCAGCTGCTTGCCCCGCCACGGGATCTCCTCGTCGATCGACAGCGGCGTGTGGCCGTATCGGTCGCGGTACTGCTTGGACGGGCCCTTGCGCCGCTTCCTGATCTCGCCGCGGTCGATGACGACGTCGTAGTCGTACTGCTGGCCCTCGATCTCGATCAGGCCGAACGCGAGGAGCTTGGCCCTCATCGCCGGGACGCTCCGCGGTCCAGGGTCGTCGCACCACTCATGCGCGCAACGATCGCACCCGCCGGTTGTCGCCGCCAGCCGGGCGCTGGATCGGCCAGGGCCCGCTGGACAGGGCATCCCGTCATGCGTCGCGCAGGTGACCGGGCCGATCCGCAGTCGAGGGGCGCGGGTCAGGGAAGCCGCAGCTAGCCTGACCGCCATGGACACGATGAGCATGGCCACGAGGACTGACCCTCAGGCCGCTGCGCTGCACGTCGCCGACAGCCACGGCCTGATCCGGGTGCACGGCGCGCGCGAGAACAACCTGAAGGACGTCAGCGTCGAGATCCCGAAGCGCCGGCTGACGGTGTTCACCGGCGTGTCCGGCTCGGGCAAGAGCTCGCTCGTGTTCAGCACGATCGCCGCGGAGTCGCAGCGGATGATCAACGAGACCTACAGCGCCTTCGTGCAGGGATTCATGCCGAGGCTGGACCGGCCCGACGTCGACCTGCTGGACGGCTTGACCACGGCTATCATCGTCGACCAGGAGCGGATGGGCGCGAACGTCCGCTCCACGCTCGGCACCGCGACCGACGCCAACGCACTGCTGCGCCTCCTGTTCAGCCGGATCGGGCAGCCGCACATCGGCTCCCCCAACGCGTACTCGTTCAACGTCCCTTCGGTGACGGGGCAAGGCGCGGTCAAGGTCGACCGCGGCGCCGGCAGCAAGATGGTGAAGCGGACCTACACCCTCACCGGCGGCATGTGCCCACGCTGCGAGGGCATGGGCAACGTTTCCGACCTCGACCTGAAGGAGCTGTACGACGACACCAAGTCGCTGCGCGAGGGTCCCTTCAAGATCCCCGGCTACAGCATGGACGGCTGGTACGGCCGCATCTTCATCGGCACCGGCTACTTCGATCCGGACAAGCCGATTCGCGACTACACCAAGCGGGAGCTCCACGACTTCCTCTACCGGGAGCCGACCAAGATCAAGGTCGAGGGGATCAACCTCACCTACGAGGGACTGATCCCGAAGATCTCCAGGTCGATGCTTTCCAAGGATCCAGAGGCGATGCAGCCGCACATCCGGGCGTTCGTCGAGCGGGCGGTGACGTTCACCACCTGTCCGGAGTGCGAGGGCACCCGGTTGGCCGAGGGCGCGCGGTCCTCGAAGATCCAGGGGCTCAACATCGCTGACGCGTGCGCGATGCAGATCAGCGACCTGGCCGAGTGGGTGCGGGGCCTCGACGAGCCCTCGGTGACGCCGTTGCTCACGACTCTGCAGCACCACCTCGACTCGTTTGCCGAGATCGGGCTGGGCTACCTGTCGCTCGATCGTCCGTCGGGGACGCTGTCGGGGGGGGAGGCGCAGCGCACGAAGATGGTCCGTCACCTCGGGTCGTCGCTCACCGACGTCACCTACGTCTTCGACGAGCCGACCATCGGGCTGCACCCGCACGACATCCAGCGGATGAACGACCTGCTGCGCCGGCTGCGGGACAAGGGCAACACCGTCCTGGTGGTCGAGCACAAGCCGGAGGCGATCGAGATCGCCGACCACGTCGTCGACCTGGGCCCCGGTGCCGGCACGGCCGGTGGCGAGGTGGTGTTCGAGGGCACCGTCGACGGGCTGCGGGCCAGCGGCACGCTGACCGGGCGACATCTGGACGACCGGGCTCGTCTGAAGCCGTCGGTGCGGGCGCCGTCGGGGGAGCTGGCCGTGCGTGGCGCCAACCTCCACAACCTGCGGGACATCGAC
>JBAVLA010000148.1:0-6353 GCA_049688595.1 Candidatus Nanopelagicales bacterium | reverse complement strand
GTACCGGGGCGATGACGGTGAACTGATCGATGCCAGCTTGGATCGGTTGGATCCGGCGGTGGTGGTGTCCGGCGGGCCGGTGCGGCGGTTTCGCTCGGTCAAGGGGCAGCGGCACTACTCGGGGTGGTACTGGTCGGCCACGATGGGCCGGCATGTGGTCTACGAGCCGCTGCTGGAGTTGTCGCGTTGGTGTCGTCCGCGAGGCGGTGTGCCCGGCCGCACCCCGCCGGCCCGGCTGCCCGCACCGCGCTGCCTCCCCCGGCAGCGGTGGCCAGTCGCGGCGTGGATGACGAGCCAGTAGGTTGGCCGGGTGCGCATGCTGCTCCCCCAGGCCCGGACGATCAGCTCGGGAGACCTCGTCGGGCTCTACGACTGGCCGGAGCCGGCCTGGGTGCGCGCATGCATGGTCATGACCCTCGACGGCAGCGTCACCGGACCGGACGGGCTGTCCGGTTCGATCTCGTCGCCTACCGACCGGGCAGTGTTCTCGGCCGTACGCTCGCTGGCCGATGCCTACCTCGTGGGGTCGCAGACGGTCCGAGTCGAGGGATACCGGCCGGTTCGGGCCAGGCCGGCGGCTCAGGCCGAGCGCCGCCGTCGGGGCCAACGGGCGGCGCCCACCCTGGCGATAGTGACGGGCACGTGCCGGTTCGACTGGGCGTCGGTCAGGTTCCCGGAGTCCGACGAGCCGCCGATCCTGCTCACCGTGGAGTCCTGCGATCCAGGGGCGCGGGCCGACGCTGCGGCTCACGGATGCCAGGTTGTCGTCGTCGGGGAGGATCGGGTCGACGTCGCGCGGGCAATCGGGGCACTGGGTGGGCGGGGGTTGACGAGGGTCGCCTGCGAGGGCGGGCCGGACCTGCTGCGGCAACTGGTTCGGGGCGGGCTCCTCGACGAGGTGGACCTCACGCTCTCGCCGACCCTCGTGGCCGCCCCAGCTCGGGGTTCGCTGGGCCCGGCGGTGTTGACCCGGATGCGGCTGCATCAACTCGTGGAGGACGACGGCTACCTGTTCGGGCGGTACGTGCGAGACCGGGTGGAGTGATGCTGAGCCTTCGAGCCCTGGCCGACCTCGTGGCTGCCCACGGGGACGCCCTGGATCACGGCGTCAATCCAGTGACGATCGCCGGCGTGCGCCGCGATCTGGATGCCGAGCCCCTGGTGATGGGCGTGGTGAACCTCTCACGGGACTCCACATACCGCGACTCCGTGGCGGTGTCCACCAGCTCTGCGATTCGGCGGGCACGCATCATGCACGCCCAGGGCGCTGGGCTGATCGACATCGGTGCTGAGTCGACGACTGCTCGGGCGCGTCGGATCGGCGATGCCGACCAGATCAGGGCCCTCGTGCCGGTCATCGAGTCGCTCGACGCCGAGGGCGTCCCCACGTCGGTCGAGGCCTACAGCCCGGTCGTGATCCGGGCCTGCCTGCGGGCTGGGGCAGCCGTGGTGAACCTGACCGGTACCGCGGAGGCAGATCGGATCTGCGACCTCGCCGCCGAGCACGGCGCAGCGGTGATCCTGTGCTTCGTGCCCAACGCCAACGTCCGAGACATCGGCGAGGTGACCCTTGGCCGGGACCCGCTTCCAGATCTATGCGAGCACTTCGCCGAACGCATCGAGCGGGCTCGCGCGCGCGGCGTCGCAGACCTGATCGTCGACCCCGGTCTGGGCTTCTACTACGCGAACCTGACCGACCCCCTCGTCCGCGCGCGTCACCAGGCGCAGGTGCTGCTCAACTCTTTCCGGCTCCGCCAGTTGGGGGTGCCCGTCTGCCAGGCGATGCCGCACGCGTTCGACCTGTTCGAGGAGGAGTTCCGAACCGCGGAGTCGTTCTTCGCCCTGATGTCCCTGCTCGGTCGGGTGAACGTGCTTCGCACTCATGAGGTGGCCCGGGTGGTGGCCGTCATCCGGGCGGTGGCGGCACTGACCTGAGTGGCGCGGACGGCGCCCACGCCAGCGGATCGCGCCACTCCTGCCTCGTGCGACCCTCGGCGAACGCGCGAGTGGTCCGGGCGGCCACCCGCGCGCGACGCAGCGGCTCGGGGGTGCGCGCCAGGGCGGTGCAGGCCAGGGTGATCGCGATCGCCGTCTCCGCGTCGGTCTGCCAGCCGGCGTGCACCGCCAGGGGCCGGACGCCGACCTGGGTCCGCACCCATGCGCCCACGACCTCGCCGTCGAGCAGGAGCGGGGAAGTCGCCCCCCGCTGGGCACCCGGCTGGGGTCCCTCGGCGATCAGCGGCCTGTGCGTCACCCCTATCGACGGCAGGCCCAGCACCGCCCCGAGGTGCAGGGCGAGGCCCGCTCTGCGTGGATGGTCCCGGCCGGTGGCATCCACCATCAGGACGTCGGGGGCCACCTCAAGCTCCGCAACCGCAGCCTCGAGCGACGACCCCTCCCGCAGGGCCAGCCGTCCGGCTTCGTACGAGGCGCCGGCCCGGCACGGCAGGCAGTTGGATGCCAGTGTCCGCCCGGTTGCGCATTCGACGACCGCGGCGGCGACCCATCCGCGGTCCCCGGGATGCCCTGGTCCCTGCTCCCCCCGAGCGAAGGCCAGGAAGCAGCCGGCGACCGCGATCCCCCCGGCGGGGAGGATCCACGGGGTCGGGCGCACGGCCGCGAGGCGGAGCTGCTCGGCGTCCAGGGCGTGTGCGTTGGCGGGCCAGGCTGGATCCACGCGAGCACGGTAGCGTCCAGTCCGCGACACCGGCACGCCCCGCCGGCCACGCTCGGGAGGTGCAATACTGATCGACCATGGACTCGGCGATCCGCGCCGGTCGGGGGGCAGGCCTCGACTGGTCCCGTGCGCGTCTGGTGGCGACGGCCCTGGTCGCATCCGTGGCGGTGATGGTGGCTGTTGGGCCGTTGGCTGGCCCGGTGGCTGGGGCCCCAGGCGTCGCCCAAGGCATTCCGGTCGCTGCGTCCGTGGCCGGCAACCAGCAGGTCTCTGACGAGATCGAGGCGCTGGGCCGCAAGGCCCGCGTCCTGCAGGCCCAGGTGAGGACGAAGTCCTCGCAAGTCTCTGCGCGGACCAGGACCCGGGATCGGCTCGCCCGCGAGGCCGCCGCAGCCAAGTCTCGAGTCAAGGCTCTCACTCGGGACCTGAGCGCCGCTCGCGCTGAGCGCAAGGCCGCAGCGAAGGCATATGCGAAGGCCCGATCGCGGTTGGCCGGACTTGACAAGGCAGTGAGGTCCGCGCGCAGCGAGGCGAGGGCGGCCAGTGCCGCCCTGGGCAGGGCGCGCTCGAAGGCCAACCGCGCCTGGTCGGGATACACCGCCACGGCCAAGCGGGCAAAGGCCGCCGAGAAGAAGGTGCGCAAGGCCAAGGCCGGGTCGGCCGCCTACGACAAGGCCTTTGCCCGGTGGCTCTCAGCGGCCGTCGAGGCCAAGGCTGGGCACGCCCGGTGGGCGCTTGCCGACGAGGCAGCTGCTGATCTCGATGTCGGCGCGCAGGCGTCGGAGGCGGCGTTCGCCCTGGCGGACTCCGCGCACCGGCAGGCCCGTTCCGTGCAGGCCAGGGCCAAGTCCCGCCGCACTGCTGCGGCGGCGCGGGTGGCTGCCCTGACGGCGGAACGGTCCAGGCAGAGGGCCACGGCCGCGTCCCGTGCGGCGGAGGTCCGAAGGATGAGCAAGTCGATCGCCAGCGCGGAGAAGTCGCGCAAGAAGCTGGCCAAGCAGTTGGGAAAGGTGCGCAAGCGGATCTCGACGCTGGAGTCCCACCTCACCCAGGCTTCGTGGCGGACCGCGGCTCGCGGTGAGGGGGGTGCTGCCGCGTGAGGCGCATCCTGCTGTCCGTACTGGTGATGGCGCTGATGCTCGGCGCCGGCCCCGCGGCTGAGGCCAAGTCGAGCAAGGAGAAGTGGCGCGAGACCGGCGAAGTGGTCAAGGTCCTCGACGGGGACACCTTCGACATGATCATGGCCTCCGGGTCCCGGCAGCGCGTGCGGATCATCGGCATCCAAGCGCCTGAGACGAAGTGGTGTGGCGGCAAGGGAGCCACGAAGGCCCTCGCGGCGATCCTCCCGTTGGGCACCAAGGTTCGCCTGGCCAGTCGCAAGGCCTCCTCCGGCAACGCCCCGGGCGGCGTGTGGCGGATCAAGCGGACCGTCCACAAGAAAGTCGGCGGCAAATGGGTCGACATCGCCCCGAGCCTGCTCGCCCGTGGGCTGGTGTTCCCGTTCCCGTTCATCGGTGAGGCGTCGCACAACAGCGAGTACCTCAAGATCGCCTGGCGCGCGTCAGAGCGGCGCATCGGCCTCTACGACCCCAGCCACTGCGCGGCCTCGAAGGCCGCCGGGCAGCGTCTGAAGCTCGAAGTGCTCTCCAACGGCCCGGGCGAGCAGCGCAACGCGAACGCGGAGTTCGTGATGGTGTTCAACGGCTCGGCCAAGGACATCAAGCTGGGGGGCTGGATGGTCCAGGACACCTCGCCGCTGAATGCCTACTTCTTCCCCAAGGGCTCGGTGGTGAAGGCCAATGACTATGTGGTCGTCTACTCGGGCAACGGCAAGAACGGGATCGCCCCAGACGGCCGACGTGACAAGCGCGCCTTCTACTCCCGGACCGGCCCGAAGTGGAACAACACTACGACCGACATCGCCTTCCTCTTCGACTCCCAGGGCAAGAGCCGCACGGGCAACCTGCGTGACTGGTCGATCGTCAGCCCGACGCGCGGCTGAGTCCGGGATCCCAGTCGTGTTCGACGTGGTGCTGTTCGAGCCGCGCATCCCCCAGAACACCGGCAACGCGATCCGCCTGTGCGCCAACACGGGCTGCCGGCTGCACCTGGTCGAGCCGCTGGGCTTCGTCCTGGACGAGCCGCGGGTGCGTCGGGCGGGTCTGGACTACCACGACATGGCTGTGGTCACGGTGCATGCGAGCTTGGCCGCCGCCCGGGTCGCACTGGCCGACCGGCGCTGGCTGGCCACATCCGCACGGACCGGCACCGCACCCTCAGGCACGGCGCTGCGGGCTGGGGATGTGTTCCTGTTCGGCCCGGAGCCCACTGGGCTGCCGGTCGACGTCCTGGCGGACTTCCCGGAGCATCGGCGCCTGCGGTTGCCGATGGCGCCCGGCAACCGGTCGCTGAACCTGTCGAACGCAGTGGCCGTAGTCGTGTACGAGGCCTGGCGACAGAACGGATTCGCAGGGGCGGGGTAGACCCCGACGGGACGCCGCTATCGACGGGGGGTGGGGATCAGCGATCCCTCTCGCGGGTCCAGGCGCAAGGCCACGACGGTCACGTCATCGCGGCCCAGGTCGTCGGCGCGATGGCGGACGCCGGCAAGGGCGTGGGCGATGACCTCCTGCGGGTCGGAGGTGCCCTCGGCTGCGACGCGCAGGCGCTGATCCAGCTCGGCGTCGCCCAGCTCCGCCCCGGACGCGTCCCGGCTCTCCAGGATCCCGTCCGTGAAGGCCAAGCAGACGTCCCCGGGACCCAGCCGGGTCGACCCGGTGGTCCAGACCCCACCCAACCACGACACCATTGGCCCGGTTGGCTCCAGGTGCTCGATGGCGCCCCCGACTCGCACCACCCGCGGTGCCGGATGCCCGGCGTTCACCCAGCTCAGCTCCCCGGAAGCCGGATCGGCCGTCAGCACGACCATCGTGGCGAACCGACCCGGCTCGTCGGCGAACGTGTCACTGGCACGGTGCAGGACCTGGGGGACGTCCTGGCCGGAGATCAGCCCGAGCGTGACGGCGGTCTTCAGGCGCATAGCCACGATTCCCGCCCGCGGACCGTGCCCAGAGACGTCGCAGATGACCGCCGCCGTGCGCCCATCCGCCAGGGGGATGCGGTCCCAGAAGTCTCCGGCCAGCATTCCCTCCGCAGGGCGCAGGACTCCGGCCACGAGCACGCCAATCGGCTGCGGGTCCGTGCGGGCTTCGAGCTCCCGGCGGATTGCGTCGACGACCGGGCCTTCCTGCTCCAGGGCCCCCCGGGCAGCGTTGGCCTGGTCGATCTCGTGCACGAGCGCCCGGCGCAGCGCTTCCGCATCGGCGCCCAGGTCGTACAGCTCGGTTGGCCCGGTCGGCTCGATGACCGTGTCATGCCGTCCTGCCGCGGCTGCGGCACGCATCTGCTTCCTGAGTCGGCTGATCGGCCCGAGCACGTTTCGGCGCAGGACGAAGTAGGACACCAAGGGTGCGAGCAGGGCAACCGCCAGGGCTGCGGCCAGTGCCCAGGCCAGTTGCTGGGCGTCGTGGGCGCCCGCGGCCAGGACCCGGTTCACGTCGTTCGTGATGAAGGTCCCCAACCTGTAGGTGGCCGCCGTCAGGTCTGAGTAGGCCAGTTGCGCCTGCTCAGAGTCGATGATCTCCTGTGCCGCTTCCGGGTCACCGGAGTCCATGGC
>JBAVLA010000147.1:0-31982 GCA_049688595.1 Candidatus Nanopelagicales bacterium | reverse complement strand
CCCCCCCGCTTCTGTGCTGGTCACGTGTGCGAGGTGGCGCGGCGCTGCTCCTCGAAGATGAGCGCGCGATCGGCCTCGGTGAGGCCGCCCCACACGCCGAACGGCTCACGTACTCGCAGGGCGTGGGCCCGGCACTGGTCGAGGACTGGGCACGTCGCGCAGAGCGCCTTGGCCGCTCGCTCGCGGGCGGCCTTCGCGCTGCCCCGCTCCCCCTCCGGGTGGAAGAACATGGAGGAGTCCAACCCCCGGCATGCGGCCTTGATCTGCCAGTCCCAGAAGTCCGCATTGGGTCCGGGGAGCCGGGACACGTCCGCCATGGCTGGTCCTCTCACCTTCGTCCTTCCCTCCTGGAACCAGATCGATCTGCGCGCAGCCGATCGATTCGTCCATCCACGTCAACGTCTGGGGCCCCAGCGTTGTTCCAGCCGCTCACCATCGATTGTGCTCGGCCCTCCGCCGGCGCGGAAGGCCTGGCAGCCAAGCTTGCACAGCCCTTGCACGATGCGAACAAGCTTCCGGCGCGAACGCCTGCCCGACCGCCCGCGCCTGATCACGCCGGCCCGGCGGCGACTACCCTGATCCCAGCAGCCGGGAGAGGGGCAGACAAAGGTGGATCAAGCGGACCGTGAGGCTACGGAGGCGAAGTTCGGCAACACCGGGCTCACCTTTGACGACGTGCTCCTGCTGCCCGACCACACGGACGTGACGCCCTCAGAGGTCAACACGACCACCATGCTCACTCGTGGGATCACGTTGGCCGTCCCGCTCGTGTCGGCGGCCATGGACACGGTCACCGAGGCCCGGATGGCCATCGCCATGGCGCGTCAGGGTGGGATCGGCGTGCTCCACCGCAACCTGTCGATCGCCGACCAGGCCATGCAGGTCGACATGGTCAAGCGCAGCGAGTCCGGGATGATCCATGACCCGCTGACCGTCGGACCCCGGGCCACAGTCGCCGAGCTGGACGAGCTGTGCGGTCAGTACCGGGTCTCCGGACTTCCGGTCGTCGATGAGCAGGGCGTGCTGCTCGGCATCGTTACGAACCGCGACCTGCTCTTCCTGCCCACCGAGGAGTACGCGACCACGCGGGTCCACCAGGTGATGACCCCGATGCCGCTGATCACGGCTCCGGAGGGCATCAGGCGGGATGACGCCGCGTCGCTGCTGGCTCGGCACAAGATCGAGAAGCTCCCACTGGTCGATGCTGCGGGTCGGCTCACTGGGTTGATAACGGTCAAGGATTTCGTCAAGACCGAGAAGTACCCCTTGGCCACGAAGGATGACGCGGGCCGGCTTCGGGTCGGGGCGGCTATCGGGTTCTGGGGAGACTCGTGGGAGCGGGCGAACGCCCTGGTCGAGGCCGGCGTGGACGTGCTGGTGGCCGATACGGCAAACGGGCAGGCCCGGTTGCTCCTGGACATGGTCCGCCGACTCAAGCACGACGCGGCCACGGCGCATGTGCAGGTGATCGGCGGCAACGTGGCCACCCGCGCGGGGGCCCAGGCCCTGGTCGATGCGGGCGTCGACGCCGTGAAGGTGGGTGTTGGGCCGGGTTCGATCTGCACCACCAGGGTCGTGGCCGGCGTGGGCGTGCCACAGGTCACCGCGATCTTCGAGGCTTCCCGAGCGTGCCGCCGAGCCGGGGTGCCGGTGATCGGTGACGGCGGCCTGCAGTTCTCCGGCGACATCGCCAAGGCGATCGTGGCCGGGGCCGACTCGGTCATGCTGGGGTCCCTGCTCGCCGGGTGCGAGGAGAGCCCTGGGGACCTCGTATTCGTCAACGGCAAGCAGTACAAGCACTACCGGGGCATGGGCTCCCTGGGCGCCATGGCTTCGCGGGGGCGGATCTCCTTCTCCAAGGACCGCTACTTCCAGGCCGACGTCACGACCGACGAGAAGATCGTGCCCGAGGGCGTCGAGGGACAGGTGCCGTACCGGGGCCCGCTGGGCGCCGTCGCCCACCAGCTCGTGGGTGGCCTGCACCAGTCGATGTTCTACGTGGGCGCGCGGACGATCCCCGAGCTCCATGAGCGGGGCCGCTTCATCCGGATAACGCCAGCCGGGTTGAAGGAGTCACATCCGCACGACATCCAGATGACAGTCGAGGCACCCAACTACTACAGCCGCTGAGACGTCGGCGACGGCGGTCCAGGAGGAGCAAATGAACGACATCGAGATCGGCCTGGGCAAGCGCGGTCGTTCCGCCCTGGCCTTCGATGACATCGCCATCGCCCCGAGCAGGCGCACGCGCGCCCCCGAGCTGGTGAGCACCGCCTGGCAGATCGACGCCTACCGCTTCGACACCCCGATCCTCGCCGCGCCGATGGACTCGGTGATCTCGCCGGAGACTGCGATCGCCATCGGGCAGTTGGGCGGCTTGGGAGTGCTAAACCTCGAGGGCCTGTGGGCCCGCTATGACGATCCGACGGAGGCCTACGAGGAGATCTGCGAGCTGCCCGAGCCCCAGGCGACCGCCCGCATGCAGGAGCTCTACGCCGCCCCCATCCAGCCTGACCTGATCGCCGAGCGGATCCGGGCCGTGCGCGCCTCGGGGGTGACCGTGGCCGGGTCGTTGTCGCCGAACAGCGTGCCGGAGCTCTGGCCCGTCGTCATGAGGGCCGGCGTCGACCTGTTCGTGATCCGCGGGACGACGGTCTCGGCCGAGCATGTCAGCTCCTCGGACGACGCGCTGAACCTCAAGGAGTTCATCTACTCCCTGGACGCCCCCGTGATCGTGGGCGGCGTCGCGACCTACCGCACCGCGCTGCACCTGATGCGGGCCGGTGCGGCTGGCGTCCTCGTGGGATTCGGCGGCGGGGCCACGCACACGACCGCGGACGTCCTGGGCGTGCGCGTGCCCATGGCCACGGCGGTCGCCGACGTGGCCGCGGCGCGGCGGGACTACATGGACGAATCCGGCGGACGGTACGCACATGTCATCGCCGACGGGGCGATGGGGCGCAGCGGCGACCTCGTCAAGGCCATCGCGTGCGGGGCAGACGCGGTCATGGTGGGATCGCCGCTGGCGCGGGCCACGGAGGCACCCGGTCGTGGGTGGCACTGGGGGATGGAGGCAGTGCATGCCGAGCTGCCGCGCGGTGAGCGGCACTGGACGGGCACGGTCGGGTCGCTGGAGCAGATCATGCAGGGCCCCAGCCGCGTCCCGGACGGGACGATGAACCTCGTGGGCGCGCTGCGCCGCGCCATGGCGACGTCGGGCTACTCAGACCTCAAGGAGTTCCAGCGGGTCGACGTGACCGTGAGCCCGGGGCACTGAAGTCTGGCCGAGTGCGGCCCGGCGGTCGCGCTGGGCATGCGATGCTCCGCTCCGCCGGGCGGAACCGCCGATGACGTGCCGATAATGGCCACATGGTCGCAGCCGAGCTGCTGGCGCCCCGGGACACGACCTCGTTGGGGCCACCGCAGCGCGCAGCCGCCCTTGCCGCCTTGCGCGGCACGTCCGTGGACCACCCGCTCGACGTCCTCGTGGTCGGCGGTGGGGTCGTGGGCTGTGGCTGCGCGCTGGATGCGGCAGCCCGGGGGCTGTCCGTGGGCCTCGTCGAGGCAGGCGACCTGGCCGTCGGGGCCTCGTCACGCACGTCTCGACTGGCGCACGGCGGCCTGCGCTACCTGGAGCAGGGTGAGTTGGCCCTCGTGCACGAGGCACTGACCGAACGGGGTCTCATGCTCGACCGCCTGGCCCCGCACCTGGTGCGGCCCATCCCGTTCCTGTTCCCCGTTGGTGGCGGGGTGGAACGCTCCTACGTCGGGGCCGGCGTGGCCCTCTACGACATGCTCTCCCGGCTGGGTGCCTATGGCGGGACCATGCCCCGGCCGCGCACCATGTCGCAAGCGGCGGTGCGCGGCCTCGCCCCAGGACTGCGTGCTGATGCCATGTCCGGGGCTGTCCGGTTCCACGACGCGCAGATCGACGACGCCCGGCACACCGTTGCCCTGGCGCGGACGGCGGCCGCCCTCGGGGCGGCTGTCGTGACGCGGGCGCGGGTCGTCGAACTGCTTGGCGGGCCCTCGGCCGGTGCGGATGCTGCAGACCGGCGGCACGGTCCCGTCGCCCACGGCCCCGTCGCGCACGGCCCCGTCGGGCCGCGGATTGGCGGGGCGGTCGTACGGGACGCCGAGACCGGGGAGCGCCTGGCCGTGCACGCCCGGGTCGTGCTGTCAGCGACCGGCGTCTGGACCGACCAGTTGGTGGCCATGGCGACCGGATCAGATGTCGCGCACCGTGTTCGGCGAAGCAAGGGCGTGCATCTGGTCATCCCGCGCGCGTGCTTCCAGTCCAGCTCGGCGGTCATCGCGCGGACCCCGCACAGCGTCCTGTTCCTCCTGCCCTGGAGCGAGCACTGGCTGGTCGGGACCACGGACACCGACGACGCGGGCCCCCTCGAGGCACCCGGGGTGACGCTGGCCGACGTCGACTACCTGATCGGCCAGGCGAACAGGTGGTTGCGCAGGCCGCTGGTCCTTGAGGACGTCGTCGGCGTGTACGCGGGCCTGCGGCCCCTCCTGGCCGCCGGCGACGCCGAGACCACGACTCTGTCCCGGGAGCACGCCGTGCTCCATCCCGTCCCGGGGTTCGTGGCGGTCGCCGGCGGCAAGTACACGACCTACCGCGTGATGGCTGCCGACGCCGTCGATGCCGCCGTTCGCCAGCTGCCGGTCAAGCCCATGGCCAGCCGCACCGACGAGATCCCGCTCGTGGGGGCCGATGGCTACCGCGTGCAGTGGGCCGCCCGCGTGCGGCGGGCCCGTCGGGCGGGACTGGACGTCCTCGCGGTCGAGCGGCTCCTGCGCCGCCACGGGGACCGCACCGAGGACGTGCTGGAGCTGGTGTCGGCCGACCCATCCCTTGCCCTGCCGCTGCATCCGGACGGTCGGGTCATCCGGGCGGAGGCGATCGTGGCCGCGCGCGATGAGGACGCCCGCAGCTTGGCCGACGTGCTCGTGCGTCGTACCCGACTTGCGGTCCAGACCCGCGATCGAGCCCAGGCCGCGGCCCGGGAGACCGCCGAGCTCGTCGCCCCCGTGCTGGGCTGGGACTTCGATCGCATCGAGTCCGAGGTGGCGGGGCTGGCCACTGCGCAGCCGGCCGTGCCCACGCGCGCGACCTGACCCTGACCGATGCCGGCAGCTCCGCCAGGGCCCACTCCTGGCCTCCTGACCAGCCGCGCCGCGTGACCAGCCCCGTTCCCTGCCCGGCTGGGCCTCGCCGTGCGGCCCCGCGACCGTGCGGGGCGATAGCCTGCCGGGCATGAGCGCTGAGGCGGTCCTCGCACGCGCGAGGTTCAACAGCGAGCTGGCCGAGGATCTGCTCTCAGTCGCCACTGCGCGGGTCGGCGCCGAGCGGCACACCACGCTGGCCCCCTTCGACGGTCGCCCCCTGATGGAGATCCCATGCTCCACGGCCGCCGACGTCGACGTGGCCTTCCACACGGCGTCCGGGGCCCAGGAGCGCTGGGCGGCCACGCCGATCCAGGAGCGCAAGAGGGCCATGCTGCGCTTCCACGACCTGCTCATCCGTCGCCGGGACGAGGGCCTCGACCTCATCCAGTGGGAGACCGGCAAGCCTCGGATGGACGCGCTCAAGGAGCTGCTCGGCGTTTGCGCGATCGCGCGGCACTACGCGCGTGAGTCCGAGCGGCTGCTGGCGGCCAAGTCCCATTGGGGCGTGCTGCCGGGGCTGACCAGCGTGCGCGTCGAGCACCAACCGGTCGGTGTCGTCGGGGTCCTCGCGCCGTGGAACCTGCCGCTCTTCAGCTGCGCCGACGCGATACCGGCACTCATGGCTGGCAACGCAGTCGTGCTCGAACCCGATCAACAGACCTCCCTGACTGCCCTGTGGGCAGTCGACCTGATGCGCCGGGCCGGCATCCCCCCGCGCGCGCTGCAGGTAGTCCTCGGGGAACGCGGCCGTCTGGGGCCGGAGATCACCGAGCGGGCCGACCACGTGGTGTTCACCGGATCGACGGCAGAGGGAAGCCGGATCGCGGCGCAGTGCGGGGAGCGGCTGGTCGGGTGCTCGATGGAGCTCGGTGGCAAGAACCCGATGATCGTGTGCGCCGACGCCGATCCGGTGCGGGCCTCCCAGGTGGCACTTCGCGCCTGCTTCGACAACGCCGGGCAGCTCTCCTTCGGGATCGAGCGGATCCTGCTGGTCGGCGGTGCCAACGACGCCTTCCTCGAGCAGCTGGTCGCCCGGCTCTCCGGGCTGCGGATGCGCGCCGAGGTGGGCTGGGGGTCGGACTACGGCTCGCTGATCGGCGCCGAGCAGCTGGAGCGGGTCAGCTCAGTCGTGGGCGACGCCGTGGGCAAGGGCGCGTCGGTCGTGACCGGAGGTCGTGCGCTGGCGGAGATCGGCCCCTACTACTACGCCCCAACGCTCCTGGCTGGAGTCACGGAGGGCATGGCCGCCTACCGTGACGAGACCCTCGGCCCGGTCGTTGCGGTGACGCAGGTGGCCGACGAGGAGGAGGCCGTCGCCATGGCTGGTGACTCGCCGTACGGGCTGAACGCAGTCGTGCTGGCGGGCGACCCCCAGCGGGGCGTGGCCATCGCGCGACGGATCAAGGTTGGGACGGTCAACGTCAACGAGGCCTACGAGGCCGCGATCGGGTCCCCAAGGGCGCCCACGGGAGGCATGCGGGTCTCCGGCATGGGCCGACGGAACGGCGAGCAGGGACTGACCCGGTTCACCGAGGAGCAGACGATCGCAGTGCAGCGGGGAATCGGGCTGGGCACGCCGCTGGGGATGCTGCCGGAGGACTGGGGCAGCCTGATGGTCCGGGTGTTCTCCGTGATGAAGAGGATGGGGCTGAAGTGAGCACGGATGGCGGAGCTGGCTCGACCGTGCGCAGCGACTACGACGTCGTGGTGGTCGGATCGGGCTTCGGCGGGTCGGTGAGCGCGCTGCGGCTGACTGAGAAGGGCTACCGAGTCGGCGTGCTCGAGGCCGGCCGGAGGTTCCACGACGAGGACTTCGCCAAGACCTCCTGGCACCTGCGGGAGTACCTGTGGGCCCCCGCGCTGGGGTGCTTCGGCATCCAGCGGATCCACAAGCTCGACGACGTGCTCATCCTCGCGGGAGCCGGCGTGGGCGGCGGTTCGCTGGTCTACGCGAACACGCTTTACGTCCCGCCGGACTCGTACTTCACCGACCCCCATTGGGCGCACATCACCGACTGGTCCGACGAACTCCAGCCGTACTTCGACCAGGCCAGTCGCATGCTGGGCGTGGTCACGAACCCCACCACGACCCCGGCGGACGTGGCGTTCCGGACGATCGCCGACCAGATGGGAGTGGGGGACACCTTCGTTCCGACGCCGGTCGGGGTGTACTTCGGGGACGAGCCGGGGCGCGAGGATCCCGATCCCTACTTCGGGGGGGTGGGACCGGAGCGCACGGGTTGCATCGAGTGCGGCGAGTGCATGACGGGCTGCCGGCACAACGCGAAGAACACGCTGGTCAAGAACTACTTGGGCCTTGCCGAGTCCGCCGGTGCCGTGGTCCACCCGATGACCACCGTGGTCTCGGTCCGGCCGTTGCCCGATGGCCGGTGGGCGGTTGACACCCGGCCGACCGAATCGCTGGCCGCCGCGGTGGCGGGTCGGCTGCCCGTGCGCAGGCGCGTCCACGGGGCCTACCCCGAGCCGGGCCCGGGCCACACGTTCGTGGCCGATCACGTCGTGCTCAGCGCTGGGACCTGGGGGACCCAGAACCTGCTCCACCGCCTTCGCGCGGACGGGGTGCTGCCAGAGCTCTCCGGCCATCTCGGCGAGCTGACCCGGACGAACTCCGAGTCCCTCGTCGGGGTCATCGCCGACACCCCGCCGCACGATCCGGACTACACCCACGGAGTGGCCATCACGTCGTCGTTCTTCCCCGATCCGAGCACGCACATCGAGCCGGTCCGGTACGGCCGCGGGTCGAACGCCATGTTCCTGCTGGGCACCGTGCTCAGTGACGGCGCCGAGGGGGTTCCCCGGTACCGGCAGTGGGCACGTGCGGCGCTCGACCGGCCGATGGACGTCGTGCGCTCCTTCTGGGTCCGCGGCGCCTCGGAGCGCGGGATCATCGCGCTGGTGATGCAGAACCTCAACAACTCCATCACGCTGTTCGGCGAGCGCACCCGGTCCGGCCGGTTCCGGCTGCGCAGCCGCCAGGGCGAGGGCGCCCCGAACCCGAGCTGGATCCCGGCTGCCAACGATGCGATGCGACGGCTGGCGGGCATCGTCGGCGGTCGGCCGATGGGCAACTGGGGCGAGGTGATCGAGGCGCCGATCACCGCCCATTTCATCGGCGGGGCGGTCATCGGGCTGACCCCGGCAGACGGCGTCATCGACCCCTACCACCGGGTTCATGGCTATCCGGGGCTCCACGTCGTCGACGGGTCCACGATCACCGCCAATCCGGGGGTCAACCCGTCGCTGACGATCACAGCGATGGCCGAGCGCGCGATGGCGCTGTGGCCCAACGCTGGCCAGCCGGATCCCCGGCCTGCGCTGGGCAGCGGCTACACGCGCATCGCCCCAGTCGTCCCGCAGGCCCCGGTAGTGCCGACGGGTGCCGTCGCCGAACTGCGCCTTCCCGTGGACCTGGGCATGCCCCGGCAGCGACCCGAGCCCTCCTGATCCATGGGCTGCCGGGTCAGCGGCCGCACGATCCCACCAGTAGGGACGATCGCCGCCGGTGTTCGTGGGCCTGACGCCTAGGCTTGTGCTGTGAGCCATCCCCGTCCCGTCCTCGTCGTAGACTTCGGCGCTCAGTACGCCCAGCTCATCGCACGTCGGGTACGGGAGGCGAGCGTCTACTCGGAGATCGTCCCGTCGAGCCTGTCGGTCGCGGAGATGCTGGCCAAGGACCCGGCCGCGATCATCCTGTCCGGGGGTCCGAGCAGCGTGTACGCCCCTGGGGCGCCCTCGGTCGATGCCGCCCTGTTCGAGGCGGGGGTGCCGATGCTCGGCATCTGCTACGGATTCCAGGCGATGGCGCAGGCCCTCGGCGGGGAGGTGGCGCGGACTGGGCTCAGCGAGTTCGGCCGCACGCACATGGACGTACTCGAGCCCGGCGCGCTGTTCCCCGGGCTGCCCGCCGAGCAGTCCGTGTGGATGTCCCACAGCGACTCGGTGGTGCGGGCACCCGCCGGGTACTCGGTGACCGCCGCCACCGGGGGTGCGCCGATCGCTGCGTTCGAGAACCCCGAGACCCGGTGCGCGGGGGTCCAGTTCCACCCGGAGGTCCAGCACACCGAGCACGGTCAGGCCATCCTGTCCCGGTTCCTCCACAAGCTCGCTGGGCTGGCTCCCGAGTGGACGACGGACTCGATCGTCGATGAGCAGGTGGCCGCCATCAGGGCCCAGGTGGGTGACCACCAGGTGATCTGCGGGCTGTCCGGCGGGGTCGACTCGGCTGTCGCCGCAGCTCTGGTGCACCGGGCGGTCGGCGACCAGCTCACCTGCGTGTTCGTCGATCACGGCCTGCTGCGCAAGGGCGAGCGTGAGCAGGTGGAGCGCGACTACGTCGCTGCGACCGGGATCCGGCTGGTCGTGGTGGACGCGGCCGACCGGTTCCTGTCCGAGCTGGCCGGAGTGACCGACCCGGAGCAGAAGCGCAAGATCATCGGGCGGCTGTTCATCCGGGTGTTCGAGGACGCTGCCGCGGACGTCGTTGCGGAGCGCGGCGAGCTTGGGGGAACCGTCGACTTCCTGGTGCAGGGGACTCTGTACCCGGACGTGGTCGAGTCCGGCGGGGGCACCGGCACGGCGAACATCAAGAGCCACCACAACGTCGGCGGGCTTCCCGAGGACCTGCAGTTCCAGCTCGTCGAGCCGCTGCGCACGTTGTTCAAGGACGAGGTGCGCCATGTCGGCCAGGAGCTGGGCCTGCCCGCGCCGATGGTGTGGCGACACCCGTTCCCCGGCCCGGGGCTGGCCATCCGGATCATCGGGGCTGTCGACCGGGACCGGTTGGACGTCCTTCGGGAGGCCGACTCGATTGCCCGTGAGGAGCTGACCGCTGCGGGGCTGGACCGCGAAGTGTGGCAGTTCCCGGTGGTGCTGCTGGCCGACGTCCGCTCGGTCGGCGTGCAGGGGGACAGCCGCACCTACGGCCATCCGGTCGTCCTCCGACCCGTGACCAGCGAGGACGCGATGACCGCCGACTGGTCGCGGCTGCCCTATGGCCTGCTCGCGCGGATCTCGACCCGCATCACCAACGAGGTCCGCGAGGTGAACCGGGTCGTCCTCGACGTCACCAGCAAGCCCCCGGGGACCATCGAGTGGGAGTAGTGGGCTGACGTGCCCGCCCGCGCCCGTCGTGGGCGGGCTTGGTGCCCTCCTTACGCGGCGCCGGCTCAGGGTGGCGGGAGGATCCGCAGTCGGCGCAGACGCCGGGGCGCCGATCCCAGGTGCTTCGGGATCGGCGCCCGGGCGCCGGCAGCGGGGCCGGCCACGAGGCCGGCGGTTCGGTCAGGGCAGCTCGTCGGGCGGGTATCCGGCGGACCAGTCCGCGGACGGATTGGTCGCGGCCGCCTCGGCGACCCGGCGCTGGCGGTTCGTGGCTGCCAGCGACGCGGCGACTCCGCCGCCCCCCAGCGCGATCAGGATGATCGGCGCGATCCAGCGGCCGTCGATGATCCAGTCGGTGGCGGCGCTGATCGTGAACAGCACTCCAAGCACTGTGAACAGCAGTCCCGCAGCCAGGGAGAAGTAGTCGGTCTCATGCTGCTTCACGTTGCACCTCCAGGTCGCCGACGCCGATCGCGACGTCGAGTTGGACTACGTAGGCCGGCTGGCCAGTCGTCAGCGGCTCGAGGCTGGTCTCGACGTGGAGGTTGCTCCCGCTGCGGGGATCGCTCCCGGGCAGGTCGATCTCTCCGACGTCGACGGTCGCGTCGAGGCCAAGGGTCATGTCGGCTGGGATGACCACCCGCAGCGACCCCAGGCCCACGCCGGCCTCGACCTCGACTCGCTGCCGCGGCCTGCCGGGCTCGGCGTCACCCAGGGCGGTCAGCGCCGTGAGGTCGAGCGTCGCCTCCCCGGCGGAGAGCCGGAAGTCCAGCGGTGATTCGCTCACCTGATCCGGCGTGACCTGCCAGGTCCGGTCACCCACGCTGATCCCGCCATCGCTGTCCGACCACCGGCCCCAGTCCGGGTTCGCCTGCACCCAGTTCCCGGCGGCGGTTGCCGCGAACGCCAGGAAGGACAGCGGGATGGCCAGGGCGACCAGCCAGCGGGCTCGGCCGTATCGGCTGCCGACCAGCAGCCCGATGCCCAGGATGGTCAGGGCAACCCCGCCGATGATGCCCCACGTCGCGACGCTCGTCGGGACGAGGAAGCTGATCAGGCCCAGCACGCCCGCGATGAGGATCGCGACGGAGAGGATGAGCCAGCCGAGGTACGAGCGCTCCTTCGGTTCCTGTGGCGCGCCGAACTGCGCCGATTGGCCGGGGTAGGCCGGGTTCCCGCCCGACGAGTAGCCGGCCTGGTCAGGGCTGGGAGTCTGGCCAAGAGGGCCCGGTGGACCCATCGGCTCATCGGGGATGGCCACCCACGCGATGAGGTACCCGACGATGAATGCCCCTCCGGTGGCGATGGTCAGGACGACGGTGATGATCCGGACGAGCACCGGGTCGGTGTTCCAGTAGCGGGCCAGGCCGCCGCAAACGCCGCCGAGGATGCGGTCGCTGCGGCTGCGGGTCAGCCGGCGGGCGGGCGCCCAGGCCCCGTACTGAGACCCGTACTGCGACCCGTAGGGCGGGGGGGCGGCCCCGGGCGGGTAGGAAGACGTGGGGCCGACGCTCGGGGGCGCGTAGGCACCGCTCGGCGGGGGGTAGTCCCCGGTCGTAGGGTACGTCGCGGTCGGCGGGTTCGTCGCCGACTGCGGGGCGTAGGCACCCGGGGGCGGGGGATAGCCCCCCGCGGGAGGATATGTCCCCCCCGGCGCGGTTGTCCCGGGACCCGGGGGTTCCGAGCTGCCAGCGGGCTGGGGGCCGAACCCGGCGGCGTCTTGCGGGTCCGGTGCTGATGGGTTGGTGGGTGTGTTCTCGTTCATGCCTCCAGCGTGCCGCGTCGCACCCCTGATCAGCAGCCGGATCACCCCGGATCCCACCCGGATCGGACCCGGAGCCCCGGTCAGGGTCGATCCCTGAGGTGCGCCCCACCGGCAGGGGGCGATCATTGGGCACATGAGCCAGAGCCCGCGACCGCGGCGCGTCGAGCGCAGCGTCTCGGACCGCTGGCTGGGCGGCGTTGCCGGCGGGCTGGCGGAGCATTTCGCGACGCCGAGCTGGGTGTTCCGCGCGGCCTTCGTCGTGGCCACGCTGCTCGGCGGCCTGGGGCTGCTGACCTACGCCCTGATGTGGGTGTTCCTCCCGCTGCAGATGGGCGATGACGCGGCCCTGCGCGACCCCCGGGCTCGACCCGGCGGCTGGGACCTGACCGGGATCCTCGGGCTGGTCGCCCTGGGCCTTGGCCTGCTGATGGCGCTGTCCGCGCTTGGGGCGCCGATCCGCGTCTCGTCGTGGGGGCCAGTCCTCCTGGTCGGCGCCGGTGTCGCGCTGCTCTGGCGGCAGAGCGATGACACCCAGCGTGCGATGATCCGCGCCCGGGCCCAGGCCGGTGTCCACGCCACTGCCGAGGCCACGGACCGCATGTTGTGGGCCCGGATCCTCGCCGGCCTCGGACTGGTCCTGGTCGGGGTCCTGGCCGCGATCGGGCCCCGTGTCGACGTCGTCACCGGTCTGCGCGCCCTCGCGTCGGTCGGCGCGGTCATCGCCGGCTGCGTGCTGATCGCGCTTCCCTGGCTCTCGGCCTGGGTCAAGGGCATGCAGGCCGAGCGGTTCGCCGCGATCCGGAACGAGGAGCGGGCCCTCATGGCCGCTCGGGTCCACGACTCCGTGCTCCAGACGCTCACGCTGATCCAGCGTCGGGCGGCCGATCCCGTGGAGGTGGCCCGGCTGGCCCGGGCTGAGGAGCGGGCCCTCCGGTCCTGGCTCTACGCCCCGGCGGGGGCATCGGGCTCCCTCGGGGCGGCGCTGGCCGAGGTGGTTGCCGCCACCGAGGCCGACTACGGTGCCCGTATAGAGCTGGTGACTGTGGGCGACACCACGGTGGATGATCGGGTCGCGGGACTGGTGGCGGCTACCCGCGAGGCCGTCCTGAACGCGGTCAAGCACGCCGGGGCCCCGGCCGCCGTGTACTCAGAGGTTTCCGACGATCAGGTGGAGGTCAACGTGCGGGACCGAGGGCGCGGCTTCGACCCCGAGTCGATCGATGAGGACCGGCACGGCGTGCGGGAGTCGATCGTCGCCCGGATCAACGCCGTGGGTGGGCGGGCCGTCATCCGCAGCGTGCCTGGGGAGGGCACCGAGGTGCGCCTGATCCTGCCCACGGGGGGCGACCGTGGCTGATCCCGACTCGACGGTCCTGGCAAGGGTGGTCCTGGTCGATGACCACGGCCTTTTCCGTGCCGGCGTCGCCGCCGAGCTGGGCGGTCGGGTCGACCTCGTCGGCGAGGCCGGCGACGCGGCCACGGCGATCAACGTCATCCGGGCCACCCGCCCGGATGTCGTCCTGCTCGACGTGCACCTGCCGGGCGGCGGTGGGCGTGCGGTGCTGGATGCCTGCGTCCCCGAGTTCCCGGCGACACGCTTCCTGGCCCTCAGCGTCAGCGACGCTGCGGACGACGTGATCGGCGTGGTGCGCGGGGGTGCCCGGGGGTACGTCACGAAGGGGATCACGGCGGACGAGCTCCTCGAGGCGATCCATCGAGTGGCCGCCGGTGAGGCGGTGTTCTCCCCCCGGCTCGCCGGATTCGTGCTTGACGCCTTCTCCCGCGCGGGGCCGCCGGTCGTCGACGAGCTCGACCAGCTCTCGCCCCGGGAGCGGGAGGTGATGCGCTTCATCGCACGCGGCTACACCTATCGGGAGGTCGCCCGGGAGCTCGTCATCTCGGTGCGGACCGTCGAGACGCATGTGTCCGCCGTGCTGCGCAAGCTGCAGCTGTCCAACCGGCACGAGCTGGCCCGCTGGGCTCAGGCGCGCGGCGTCGTGTGAGGTCCGCGCTCGCCGGCGGACGGCCCAACGGGGTCGGCGGAGGAGACAGCTGCCTCGTCCGGGGCTGACCCGCAGCGAGTCCTCCGGCCGGAGCCCGTGCACCGATGTCGGAGCGGGTACCTAGAATTCACAAGTGCTGTTGGATGACCTGCTGCCCGCCCTCCCCCGTCCAGCCCATGCCGAGCCGGAGGAGCAGCGCGGGCGCGCGGCCGATCGGGTCAGCGCGGCGGCGGCAGCCCTTCGTGGTGAGGCTGACGCCAAGCACGTGGATTCCCGGGCGCGGCGCGAGTCGGAACGCGCCGCCAACCTCGTGGACCTGGTCGCCGACCTGAACCCGCCGCAGCGCGCTGCGGTCGAGCATCGGGGTGGCCCGCTGCTGATCGTCGCAGGTGCCGGGTCCGGCAAGACCCGCGTGCTCACGCGCCGCATCGCCCACCTGCTGGCGACGGGCGACGCCCGGCCGGGGGAGATTCTGGCGATCACGTTCACGAACAAGGCCGCAGCCGAGATGCGCGAGCGGGTCGAGGCAGCCGTGGGCCCCCGGGCTCGGGCGATGTGGGTCTCGACGTTCCACTCGGCCTGCGTCCGCATCCTGCGCAGCAACGCCGACCGGCTGGGTCTGAAGTCCAGCTTCTCGATCTACGATCAGGCCGACTCCCTCCGCCTGGTGACCCTGGTCGCCCGTGACCTCGACCTCGACGTGAAGCGGATGCCGCCACGGGGGCTGCTCAACCGGATCTCCGCGCTGAAGAACGAGCTGATCGACCAGGACGCGGCCCGCTCACGAGCGGCCAGCTCGGACAACCCCACCGAGCGGGTCCTGGCTGAGGTCTTCGCGGCCTACCAGGCCCGGCTGGCCCGCGCCCAGGCCGTCGACTTCGACGACCTCATCGGACACACGGTGGCCCTGCTGACTGGATTCCCTGATGTCGCCGAGCACTACCACCGGCGCTTCCGGCACATCCTGGTCGACGAGTACCAGGACACCAACCACGCCCAGTACCGGCTGGTCGCCGAGCTCGTGGGAGCGGCAGCGGCGGTCGGGCCGGCCCCCGTGCCGCCTGCGGAACTGGTCGTCGTGGGTGACTCGGACCAGTCGATCTATGCGTTCCGTGGAGCCACGGTGCGCAACATCGTGGAGTTCACCACCGACTACCCGGACGCCCGGCAGATCGTGCTGGACCAGAACTACCGCTCCACGCAGACGATCCTCTCCGCGGCGAACGCCGTGATCGCCCGCAACGCCGATCGGCAGTCGAAGCGGCTGTGGACCCAGGCGGGTCAGGGCGAGCTCGTCGTCGGGTACGTCGCGGACTCCGAGCACGACGAGGCCGCCTTCGTGGGCAACGAGATCGACCGGCTGTCCGACGCGGGGCTTGCCACTCCCGGCAAGGTGGCTGTGTTCTATCGGACGAATGCGCAGTCCCGGGCGCTGGAGGATGTGTTCATCCGCACCGGCATGCCCTACAAGGTGGTCGGCGGCACGCGGTTCTACGAGCGACGCGAGATCCGCGACGTGCTTGCCTACCTGCGAGTGGTGGCCAACCCAGCCGATGACGTGAGCCTGCGCCGTATCCTCAACGTCCCCAAGCGGGGGATCGGCGAGCGGGCCGAGGCACACGTGGCGACGTTCGCCGACGCCGAGCGGATCAGCTTCGGGGCGGCCCTGCGACGCGCGGTGGAGATCCCGGGCCTGGCCGGGCGCAGCGCCTCGGCTGTCGCGGCCTTCATCGGCGTGCTCGACGACCTGGCTGCGGTGGTCGACTCCGGAGCAGGCCCGGCGGAGCTCATGACCGCCGTGCTGGAGCGCTCGGGGTACCTGGCCGACCTGCGGTCCTCGGACGACCCGCAGGACGAGACCCGCCTGGAGAACGTCGGTGAGTTCGAGGCCGTGGCTGCGGAGTTCGCCCGGGACAACCCAGAGGGCACGCTGGCCGACTTCCTCGAGCAGGTCGCCCTGGTCGCCGACGCCGATGAGATCCCGGAGGGGGAGGACCACGACGGCGTGGTCACCCTGATGACCCTGCACACCGCAAAGGGCCTGGAGTTCCCAGTCGTCTTCCTCACGGGGATGGAGGACGGCGTATTCCCGCACATGCGGTCCCTGACTGAACCCATCGAGCTGGCTGAGGAGCGACGACTGGCGTACGTGGGGATCACCCGCGCCCGTGAGCGGCTGTACGTCACCCGCGCGATCAGCCGGTCGGCGTGGGGAGCTCCGAGCTTCAACCCCGAGTCCCGGTTCCTTGCCGACGTCCCTGGCGACCTGATCCGTTGGGAGCGTGAGGAGCCGAAGCGGTCGAGCAGCCCGACGGCCGGGGGGTATGGGGCCGCGCCGTCGCTGGCCGCTGCCGCGAGCCGTCCGGGTGCCCGCACGACGGGGGCGCGACCGGTGGTCTCGCTCTCTGCCGGGGATCGCGTGCTGCACCCGAAGTTCGGCATGGGCACGGTGGTCAGCACGCTCGGCACCGGCGATCGGGCCGAGGCGTCAGTGGACTTCGGCTCCGAAGGGGTGAAGCGGCTGCTGCTGCGATACGCCCCGGTCGAGAAGCTGTAGTCGCGCAGGCATCCAGCCGGCTCCACTGGGTCTGTCGGTCGTCATCGCGGCTAGGTAGCCGGGCGGCCGGCTGCGCTCGCGATCGAGGTCGCCCCTGCGGCGATCGTTGATCCGTCCTGGTCCAGATGGGCCAGCGTCGTGCAGATCTCGTGGACCACGCGTCCATCGACCGGCAGCGAGTTGTGCCCCACGGACTTGACGAGCACGTTGCGCGCGTTCAGGTCGGCGTGCTCGATCCGCGCATTCTCCTTGGGGATGATCATCTGGTCCAGATCCGACCAGATAGCCACGAACCGGGTGCTGCAGCCGGGCGCTGGCGCTGCCAGCTCGCTGGTGATGTCCGACCCGGTGCGCATCTGCCGGGCGACGGGATGGGGGAACAGGTGCGCCGGGGCGGTGCCCACGTGCGGCGTGCCCAGCGTCACCAGCGTGTGCACGCGCGTGTCGCCGCCCATCCTCTGCACGTAGTATCGGGCGACCAGGCCGCCCATCGAGTGGCCGATGACGTGGACCCGTTCGTATCCGGTCTCGGCGCACACCGCCTCGACGAGAGCGCCGAGCCGCCCGGCGACCACGCGCACGTCATCGGTCAGCGGTGAGTAGTTCAAGGTGATGATCCGGCCGAAACCGCGGCGGCGCAGTCCCCGTTTGAGGACCGTGAAGACCGATCGGTTGTCCACGACCCCGTGGATGAGGATGATCGGCGTCCCCGCGGCCTCCACGTCACCGACGATCAGGCCCCGCTTGACCGGATCGAGGCCGGCGAGGTTCAACCGGTCGTCGGGATGACGCACCCGTTCCTCGAGGACCCCCAGCGGGTAGGTCACGACGTGGGTGGCCAGCCACGCGACCTCTATCGCGGTGCCCCGGATCACCGATGGGGTCGC
The DNA here is from genome assembly GCA_049688595.1 of Candidatus Nanopelagicales bacterium. GTDB lineage: Bacteria > Actinomycetota > Actinomycetes > S36-B12 > CAIYMF01 > Prado023. Next base: position 14,468 of record JBAVLA010000147.1, on the reverse strand, counting down.
TGCCTTGACCACGCCACGCTTCGCGGCGCGGCCAAGACGGCCAAGACGGCCGGCGATGGCCCGCTGGCCGCCGCCCCCCGGCCGCGGTGCGGGGACGTCGGCGCCGGGGTCGTCGGGAGTCGGGATGCCCGGCGGGATCGGCACCTTCGCACGGTAGCGCAATCGGCTTGGACACGAGTGCCCACGATTGCCGGGTTACCCTTGGCTCATGAGCACACCGAGCGGCCAGCACATCCGGGTCATCGTCGGGAAGCCCGGCCTCGACGGCCACGACCGGGGCGCGAAGGTCGTCGCCCGGGCCCTGCGCGACGCCGGCATCGAGGTCATCTACACGGGCCTGCACCAGACCCCTGAGCAGATAGTCGCGACCGCCATCGCCGAGGACGCCGACGGCATCGGCTTGAGCATCCTCTCCGGTGCCCACCTGACCCTGTTCCAGGCGGTCATCAACCTCCTGCGCGAGCGCGGAGCCGAGGACATCTGCGTGTTCGGTGGCGGGATCATCCCGAAGGACGACATCGCCAGGCTGGAGGCGATGGGCGTCGCCCACATCTTCACGCCCGGCACCCGCACGGACGAGATCGTCGACTGGGTGAGGGGCAACCTCGCGCACGCCGCCTGATCCCGATACGGTTCACGGGTCGACCCACGTGCCGCGGCCCGGCCCCCACCCGGCGCGGTCTCCCGGCGTCTGTTGAGGAGCGAACCTCGTGGACCTGTACGAGTACCAGGCCAAGCACCTGTTCGGCGAGCACGGCGTGCCGGTCGTCCCCGGCGTGGTCTGCACGACCGCAGACGCTGCTCGTCTGGCCGCGCGCCGCATCGGCAACACTGTCGTGATCAAGGCCCAGGTCAAGACCGGGGGCCGTGGCAAGGCCGGTGGCGTGAAGCTCGCGGCAGATCCCAGCGAGGCCGCTGAGCGGGCCGATGAGATCCTCGGAATGGACATAAAGGGGCACACGGTGCACAAGGTGCTCGTGACGGAGGCCGCCGAGATCGCCGAGGAGTACTACGTCTCGTTCCTGCTGGACCGCGCGAACCGATCCTTCCTGGCCATGGCCTCGGTCGAGGGCGGGATGGACATCGAGCACGTGGCCCGCGAGAACCCCGGGGCGCTGGCCAGGGTCCGCGTCGACGCCCTCGAGGGATGCAATCCGCTCAAGGCCCGCGAGATAGTGAAGGCGGCCCGGTTCCCGGGCGACGTGGCCGAGCAGGTGGCCGAAGTCCTGTGCAGCCTGTGGGAAGTCCTGGTGCTCGAGGACGCCACCCTGGTGGAGGTCAATCCGCTGGTCCGCACGAAGGACGGCCGGGTGCTGGCGCTCGACGGGAAGGTGACCCTCGACCCGAACGCGCACTTCCGGCACGCCTCGCACGTCGATCTCATCGATGTGATCGAGACCGACCCGGTCGAGCTGCGGGCGAAGCAGTACGACCTCAACTACGTCAAGCTCGACGGTGAGGTCGGCATCATCGGCAACGGGGCCGGCCTGGTCATGGCGACACTGGACGTTGTGGCGTATGCGGGACAGGAGTTCGGCGGCGTGCGACCGGCGAACTTCCTCGACATCGGCGGCGGTGCCAGCGCCGAGGTGATGAGCCACGGCCTGGAGATCGTCATCAATGACCCTTCGGTGCGCTCCGTCTTCGTCAACGTCTTCGGGGGGATCACATCCTGCGTCGAGGTCGCCAACGGAGTGGTCCTGGCGATCCGGATGCTCCAGACGGCCGGTGGGGTCGTGGACAAGCCGATCGTCTGCCGGATCGACGGAAACCGGGCTGAAGAGGGTCGGCGCATCCTTCAGGACGCCGGTATCGACGTGATTGAACTGGTCGAGACAATGGACGAGGCCGCCCGTCGCGTGGCCGAGCTCGCCGCCGGCGGGGAAGTGAAGTGAGGTAGGCGATGGCGATCCTCCTGGACGCAGACTCCCGGCTCATCGTGCAGGGCATGACCGGCTCCGAGGGCATGAAGCACACGGGACGCATGCTGGCCGCCGGGACCAAGGTGGTCGGCGGGGTCAACCCCAAGAAGGCCGGCCAGCGGGCCGCCTTCCCGCATGCGACGCTGCCCGTGTTCGGCTCGGTAGCCGAGGCGATGGAGCGCACCAGAGCCAACGTGTCGGTCGTCTTCGTCCCGCCCGCTGGTACGAGGGCCGCGGTGATAGAAGCCGTCAACGCCGAGATGCCGCTGGTCGTGGTGATCACGGAGGGTGTGCCCACCCATGACACCGCTGCCTACTTCCAGCACGCCCAGAACTCGGGCATCACCCGGATCATCGGCCCCAACTGCCCGGGCATCATCTCCCCGGGGCTGGCCAACGCGGGAATCATCCCGGCCGACATCACCGGCATGGGACCGATCGGCCTGGTCAGCAAGTCGGGGACGCTGACCTACCAGATGATGTACGAGTTGCGCGACATCGGGTTCTCGACGGCAATCGGAATCGGCGGCGACCCGATCATCGGCACGACGCACATCGACGCGCTGAAGGAGTTCGAGAAGGACCCGGCGACTGAGGCAATCGTCGTGATCGGGGAGATCGGCGGGGATGCCGAGGAGCGCGCCGCCGCCTTCATCTCCGAGCACGTGACCAAGCCGGTCGTCGGATATGTCGCTGGGTTCACGGCGCCGGAGGGTCGGACCATGGGACACGCGGGGGCGATCGTCTCCGGGTCGTCGGGGACTGCACAGGCCAAGAAGGTGGCCCTGGAGGCCGTGGGGGTTCGGGTCGGGCGGACCCCCTCGGAGACCGCTCGGCTGATGCGGGAGATCATCGCCGGCTGACCCCGGGTGGCGCGTGGGCGCCAGACTGGCTGCCTGCAGGCTGCCCGCGACACGGCGCGGCCGCTGGCCGCCGCCGGCGGCGGGCTGCGGGAGAATCAGGCGATGACCGTCCTTGCCCCCGAAGCCGCCGAGTCCGGAGCCGGGCGGCGGGCCCCCTCCCGGAGGCCGCTGATTGCGGGGAGTGCCGCCGGGCTGTGGGCGTTGCTCGTGGGCGTGACCCTGGTCACCTGCGTCGTCCTGGCTGCGTGGACGCTTGCGCCGAATGCCCAGGGCGATGGAGCCGCGGCCTGGCGGGCCGCGGGGATCCTCTGGTTGGCAGCGCACCTGGTCCCGATCGGCGTGGGCAGTGGCGAGGTCAGCCTGCTGCCGGCCGGCGCCCTGCTGCTCGGCCTGCTGCTCAACCGGCGTGGCGGCAAGTGGGCTGGGCGCCTGCTCTTTCAGCCGTCCCCCGCCGAGATGCTCGGAATCGTCATTGGGGGCGCGCTGACCTATGGTGCCGGGGCGGCTGCGGTGGCCTGGCTGTCTGATGGTGGATCGGCGGGCGGCGGGCCGGTCGATGCGTTGGCGCGGGCGGCTCTTGTGGCCGCGGCTGGCATGATCTGGGGGATGGCTCCCGAGACGGGCCTTGGTGGGGGGATCCGTGCCCGGATCAGCGACGCCGCGTGGCGCACGATCGTGGCGGGGGTGACAGCCGTGGGTGGTCTGCTGGCTGTCGGCTTCGCCCTCGTGATGCTCGGCTTGGTCTTCGGCGGCCGGCAGGCAGCCACCACCCTCGGTGAACTCGATGCAGGCCTAGTCGGGTCGCTGCTGCTCACCGTCTGCGCAGTCCTGTGCCTGCCCACGCTCGCGGTCTGGGCCATGTCAGTGGTGGTCGGGCCAGGGTTCGACTTCGGCGCCCTGGGTGGGTTGGACATCACCGGCGGCAGCGTGAGCGGACTGCCGGCGCTGCCGGTGCTGGCCGCCATCCCGAGTGGGCTACCGGCCTGGACCCGTGGGCTGCTGCTCATCCCAGTCCTTATGGGAGTGGCGGCCGGCCGCATCCGGTGGCAGCGCGACCTGCCTACCGCTTCCGGCGCACTGACCTGTGCTGGTGGGTTGGTCGCCGTGGTGGCGGTGCTCGTCGGTGGCTTGGTCCTGCTCGCGTCGGGTTCACTGGGCGGTGGGCGGCTGGCGCAGGTGGGTCCCAGCATCCTGGCGGTCCCTGCCGCTGCGGCCGGCCTGGTGGGACTGGGGTTCCTCGCCGAGGCCGGCCACCAGTCGCTCCGGTTGAACTGGGACCTATACCTGGCCGCGCAGCGCGCCGAGGAGGGACGCGACGCGCCCGCGTCCGATGCCGGATCAGAGTCGCTCGTGGCCGGATCCGCAGGGGACGTGCCACCGGCACAGGCCGAAGCCCTCGAAGGGCCGTCGGGTGACTCCGGCGACGTCGAGTCCGGTCCAGCTGAGCCCAGCCCCCCCGTGCCTGACGACTCCGACACCGGGCCGATCGTCGTCGTGCGATCCGGAGGCGAGGACAGCGCCGAGGACGAGTCCACCCACGACAAGCCCGCCCACGACGAGTCCACCGGAGAGGCGGCCGTCCCGGACTTGGCAGCACATGAGGCGGCGGCGGACCCGGCCGACCCGCGCCCCGATCCTGTCGTACCCGACGCTCCGGGGAGTTAGCGCGCAGGCCCGGCCGTAGGATGCCGTCTGTGGCACGTGCACGGATCGTCGTCCTGATCTCCGGTTCGGGGACCCTCTTGCAGTCCCTGATCGACGCGAGCACCGACCCACGCTACCCCGCGGTCGTGGTAGGCGTGATCGCCGACTCTGCGGGGGCCGCTGGCTTGGCGCGTGCCCGTGCGGCTGGCATCCCGGCCATCCCAGTGGCGCTCGCCGGCTACCCGGATCGAGCCGCCTGGGATGCGGCGATGCGTGACACGCTGGAGTCGTTCGAGCCGGACTGGGTGGTCTCCGCCGGATTCATGCGGATCCTCGGTCCTGATGTGCTCTCGGCCTACCCGATGCGCGTGGTCAACACCCATCCGGCCCTGCTGCCCAGCTTCCCGGGCACGCATGCCGTGCGCGACGCCCTCGCCCATGGCGTGCGGGTGACGGGTTCGACGATCCATCTGGTGGACGAGGGCGTCGACACCGGCCCGATCGTCGACCAGCGTCCCGTCCTCGTGGAGTTGGACGACGATGAGACAACGCTGCACGAGCGGATCAAGGTGGTCGAGCGGGAACTCCTGGTCGATGTCGTGAAGCGACTGGCCACGCACAACGTGCACGTATCCGGCAGGAAGGTGGTCCTCACATGACTGGCGATTCCGCGATCATCCCGATCCGCCGCGCCCTGGTCTCGGTCTTCGACAAGACCGGCTTGGTCGAACTGGCGACCGAGCTGCACGCATCTGGGGTGCAGATCGTCTCCACCGGCTCGACTGCTGCGACGATTGCGGCTGTGGGAATCCCGGTCCTCGAGGTGTCCGAGGTGACCGGGTTCCCTGAGTGCCTGGACGGTCGGGTCAAGACCCTTCATCCGAAGGTGCATGCCGGGATCCTGGCCGACCTCAGGGTGGACGACCACCGCTCGCAGCTGGAGAGCCTCGGCGTCGAGCCGTTCGAGCTCGTGGTGGTGAACCTGTACCCGTTCACGGCCACGGTGGCCTCGGGTGCCGGTCCTGATGCGTGCATCGAGCAGATCGACATCGGCGGACCGTCGATGGTCCGCGGCGCGGCCAAGAACCACGCGAACGTCGCGGTCGTCACCTCCCCGCAGGCGTACCCCGAGGTGATCGCGGCCGTCCGCGGCGGCGGGTTCACGAGTGCGCAGCGGGCCGCGCTGGCCGTGCAGGCGTTCGCCCATACGGCCACGTACGACATCGCAGTCGCCTCATGGATGGGCAGCGTCGTCGCGCCCACCGACGAGGGGTCCGGGTTCCCGGCGTGGGTGGGTGCTGCCTGGACCCGGGCGGCGGTGCTGCGCTACGGGGAGAACCCGCACCAGAGGGCGGCCCTCTACACCTCTGTGAACTACCCGGGCGGGCTTGCTGCCGCCGAGCAGGTGCATGGCAAGGAGATGTCCTACAACAACTACGTCGACGCCGACGCCGCGCTGCGGGCGGCGCATGACTTCGCCGAGCCGGCCGTGGCCATCATCAAGCACGCCAATCCATGCGGTATCGCCATCGGGGCCGACATTGCGCAGGCACACGCCCGGGCCCATGCGACCGATCCGGTTTCCGCGTATGGCGGGGTGATCGCAGCCAACCGGACGGTCACGGCTGCGATGGCGGCACAGGTCGCCGAGGTCTTCACGGAGGTCATCGTCGCGCCCGGCTACGACGCCGATGCCCTGTCCCGGCTGACCAAGAAGAAGAACCTGCGGATCCTGGTCGCGCCCGCACCGGGGGTCGGCCCATCCGTGGAGACCCGCCCGATCAGCGGCGGCCTGCTCATGCAGTCGCGGGACCGGGTCGACGCGCCAGGGGATGACCCAGCTGCATGGACGCTGGCCTGCGGAGAGCCGGCGGATGCCGCCACGCTGGCCGACCTGGAGTTCGCCTGGCGCGCTTGCCGGTCGGCGAAGTCCAACGCGATCCTCCTGGCTCGCGACGGCGCGGCCGTCGGCATCGGGATGGGCCAGGTGAACCGGGTCGATTCCGCGCGGCTGGCCGTGGCGCGGGCCGGCGAGGAGCGCGCCCGCGGCTCGGTGGCAGCTTCAGACGCCTTCTTCCCGTTCCCGGACGGCTTGGAGGCCCTACTCGGCGGGGGCGTGCGCGCGGTGGTCCAGCCGGGCGGCTCGGTGCGCGACGCCGATGTGATCGATGTCGCCCGGGCGGCCGGGATCACGATGTACCTGACTGGGACGCGGCACTTCTTCCACTGAGCTCCGGGGGGCGCGGCTGAGTGTGGGCTCACACCGCTACCGCTCCGCTGCCGTTCAGGGGGCTGGTCGCGGGCTGGCACGGAATGCCGGGAGTGGACGAGGGGGCCTGATATGCAGCGGATCGGCGCGGTCGAGGAGTTGATCGACCGGTATGACGCTGTGCTCTGCGACGTGTGGGGGGTGCTTCACGACGGGCGCACCGTGTTCCCAGGGGTTGCGCAGGCGCTGAAGGGAGTCCGGGCGGCCGGCGTGCCCGTCCTCCTGCTCACCAACGTCCCTCGGCCGAGCAGCACCATGGTCGATTCGATGGCCCGCCTGGGGTTCCCCGCCGACGCCTGGGATGCTGCGGTCACCAGCGGGGACGTGATCCGCGTCGAGCTGGCGCGCAGGGCGCCCGGCCCGATGCACGTGCTGGGCAGGCAGACCGACAGGGCGCTGTGGGACGGCCTTGGGCTGGAGTCCTCGGGCCTGGCAGACGCCCGGTTCGTCGCGGTCGCCGGACTTCGGGGCGGGGAGAGCCCCGACGACTACGCCCCAGTGCTGCGCCGGGCGCGGGATCAGGACCTGGACCTGCTGTGCGCGAACCCGGATGTCCAGGTGCGCAAGGGAGGCGCGCTGCTGTGGTGCGCCGGAGCGCTGGCGCAGGCCTACGAGGTGCTGGGGGGACATGTCGTGCAGGCGGGCAAGCCGCACGCCCCGATCTACGAGCGCGCCCTTGACGTGCTGGCGGGCGTCGCCGGCCGGCGAATCGCGAGGGAGCGGATCCTCGCGATCGGTGACGGGATCGGGACGGACATCCTCGGGGCGAACCGCCAGGGGATCGATGCGCTGTTCGTCGCCACCGGCCTGCACGGTACTTCCCTTCTGGACGGCGACGAGGTGGACCTCGTCCGCGCCGAGGCGGCGCTTGCGGCTGCCGGCGCTCATGCCCGGTACGCGATCGCGAGGCTGCGCTGAGCCCGCGGTGTCGGTGGCAGGCCGGCGGTCGGCGCCCCGGCGACGGGGCGCCAGCGGCGATGCTGCGCCAGTCGGAGACGGTGCGCCAGCCGGAGACGAGGGGTCCCGGCCTGCGAGAATGGTCGTCGTGGGTGCGACGATCCTGGATGGCAGGGCCACCGCTGCTGCGGTGAAGGCAGAGCTTGCGGCGCAGGCCGCCGACCTCCGAGCGGCCGGCATCGTGCCCGGCTTGGGGACCGTGCTCGTTGGCGACGACCCGGGCAGCCACGCCTACGTCGCCGGCAAGCATCGCGACTGCGCCGAGGTCGGCATCCAATCAATCCGCGTCGACCTGCCCGCCAGTGCCAGCCAGGCCGACGTCCTTGCGGCCGTCCGCGACTTGAATGCCGATCCCTCCTGCACGGGCTACATCGTGCAGCTGCCGCTGCCCAGGGGCTTGGACGCCAACGCGGTCCTCGAGGTCATGGATGCTGCGAAGGACGCAGACGGCCTGCATCCGGTGAACCTGGGCCGCCTCGTGCTGGGGACGACCGCTCCCCTGCCGTGCACGCCGCGCGCGATCGTCGAGCTCCTGCGGCGCTTCGACGTGCCGATCGAGGGCGCCGAGGTGTGCATCATCGGCCGTGGTGTGACGGTAGGCCGCCCGCTGGGACTGCTGCTCACCCGCAAGTCGGAGAACGCCACAGTCACGCTGTGCCACACGGGAACCCGCGACCTGGCCAGGCACATCCGGAAGGCCGACATCGTCGTCGCGGCTGCGGGCGTCCCCGGACTGGTCACGGCCGACCTCGTCAAGCCCGGGGCGGCGGTTCTCGACGTTGGGATCACCAGGACCGCATCGGGCCTGGTGGGCGACGTGGACCGCGGGGTGCGCGACGTGGCCGGGTTCCTGGCCCCAATGCCTGGTGGCGTGGGCCCCATGACCCGGGCGATGCTGCTGGCGAACGTGGTCGAGGCGGCGCAGCGCGGGGCATTGGGTCGCGATCGTCCAGGCCGCCATCAGTGAACGGGGGGCCGCGCCTCCAGTGGCCGCTGGCCGTCGTCCTCGCAGGTCTGGTCGGCTCGCTGGTCATCGTCGGCACGGACCACTTCCGCCGCGGGTCAGTGCTCTTCGCGGGCTTCGTCGGGCTGGCATTCGTCCTGCGCCTGCTCCTGTCCGATCGGGGCGCCGGCTGGCTGGCGGTGCGCTGCCGGATCATCGACCTGGCGTGCCTGGGCATCCTGACCGTGAGCCTGTTCGTGTTCGCGATGATCGTGCCGCCCCCCTCGTAGGATGAGCGACCGCATGCGGACGGCTGCCCCGATCATCGGCATGGCTGTGGTCACGGGCGCATTGGACGCCCTCTGGATCACGTGGCTCGGGGCTGGGCTGTTCGAGGGGATCGCCCACCTGCGGGCGGATTCCGTGAACCCGATTGCGGCTGCCCTGTTCTACGTGATGTACCTGGCAGCGACCTACTTCTTTGCAGTCCGCGGCGTGGGCAGCCCGGCGGAGGCGGCCCGCCGCGGCGCGGCCCTGGGGTTCGTCGCATACGGGACGTTCGAACTGACCAGTTGGGCCGTGCTGCGGGACTGGCCGGTTGGCGTGGTCGTCGGGGACATCCTCTGGGGCGCTCTGCTGACCGCGACTACGGCCGCAGTGGGGGCGCTGATCGCTGGCCGTGCCCAGCCCAGCCGCCGCGAGACCGCATAGCCTGTCGCAGTCCCAGCAGCCGGATCTGCTCACGTTCTCGCAGGCCGTGGATGCCGGGGGTGGTGGCCCCAGCGAGTAGGCTGGTCCGGATCCCCAGACAGCGCCGGTTCGGCGCGAACAGGAGAGGCAGCTCATGTCACTCAGCGGCAAGGTCACCGTCGTCGGAGCTGGCTTCTACGGCTCCACCACCGCTCAACGGCTCGCCGAGTACAACGTCTTCCAGACAGTGGTCCTCACTGACATCCTCGCCGGTCGCCCGGAGGGCCTGGCCCTGGACCTCAACCAGTCCCGGCCGATCGAGGGCTTCGAGACCACTGTGATCGGGCAGACGACCGACCCTGCCACCGGGGCGGGCTACGAGGCGACCGCGGATTCCGACGTGGTGGTCGTCACTGCGGGGCTGCCGCGCAAGCCGGGCATGAGCCGGATGGACCTGATCGAGGTCAACGCCAAGATCGTGCGCAACGTTGCCGAGAACGTCGCTGCGCACTCGCCGCAGGCCGTGATCATCGTGGTCTCCAACCCCCTTGACGAGATGACCGCGCTGACCCAGCTGGCTTCCGGGTTCCCCAAGGCCAGGGTGATGGGGCAGGCCGGCATGCTCGACACTGCCCGTTTCTCCAACTTCGTTGCCGTCGAGCTGGGCGTCCCAGTCGGGTCGGTGCGGACCCTCACGCTCGGGTCGCACGGCGACACGATGGTCCCCGTGCCATCGCGCTGCACGGTGGACGGTCGTCCGCTGTCCGAGGTGCTGTCGCCCGAGAGGATCGAAGAGCTCGTCGTGCGGACGAGGAACGGCGGCGCCGAGGTCGTGGCCCTGCTCAAGACGGGGTCGGCGTTCTACGCTCCGTCCGCGGCGGCAGCCCGCATGGCGAAGGCCGTCATCGAGGACGCCGGAGCCGTCATGCCGGTATGCGCGTGGGTGGACGGGGAGTACGGCATCTCGGGGGTCTACCTCGGAGTGGAGGCCGAGATCGGCCGTGCGGGCGTCCGCCGGGTCGTCGAGGGCAACCTCACGGAATCGGAGCTCTCCGGTCTGAGGGAGGCCGCTGAGGCCGTGCGGGCCAAGCAGGCGGACGTCCAGAGCCTGTAGCCCACGGGTCGCTGGGAGCGTCCGCGTAGGCAGGCGGTCGGCGATGGCTGGGCTGGCCCAGCGACGGCTGGCCGGTGAGCGGCCGACGTGGCCTGGTGCCCATGGGCCAGGCGCCCACGATCATCGGAGGGGCCACTCTGCGATGACTCGGTACTCGGGATCAGGTCCGATCCTGGACCCGACCAGGGTCAGCCGGCCAGGCGTCCAAGCCGGGCCGCTGTGCTCCGCCAGGCCTGCAGCTGCAGCCTTCGCCCGGACCGTCATGCGGTTCCCCCTGGCCCGGCCCACTGTTACATGGGCGCGGAAGCGCGGTTCGTCGACGCGGAGCTTCCGCCTGATCCGGGCAGCCAGGTGCGTCAGCCACGGCCCGTGTTCGACCCCCACCCAGACGATCGGGCCGAAGGTCCCAGACCCTTCCAGGCGGATGGGTTCGGACGCGGGCATCGCCAGGGCTTCGAGTCGGCTGCTTGTCCGGCTCGGGTCGGACTCGCCCAAGAAGGCCAGGGTGACGTGCCAGCGAGACTCGGGCTGCCAGCGGATGTCCGGGTACTCCGTCCTGGCAGCATCCAGGGTGGCCGCCAGGGCCTCGCGCGCGGACGCGTCCGGCCAGATGGCGACGAACAGCCGGTCAGTCACATCCAGAAACTAGCCGCGACTCCGCGCTTCGGGCACGAGACACCCGGAGCCGCTCGCCGGAGCCGCTCGCCGGGGCTGGTTGCTGGGGCCGGTTGCTGGAGCCGGCGACCGGGGCCGATCAAGCAGCGACGTCCCTGCGCTGGAAGGCCACGGTCCCGATCGCCAGGAACGCGACGATGAGGCCCAGCATCAGGCCGATGTGGCCGGGGTCCACGCCGTCGACGAGTGGACGCGAGCCGTTGAGCCACGTGAAGGGTGAGTAGTCCTTCACCCACTCGAGGCCCTTCACCTGGGGAATGATCCCGCTGGCCGCATAGGAGAGGACCCCCACACCCGCTCCGACTCCGAGGGCCAGCGCCCTGCGCCCCGTGGCCGCGCCCACCGCGAACGCCAGCGACCCGAACAGGGTCGCGAACATGGCCAGGTGCAGGTGCATGGCTGCGAACCCCTCGAAGGGGACACTCGTCAGCCGCGCAGGCTTGGAGATGACCATGATCCCCAGCCAGAACACGCCGACGATGATCAGCACGCTGGTCACGAACGCGGCGAACCTCTGCAGTGCGACGGTGGCCCGGCTCACGGGATGGGCGAGGACCAGGTCGAGGGTTCCGGCCTCCTCGTCGCCTGCGATTGCCCTCGTGCCGGCCGAGACGGCGTAGACCAGCAGCAGGAGCGCCATGATCAAGCCGTAGACGGTGGCGTTGAGGTACCCGGAGGCGGTGGCGATGTCCGTGTAGTTCAGCGCCTTCAGCAGGGCCTCGGGGTAGCTCTCGAGGAAGCGCTGGAGCTCAGGATCGTCGATGGTGGGCCAGAACGCGGCGTACCCGCATCCGGCGATCAGTATGGCGATCGTCCACCCGGTGATCGAGCGGCGGTGATCCCACAACCACTTGGTGAACACGTTGCGCATCACGAGCGAGCCTCCCTGGCCGGTGCCGAGTCGGATCCGGGGTCGGTGTCCCGGGCAGGCGTGGGGCTGGAGCCCACTCCTGACGAGTACCGGCGGAAGAAGACCTCCTCGAGATCGGGCTCCTGGCTGATGAGGCTGAGCACCGTGTGGCGCGCGGCCACCTTGATCAGGGCGTCGGCCCGCCCGTCCAGCCGGCAGCGAACCGCTGGCCCATCGACGACGATGTCGCTGATCCCCTCAAGGCCCTGGAACTCGTCGGGCGGCACCTGCTCGGCGAACACGATCTCCACCTCCCGCGTGGCGGTCTCCAACAGGCGCTCGACGTCCTCGACCGTGACGAGGACTCCTTCCCGGATCATCCCGACGCGATCCGAGGTCTTCTGCGCCTCGCTCATCACGTGCGAGGACATGAAGACGGTGCGCCCGTCAGCCGCAACCTCGCGGGCCATGACCGTGAACTCCTGCTGCAGGAAGGGGTCCAGCCCAGCGGTGGGCTCGTCGAGGATGAGCAGCTCCGGTGCGTGCATGAAGGCCTGGATGAGGCCCACCTTCTGTCGATTGCCCTTCGACAGCGTCTTGATATGGGGCCCGAGGTCGAGGGAGAGTCGCTCGGCCAGCGCGGTGATGGTCGATCGCGGCACGCCGCCGCGCAGGTTGCCCAAGTACGTGAGCAGTTCCAGGGCGGACTGTCGGCCATCGACCAGGAAGTCGCCGGGCAAGTAGCCGATTCGGCGCCGCAGGGCCACCCCGTCGTGACGGGCGTCCAGCCCGAGCACACGGGCGGTGCCCGAGCTTGGTCGGATCAGGTCGAGGAGGATCCTGATGGTGGTCGTCTTGCCGGCCCCGTTGGGGCCGAGGAACCCGAACACCTCACCGGTTCGCACCTCCAGGTCCAAGCCGCGCAGCGCCTGCGTGTGGCCGTAGTCCTTTCGAAGCCCCTCGATCGCGATCGCCAACTCAGGCATCGTGGGCCCTTTCCGACTTGCGCCACGCTACTCGCCCGGCGGTCGGGACTGGTGGCGGCAACGTTACAGAGTGGGCGGAGTCAATCCTGCGCAGTCAATTCGCGCCGCACTGGGTTCCGCTGAGCGGGGAAGTCGCAGGCCCTCGGCCTTGCTCGGTACTGTCCGGGTGCGATACGCCGACACAAAGGCGGTTGGGCGCCCATCATGGCCGGCACCCGGACGCTGAGATCTACCCCCGCCAACACGGCTCGGGGCGACCCTGGGCGCCCGGGGCGTGCCGAGTTCGAAGGCGCACCGGAGCGCTACGCCGACCCCCAAGTCCTGGAAGGACTACTCCGGGATGAGCCCGACTACCCGTGCCTCGGGGACGAAACGGGTCGTGCTGGGCCCGCCGCTCCCGCAACCGCCGCACGATCCTTGGCCACCGCGACGTCGGCATCCTCACGGCGCCCTCAAGAACCACGTCCCCTACGACGAGGTCACCGCTTGGCACGCCCAACGTGGATCGGTAACCAGCGCTGCTTGACATGACACGTTGGGACCACAGGATGTCCAGTCGCCCACGCCGAGGCCAACCGGCTCAAGTCCAACGAGCCCGTCCCCGCGAGGCCGTCGTCCGTAACCGCCCAAAGGAGGTGCGCGCCTGGGTTTGGCCCACCCACAACATACCCTCTTCCAGATCAGAGGAGTCCATCCAACTGCTCGACGGGGGTGATCTCCGACGCTGGGAGATGCCGAGAATCCTCCCTCTGCAAGGGCCCTAGCTAGTCAAAGAAGCCCTCCCGCAGTTATGCCCCGCCGGCCAATCACCGGCGGGGCATAACTGCGGGAGGGTCACGCGTCACTGCTTCGACCGCGCAGGACAAGTCAGCGACAAGGAGTCCTGCTTGATCACAGTCCCGGCCGGGGGTCTCTACGATGAGGGCGTCGCCGTGGGAGCGCTCGTCTGGGTAGCCGTTGGCGACTCGGAGGGCGAAGGCGTATCAGTCAGGGTGGCCGTGGCGGTGTCCGTCGGGGTCGGGGTGTCCGTCGGGGTGTCCGTCGGGGTGGCCGTGGCCGTCGGGGTGTCCGTGGCCGTCGGGGTGTCCGTCGGCGTTGCTGTCGGGGTGGGGGTGGCCGTGGTCGATGCGGTGGTGCCCCAGGCCTCGAACTCGGCCAGGCCGATGTTGAAGGTTCCGCTGCCCACGGAGTTGGCCGTCAGGCGCAGGGTCGTGGCCGACCGGGCTGGGAACGTCACCGTCGTGGCCGACCCGTCGTTGTTCAACGATCCAACCGGCACGGTCGAGCCGTCCGAGAAGGCCAGCGTCCCGTCGGTGATCCAGTCGCCGGCGTTCGGCCGGTCGAACAGCACCACTCGGTCCAGGGTCACCGGAGCCGCCCAGGTCAGCTGGATCCACGCCCCAGCCCTCTCGCCGGCCGAGGCCCACTCCCGCGAGTAGTCAGCCGGGTAGCCCAGCGGCGAACCGTCGACCGCCTTGTCCGCGGTCTGCCCGTCGGCGACGTTCTGCGACGACGCGGTCACCGCCGCACCCAGCGAACGCGCCACGTTCTCCCC
>JBAVLA010000146.1:0-13793 GCA_049688595.1 Candidatus Nanopelagicales bacterium | reverse complement strand
GCGCTGCAGTGGCTCGACGTCGCCGCTTGGCCCATGTCGGAGGTGCTCCGCTCCGTCGCTGCCGACGGTCGGCCGGTGCCAGTGATCGGACCGAGCGTGACCCGGACCGTGGTACCGACGGATCGGGGGGTCGTGCTGCTCGGCCCCGACGAGGGCCTGGCCATCGGGCGCCTCCCCTGCAGCGAGCCCATCCGGCTTGAGATCCAGCCCACCCAGGTCCGAGCCACGGTGGACGACGACATCACGATCCTGACCGACGGCGTGCACCTGACCGGACGACTCAGGGGCGGCCCGGCGCAGCCCACAGGTCTGGAGATCGGCGTGGACGAGCCCGGCTTGCTCATCGCCGACGGGTCGGAGCTCATCATGGCCGCGCGCGTGGGTGAGCGCCTCCTGCCGATCGGTGCCGTCCGGGTGCTCGCAGGAACCGGGACCTGGTCGGCGGCGGATTCCTCCGGGCGGACGCGCTGGACCTGCCACGCGGCCGTCGATTGGGATGCTCAGCTGCTGGCCGACTGGACGCAGTCGGAACCCCCTGGTTCGGCGGCGCTCCTGGCCCTGGCCGTTGGGCGACGGGTGCGCCAGCTGGGGCCGGTGGACTTCGTGGAAGGGCGACCGGTGAGCCTGCGCGTGGGTGGCAGATGGGTGCTGGCCGCCACACGATCGGGTCGGGCTATGCTCGTGCCGGGTCGGGGTGCCCGGATCCGCGCGGCTTGGGTGGTGCGGCGGCTGCTCGGTTAATCCCCGCGGCTTGACCGCGGCGGTGACCGGTGGTTGCATTCGCACATGATTCAGGGGGCATGGCACAAAATGGCACGCATAATGGTCGCGATCCTCTCGTTCGTGCTCGCGTTCACGCTCGCGCCAGCCCCGCAGGCGCAGGCAAAGACGTACCCGGTCGTTCCTATGGAATTGTTCGGGATGCATTATCACGCCGTTGGGGATAAGACTGTGACATTCCGTGTCGGCGCCATCCGGTTATGGGATTCCGGTGTTGCCTGGGCGCGGATGCAGCCGACCCCGGGGGCTATCGACTTCACCAAGCTGGACCGTGCCGTCAAGCACGCCCGGGATGGGGGCGCCCGGGAGATCCAGTACGTGTTCGGGCACACGCCGCTCTGGGCCGCCGCGGACAAGACCGTTCCCGGCCCGATCGGGAACGGCTCTTCGTCGAAGCCCAAGCGGTTGTCGGACTTCACCAACTTCGCCAAGGCTGTCGCGAAGCGCTACAAGGGGAAGATCACCTCGTACGAGATGTGGAACGAGGCATCCCTGAAGATCTACTACCGCGGCACCTACAAGGACCTGGCCCAACTGGTCATCCAGGGATCCCGTGCGATCAAGTCGGTCGATCCGAACGCGAAGGTGCTGACTCCCAGCATCACCTACGGTGTCTTCGACCGGCGCCCCGGCTTCTGGAAGGCCTTCGCGCGTGAGATGCGCAAGGCCAAGTGGCCGGTGGACGCGGTTGCCGTCCACCCGTACTCCAAGAAGCCCGACTACCTTGCGAAACGGGCCAACACGATCAAGAAGACCCTGAAGTTCTACCGCAAGTACGGGTTCAAGGGCCCGATCTGGGACACCGAGGTGAACTACGGCGACCGGCGGGGGCTGGGCAAGGGCTGGAATCAGGTCGTGTACACCGGTGACAAGGCCGCCGGGATGCTCGCCCGGACCTACATCGACTCCATGCGGACGGGTGTCCGTCGGGTCTTCTGGTACGGGTGGGACTCGCACATACTCGGGATCGACACCATCGACCCCAAGACCAAGCAACTGACGTCCACGGGGATCGCGTTCCAGACCCTCCAGGACTGGATGGTCTCGAAGTCCTGGCTGGGGTGCAAGGTCCGCAAGAACGTCCGGTCCTGTCGGATGGTGGGCCAGGACGGATCGAAGTCCACCATCGTCTATGCCACGAGCAAGACCCGTTCGTTCAAGGTCCCAGCAGGCGTGCGGACCTACCAGCGCCTCTCGGGAGCAACGGTGAAGGTGGTGCCTGGCAAGAAGATCAAGGTTCACCAGACGCCGATCCTGCTCATGGGCGCCTGATCCCGTACCGGGCGGCAGTTCGAGGAGACGCGGCCGACCTGGCGGGGTCTACCCCCGCCGGGTGGCGGGGCGGTGCGGGCTGACGGTCGGCTCAGCGGGGAGCCAGAACCGCCAGGGGATGGTTGCCCCGTCCCCGGCCACGCCCGTGCGCGGCCCGCTGCAGACCGGCATCGCCAGGGGCGCGCCCTGCGGATTCGCGGCGAGCCGGACCGGGCTCCTGGGGTCGAACAGGTCAACCCCGTCCTGGGCGCCGGTCACCCCCAGCGCCGCAGCAAGTCGAGCAGGGCCCCGGGCGAGGTCTCGGATCGAACGAGCGGCCGGTCGCCGCGCCTTGGCCGTGAGGAGTCCCTCGACCACCTCGCCAGCCCGGATGAGCACCGCCCCGGCCTCCCCATGGCCGTGGGCGACCACGTTGAGGCACCAGTGCATCCCGTAGGTGAAGTACACGTAGGCGCAGCCGGGCGGACCGAACATGGCCGTGTTGCGCTGCGTCCTGCGTCGGTGCGCGTGGGAGCCGGGATCCTCACCGATCCCGCCGTAGGCCTCGACCTCGGTGATCCGGATCACGACCCGGGGACCCAGTTCGCTGACGAGCAATGCCCCCAGCAGGATCGGGGCCACGGCTCGGGGATGCTGGGACAGGTCGCCGCGCGTCAGCGCGGTCACTGCGCTCATCGGCGATTGCGGGGCTGCGAGCTCGCCGCGCGCATCGCCGACTCGACGCGCTCTGCCTCCCCCGTCTCAGCGTCGATGCCGAACTCCTCCACGAGGGCGTACCGGCGGCCGTAGACGCTCACCACGGCTTGGATCGTTGCCACGACGGGGACCGCCAGCAGCGCGCCGGTCGCGCCGAACAGCGTGGAGCCCACGATGACCGACCCGAAGGCGACCGCCGGATGGATCTCCAGCGTGGAGCGGGTCACGCGCGGCGACACGAAGTAGTTCTCGATCTGCTGGTACACCGTGACGACGGCCAGGACCAGCAGCGCCGTGACCGGATCTCCCTGGACCAGGGCGATGACGATCGGCAGGG
Source organism: Candidatus Nanopelagicales bacterium (assembly GCA_049688595.1). Classification (GTDB taxonomy): domain Bacteria; phylum Actinomycetota; class Actinomycetes; order S36-B12; family CAIYMF01; genus Prado023. The sequence goes on along the minus strand of JBAVLA010000146.1, from coordinate 10,708 downwards.
CGCCGGCAAGGTAGGTGCCGATCGTGGGGATGAACTGCGAGACGAGCCCGACCCACAGGGCCAGGGCCAGCCAGTACGGGAGGCCGAGGACCAGGAATGCCGCCCCATGGAAGGCTGCGCTGATCATCGCCATGATCCCGCGGGAGATCACGTAGCTGCCGGCCTTCTGGGTGGAGATGTCCCACACCGTGAGGAAGGTCCGCTGCCGCTCCGGGGGCAGCCAGGCGGCTGTCACACGCCGGAAGCGCGGGCCGTCCGCTGCGAAGTAGAACGCGAAGAGCAGGATCGTGAACAGGTTGAACACCCAGCCGATCGCGGTACCGAGGACCGCGAGCAGGCCGACGCCGACGTTGGCGGCCGCCTTGGCGATGTCGTCGGTCCCGATGCCCATCTCCTTGAGGATCTCGTTGGGGTTGAACTGGGTCCCGAAGGTCTCGTTGACCCAGGCCAGGACCGAAGCCAGGATGCTCGGGATGCTCTGGATGAGCTGGGCCAGCTGGCTGGCCAACAGGCTGCCGAACACGGTGAAGAACAGGATCACGCCCAACAGCAGGCCACCCATGACCAGGAAGGTCCCGGCACCCCTGCGCACTCCGCGGGCGGCGAGGCGGTTCACCAGCGGCTCCATCGCCAGGCCGATGAAGAACGCGAAGAACACCGTGTACCAGAAGGACTCGAGGGCGCCGAAGCCCCACACCGCGACCCGCGAGACGATCGTCAGGATCAGCACGAGCAAGACGGCGCGCTGGAACCAGGGGGGCAGCCATCGCGGGTCACGCTCGTCGGTGAGCGCCCAGGGCAGGTTCGCCAGCTTCAGGGGCTGGTCGAGCTGCTCCCCGTGGTCGCGCCCGGCGGCTGGATCCGGCTGGACCTGCGGGTCCGGCTCGGCGTCGGGCCTGCCTGCGTCAGCCATCTTCCCTCCGCTCAGGCGCACTCCTGCGGGCTGCAGGGCGGGGAGCCGGACCGGAGGCCTCCGGAGCCTTCTCGCCAGCCATGGATCGCAGCTGCCGGACCTCGTGGGTCAGGAGAGCCAGATCCTCCGCGAGCCGGCGTGTGCGCTGCTCGAGCCGGGACACCTCGAAGCTGAGCTGGACGGCGACCAGGAGCAGCAGGAGGATCGCCGTGAAGAACAGCAGGTTGGCCGGGACCTCGAAGCCCAGCGCGCTTGCGGTCCGCTCGAGCAGGCTGGGGAACAGGGCCCCGACCGTGAGCATCGCCGTGACGACCAGCCAGAGCGCTGCGAACCGCTCCCGGAGGATCCCCCGGCGCAGCATCTCGGCAACGAAGGCCCCCATGATCAGGGCGGCAGCCACGCCCATCCAGTTCGCGCTCATCCGGCCACCTCCGTCATGCGACAGCACCGCGCCTGGCGGGGGGCACCTCGACGGGTCGCCGGGCGACTGCGACGTAGAGGGCGAGGACCGCTCGGCCCAGGTACAGGGTCGCGCGCCACGGTGACTGGCTGGCCGAGCCCCCCTGCCGGGCCCGCATCGCGACAGGCACCTGACCCACCCGGAGCCCGGCACGTGAGGCGATGACGAGCGACTCGACCGTGTCGCCGAGGTACTCGGCGGGGTAGTGCCGGGCGAAGAGGGCGATTGCCGTCCGGTCCGAGGCGCGGAAGCCCGATGTCGTGTCCGTGAGCTCGGTCGCGCACACCCTGCTCAGGGCGCGGGAGAGCAGGCGCATGGCCCAGCGGCGCGGCCCGCGCACCGCGTACTCGTCACCCGTGGTGAACCGCGCGCCGATCACGACTGATCGGTCCGTCAGACCGGCCAGCAGGTCAGGGATGTGAGCCGGGATGTGCTGGCCGTCGGCGTCCACCTGGACGACAGCGTCGTAGTCCCTGTCCATGGCGTAGAGGAAGGCGGTGCGCATGGCTCCTCCGACGCCGACCGTGAACGGCAGGGTGACCACCCGAGCCCCGGCTTCGGACGCCACCGCTGCCGTCCCGTCGTACGAGCCGTCATCGACCACCAGGATGTCGGCTTCGGGCATGGCGCCACGAACCTCGGCGACGACGGCACCTACCGTGGCCGCCTCGTTGAGCGCCGGGATGGCCACCAGAGTGCGCGGCATGGGCGCACTCTGCCACACGTGAACCGGCAGCGTGACGATGCTCACGGTGTCCTGGCCGGGTCAGCACCGGCTGATGCTGCATCAGCGGGGACGGCCGATCCGTCAGCGGCGCTGCCAGGATCCCAGCGCACTGGCGGGCCGCCCGTCAAGGTCTCAGTTGGTACCACCACGCCGCCATTGTCCAGCCACCGGAGGGCTCGCCCACGGCGAACACGCGCAAGTGCCTTCCCAGCAGCCGTGGCGGGCGATCCGGCTGGTCGCGGGCAAGGCGCTGCCGGCGATGCGCAGGCCTGGGCGCGGGGCACGCCGTCCGCGTCGACACCGGCAGCCGACCTCTCGCTAGGATGATCGGATGCCTGACGCCGACCCCTTGGGCGCGATCCGCATGGAGCAGGCGGCGGTGACAGCGATGTACGCCCGCCTGGACGAGTTGACCGAGCGGGCCATCCACGACCTCGCCCGCGCCAAGCGGGCTGCTACGGCCGGTACGCCGGCGGCGGTTGTGGAGCGGGAGGCGATGATCCGCGCATACGGACAGCGTCTGGCCGGTCTGACCTCGGCTGAGCGCCGCCTGTGCTTCGGCCGGCTGGACTTCACTGCGGGTGGTCCTCCGGTGTACATCGGCCGGCTCAGCCTGGCTGAGGAGTCCCAGGCGCTGCTGCTCACCGACTGGCGGGCGCCGGCAGCAGAGCCGTTCTACCGGGCGACCACGGCCGCACCCATGGGGGTTGCCAGGCGCCGCCACATCCTCCTGTCGGGACGGACTGTGAGCGCCGTCCAGGATGACGTCCTCGACCTTGACGCGGTTGGTGAGGGGTCGTCCTTCGAGGGCACTGGCGCGCTGATGGCTGCCCTGGCCGCCAAGCGGACCGGTCGGATGGGGGACATCGTCGCCACCATCCAGGCTGAGCAGGACCGGATCATCCGCGCGCCGCTGGCTGGGATCCTGGTCGTGGAGGGCGGCCCGGGATGCGGGAAGACGGTGGTCGGCCTTCACCGGGCGGCGTACCTGCTGTACTCCCATCGCGACGTCATCGCGCGCAGCGGCGTGCTGGTCGTCGGACCTAACCCGTTGTTCCTGCGCTACATCAGCCAGGTCCTGCCCGGGCTGGGTGAGTCCAGCGCGGTCCTGGCCACTCCGGGCCAGCTGTACCCCGGCTTGGACGCTGGCCCGGAGACCGATGACGCGGTCGCGGTCGTCAAGGGCGACCTGCGAATGGCTGAGGTCGTCGCAGCTGCGGTCCGCAATCGCCAGCGCATCCCGAGTGCCTCCCGGCACCTGGACGTGGCGGGTACGCGGATCACGATGACGCCGGCCATGGCCACCGCTGCCAGGGATCGTGCGCGGGCCTCCCGCAAGCCGCACAACCGCGCGCGGGTGACCTTCGTGCTGGCGCTGCTTGACCGGCTCGCACAGGCGCTGGCAGTCGCGCGAGGAGTCGACCCGGACTCCAACCGGGAGATCCTGCTGGCAGACCTGCGGGACAGCCCCGACGTCAGGCGCGAGGTGAACCTTTGCTGGATGCCGCTGGCGCCCGAGCAGGTCATCGCCGACCTGTGGACGGATCCCGCATACCTTGCAGCGGCAGCGCCCCGGCTGTCGGCGCATGAGCGGGAACGCCTGAGGCGCGACCGCGTGGCAGCCTGGACGGTCTCCGACGTGCCCTTGCTCGATGAGGCGGCCGAGCTGCTGGGCGTTGACGATGAGCCCGCGCGCCGGGCCGCGGCTGTGGCGGCCTCGGAGCGAGCGGTTGAGGAGGAGTACGCCAAGGGAGTCCTTGAGCTGACTGGGGTCGCGACGCTGACCGCGGGGGCGCTCATCGATCGATACGCCGGCGCGACGGGGGCGCGCCGCTCGGTGCTGGACGTGGCGTTGGAGGACCGGACGTGGGGGTACGGCCACGTCGTGGTCGACGAGGCCCAGGAGCTCTCGCCCATGGCCTGGCGACTGCTGATGCGGCGCTGCCCGAGCCGGTCGATGACGGTCGTGGGGGACCTTGCGCAGGCGGGCTCGGCGGCTGCCCCAGACTCGTGGGCGACGGTGTTCGACCGGCTCGCCCGGGGCCGGTGGTCAGTGGAGCAGCTGACGGTCAACTACCGCACGCCGGCCCCGGTGATGGAGCTTGCCGCTGCGGTTCTGAAGGCCGCCGGGAGCCCGGTGGATCCGCCGCGCTCCGCCCGGGATGGCAATGTCCCGCGGGTAGTCCGGGTTTCCGTGGGAGCTGAGCGTGGTCGCCCCGCACGCGGGTCCGGCACTGGCGGCGCTGTGGTGGTGGAGGCGCTGGCGAGGGCCTCGGCCCGGGCCTTGTCTGACTGGCTGGTGGAGGACGGCCGAGCTGCCGTGATCGTGCCGCGCGCGATGTCCCACGCCATGGCCCGCGCCTTGGCGGCCCTGCTTCCATCGGGGACCGTCGGAGCCGGTCAAGGGGCTCTGGACACCCGCGTGGGCGTCCTGACCGTCTCGGAGATCAAGGGGCTCGAGTTCGACCAGGTGATCGTGGCCGAGCCCGCACGACTCGTGGCCGAGTCGTCTCGTGGCAGTCACGACCTGTACGTGGCCCTGACCCGCGCGACGAGGGACCTGCTGGTCCTGGGCACGGGGGACTTCCCGGCTGGCTTCCCGGCGCCTGAGACCTGGCGGGGGTAGCTGCCCGGGGTCCGCCCGCTCCGCACGGGTGTCCACAGGTTGCGCGCAGTCACTTCCGGGACTGCCCAGGTGTGGCTAGCGTGCAGCCATGCCGACGCACTTCGCTGGTATCCCCGCCGCCGCCTTCCAGTTCTACGCCGACCTGGAGGTGGCCAACTCGAGGGACTTCTGGGCAGCTCATCGGTCGATCTACGACGAGTCCGTCCGCGATCCGCTGCACCTGCTGATGTCCGAACTCGAGCCGGAGTTCGGACCCGGCCGCCTGTTCCGCCCGTACCGTGATGTGCGGTTCAGCGCGGACAAGAGCCCATACAAGGAGCATCAAGGTGGCTACGTGGAAGTCGGCCCCGCGTGCGGCTACTACGTGCAGGTGAGCTCCGGCGGCATGATGGTCGCTGCGGGTTGGCATGCACCGGCATCCGCGCAGGTGTCCCGGTACCGGGAGGCGGTCGTCAGCCCCGCTGGCCAGGCTTTGGTCGGCCTCCTGGGGGGGCTGCGTCGGCGGGGCCTTGAAGTGGGGGGTGAGCGGCTGAAGACCCAGCCTCGCGGGGTGCCAGCGGATCATCCGATGGTGGAGTTGCTGCGCTATCGCAGCCTCACCGTCTCGACCGACTTCGCCCTTGCGGAGCCCTGGCTGGGCACTGCAGAAGCCGCGCAGCGGGTTGGATCCGTCTGGCGCGCGGCGAAGCCGCTGGTCGAGTGGCTGGCCGACAACGTGACTGGACGGGGTGAGCAACGATGAGGCGGAATGACCCCTGCGGAGCCAGTGGCAACCGCACGGCTCCCGAGTCCGGCGCTGACGTCAGTGGTGTCAGTGGTGGCCGTGGGGCACGTAGCGGGCCAGTGAAGCGCGGATCTCGGCCTCCGCCCCAGCGCGGCCCTCCCACGTGGCGCCCTCCACGGACTTGCCGGGCTCGAGATCCTTGTAGACCTCGAAGAAGTGCTGGATCTCGAGGCGGTCGAACTCCGGCAGGTGATGGATGTCGCGGATGTGGTCCATCCGCGGGTCTCCGGCGACCACGCAGACGACCTTGTCGTCTCCGCCGGCCTCGTCGCTCATGCGGAACATGCCGATCGCCCTGCAGGTGATGATGCAGCCGGGGAAAGTCGGCTCGTCGAGCAGGACCATGGCGTCCAGTGGATCGCCGTCGAGGCCAAGGGTGTCGTCGATGAACCCGTAGTCGTGCGGGTACCGGGTTGCCGTGAACAGCCGTCGGTCGAGCTTGATCTTGCCGGACTCATGGTCGACCTCGTACTTGTTGCGGCTCCCAGCCGGGATCTCGATCAAGACATCGAAGGTCAAGTGCTCCACGGCGCCCCTCCACTCAGGCCAGACGGCAACGTGACGGAGATTACCGCCTCGGTCGGCCCCCTGTCGCTGGGAGCAGCCCCGTCGACGGCGGTCGGCTCCCGTTGCGAAGCCATTTGCCTCCTCGGGCCGGGCCTCGGGCGCGGGAGGGCGGCCGGGACGTCTTCAGCGCACTGTTCGCTTCCAGTCACTTGGGCAGGGCCGCCAGCACGTCGCCGAGGAACCCGCAGTCGTCGAACTGGCCAGGCTCGATCGTCCAGCCGAGCCGCACCACGACTGCATCGCGAGAGGGAACCATGGCCACAATCTGGCCCCATCGCCCGACCATCGCCAGCGTGTCCTCGGGGACCTCGGGGTTGGCGCGGCAGTGGCCTGCCTCCGGGTCGCCGAGCCGCCAGGTGTGGGCGCCGAAGTCGCGGCCCTCGCCGCTGCGCATGGCCGGGGTGCTGGCCAGGTCGAGCCAGCCGGGAGGCAGCACGGGCTTGCCCTCCCACGTCCCGTCCTGGAGCATGAGCTGGCCGAGGCGGGCCCAGTCGCTGAGACTGGCCCAGAGGTATGCGGCGCCCACCCATGTCCCGGACGTGTCGGTCTCCAAGGTCGCCGAGGTGGCGCCGATTGGCTCGAACAGGGCCTCATCGGCGTATCTCCAGTACTCCGCGTCGGTCGGGAACTGCGCACGGACGACCGCGGAGAGGATGTTCGTGGTTGCGCTCAGGTAGCGCCAGCGGCTCCCAGCTCGCTCCTCAGCTGGATGCTCGGCGGCCCAGGCAGCCATGTCCGGCTCGCCGTAGAGCATCTGGGGCACCGAACCCCATGGCTGGTAGTCCTCCGTGTTGTCCAAGCCGTCGCGCATGTACAGCAGGTCTGAGATCCGGATGTGGCTGCGCTCGTCGGTACGCCAGGCGTCGACCCAAGCGGGCTCCCGACCCTTCGGGAACGAGTCGATGACGGCGGCGTCGAGGTCGATGCCCTTCTCAGCGGCAACCTTGTGAGTGAGCATGGCTGTCACGGTCTTGGCCATCGACCAGCCGTGCAGGGCCGTTCCGCGGGCGAAGCCGGGGGTCTCCTCGAGGATGAGCAGCCTCCCTTCGTGGACGACGGCGACGCCCCGCGCGTTGGCGGCCGCCGGATCCCCGGCGCCGACGAGGGCCGCATCCACCGCCCTCTCCAGCGCCCCCGCTTCCACCTCGTCCCCCCATCTCCGCTTCGGCACCGTCGTCTCGCCCTGCGGCCAGGCCCTCTTGTCCGTGGCCGGCTGGTGAGCGACGGACTCCGGGTCTGCCGCGAGGTCCAGAACGCAACCCCGGTCGGTCACCAGGGCAGCGGTGCGCGGGAACAGCCCCAGGAACTTGGCGGTCACGGTCCGGTCCGACTCGTCAACACGCGTTGAGATCGCCCTGTGCATGCCACTGGCCGGTGCGACGTCCTGAGCCATCAGGTCGTCGGTGAGGGGGCGTCCGGCCACGAAGGCGGCGGAGCAGACGCCCTTTGCTGCCATGCCGGAGGCGTTCTGCGGGACGTGGAAGCACACCAGCACACCGGTGACCACGCCCAGGACCGCCAGGAGGATGCCGATCAGCCACAGGAGCACACGTCTCATGCCGCTTCGCCTCCCTCGCCGCGGGCGCCTCGGGTGTCTGGGGCCCGCTCGCGTGAGGGATGCTCGTGCACTTGTCCTCGATAGTCCAGCCCACGGTCCGATGGTCCAGCCCACGGGCCGCACGGAACGTCGTGGAAAGCCGATAGGTTCCCCCGTGTGAGTTCCTCTCCGGCTCGGCCCCGGAGCATGCCAGTGGCGCATCTGCTGATCGGCGGGCTGCTCCTCGCCCTGGCGGGGGTGATCCCGGGGCCGAGGGTCCCATCGGATGCGGCGGCCCTGTCGGCCCCGCCGGTGCTGGTCCCACTCAGCGGCGGGCTCGAGCCTGGGGATGATCCCGCGGAGGCGAGCACGACGCCGACGCAGGCGTCCGGCACCTCGGCAGGAGTGCAGTCCCCGGGTTCGTCGACGTCCCCCAAGGCCAGCGATCCGGGGGCGGGCGCCCCGCTCGATCCGCGCCTCGTGCGCAAGGCGGTCGTCCCGCACCTGTCCGGCGGTTCCCTCGGATCCGGGCGCACCCCGGCCCGCGTCGTGGACGTGGCGACCGGCGACGTGCTTCTCGCGACCTCGGATGAACCCGTCGCCCCAGCGTCGACGATGAAGCTGGTGACCGCGGTCTCCGTGCTCGACGCGCTCGGGCCAGATGCCGTCCTGAGCACCCGAACCGTGATCCTGGACCCGCAGGCCGATCCGCCCCGCGTCGTCCTGGTGGGGGCGGGGGACCCGAGCCTGGCCTCGAGCGGGTCCCGGGTGGGCCGCGCGGGGACGAGCCTGAGGCCAGCCTCCGTCAAGCGACTGGCCGAGCTGACGGCCAAGGCGCTCGACGAGCAGGGCGTCCAGGGCGTGACAGCGGGATACGACGACTCGCTCTTCACCGGACCGGCCATGCACGAGTCGTGGCCTGCGTCCTTCCCGGCGGCTGGCGTGGTGGCCCCGGTCAGCGCGCTGCAGGTCGATCAAGGACGAGTGGACCCGGATCGGGAACGCAGGACGACCGATCCCGCGCAGGCTGCCGCTGAGTTGTTCGTCGATGAGCTGGAGTCTGCTGGGGTCAAGGTGCGCGGCCAGCCGAAGCACCTGCGTGCGCGATCGGGCTCGGTACCGCTGGCCTCAGTGGACTCCCCCACGATCGGGGTCCTGGTCGAGCGGATGCTGGGGGAGTCGGACAACGACTTCGCTGAGGCCTTGGGCCGACTGGCAGCCGCGGCGGCCGGCGGAGCGGCCAGCTTCAGCGGGGTGGGCAAGCGTGCGCAGGACTTTCTCGGCGAGCTCGGGGTGAGCACCGAGGGCGACCGCTTCGTGGACGCCTCCGGGCTGTCGAGGAAGAACCGCGTCACCCCGGGCACCCTGGTCGACCTGTTGCGCCACACGGCCGGTGGCGGGTTCGGGAGCATGGCCTCGGGGCTGCCCGTTGCCGGGGCGACTGGGTCGCTGCGTGCTCGCTTCGCTGCCGCTGATTCGGCGCCAGGACGCGGAGTCGTGCGGGCGAAGACTGGGACCCTGACCGGCGTGGCCTCCCTGGCCGGATATGCCAGCCGACCGGACGGTCGTCTGCTGGCGTTCGCCTTCGTGGATGACTCGGTGCCCGGCGGTGCTTCCGGGGGACGCCAGGCCCTTGACAGCGCGGCTGCCGCGTTGGTCGATTGCGCCTGTGCGCGCCGCTGAGGGCGCGGGGGGCGGGCCGCGCGGCCGGTCCATCGCAACCGGGCGACCTATGCTGGCCGCGTGGAACTCGTGGACTGGGGCCTGGCGGAGCGGATCGCGAAGCGATTCACTCCCAAGGGCCCGACTGCAGAGCCCGAGCAGGCACGCGGGGTGGTTGCTGAGCTGCGCGAGCTGGCCTGCCTCGCCCAGGAGCCGGTCCGGATGATCACCGGACTGGTCGCCGACCCCGAGGACGCGGCAGCGGCCGTCGTCGATCGGTCGGAGTGGATCCGCTCGAACGTGGCAGGCTTCCGGGTCGCCCTCGATCCCCTCATCGCCTCCCGGGCCGGTCGGGAGGTCGCGCCGGCCGTGGAGGTCGTGGGGTCCCGGCTGACCGCGGCGCAGCTCGGCGGAGCGCTGGCATGGCTGTCCGGGAGGGTCCTGGGCCAGTTCGAGGCGTTCACGGCGCCTGGCGAGCCCGGTCGGCTGCTGCTCGTCGCGCCCAACATCGTTGCGGTGGAGCGCGAGCTGGAGTTCGTCCCGCGCGACTTCCGACTCTGGGTGTGCCTCCACGAGGAGACCCACCGCGCCCAGTTCGGCGGCGTGCCGTGGCTCAGGGACCACTTCCTCGCGGAGGTCCAGTCCTTCGTCTCGGTCAGCGATGTCAGTGTCGGGGAGTTCCTCGGCCGGTTCGGCGCGGTTGCCCAGGCGGTGGTGGCAGCCGCGCGTGGTCAGCAGGGCAAGAGCCTGATGGAGGCGGTGCAGACCCCCGCGCAGCAGGAGATCTTCCAGCGATTGAGCGGCTTCATGTCACTCCTGGAGGGGCACGCCGACTACGTCATGGACGAGGTGGGGCCCGAGCGCATCCCCACCGTCGCGCAGATCCGAGAGCGGTTCTCGGCGCGCCGCGCACAGGCTGGCACGGTTGATGGATTCGCGCGGAAGATGCTCGGCCTGGAGACCAAGCTGCGCCAGTACACGCAGGGAGCCGACTTCGTCCGCGCAGTCATCGCCGCGGCTGGGGACGAGGGGTTCGCCCAGGTGTGGGACACGCCCGAGAACCTGCCGACGGCTGTCGAGATCGAGGATCCGGACGCGTGGGTTCGCCGCGTGCTGGCGTGATGGCTCTGCCGGCAGGGCGCCCTCCGCGCGCGGCCGTGAGGGCGGCTGTCCGGCAGGCGTTGGCCGACCTCGAGCCTGGCGAGCGGATCCTGGTCGGCCTCAGCGGGGGGCCCGATTCGCTGGCCCTCACCGCAGGTGCCGCCGCTGTTGCACAGGAGCGCGGACTCGTGTGCGGGGCGGTCGTGGTCGATCACGGGCTGCAGCCGGGTTCGGCGGATGTGGCAGCCCGGGCCGCCGGCCAGGCGCTGGTCCTGGGCTGCTCCGACGTGGAAGTGGTCCGGGTCGAAGTCCCATCCGGGCCGGGCAGCGG
>JBAVLA010000145.1:0-14799 GCA_049688595.1 Candidatus Nanopelagicales bacterium | reverse complement strand
GACCAGCCCCGATCCGTGGGTCTGGGGGCTGTCCCCCGGTGGCCCGTCGGCGGTCGCCTGGGCAGGCATCCCCCTGTTCTCCACCGCCCTGGCCGGGGTGCTGCTCGTACGGCGGGACAGGCCGGCGCTGGTCGGGCTGGCCGGTGCGCTGGTCCTGCTGGTGGGGGTCGCGTGGATCGATCCCGCCGTCCGGGCATGGTGGCCGGACGTGGACCCCGGCTCGCTCTGGCCGGGACAGCTCCTACTGGTCGCCGGTGCCCTGCTCCTGGTCCTGGCCGTCGGACTTGCCGCACAGCCCGGCCGAGCCCAGCGCGGCGCCACCGCCGCGTGGCTGGTCTGCGTGGTGGCGCTGGTCGTTGGATGGTGGGTGGCCCCTGACGGTCCCACGCGGGTCGGCGAGGCCTCAGTGCTGCCGCCCGTCGTCGCCCTCGACGCGGGTGGCTCCGATCGCCCCCGCGCCCTGGTGGTGGCCGGGTCCGGCGAGGATGTGCGGTTCGGGATCTCGACCGGTCCGACGGCCCGACTGGGCGACGCCGACGTGATCGCCGGGTCCCCGGCGGACGCCCGGTTCACCGAGGTGGTCCAGGCGCTGCTGTCCGGGGCAGGCGCGGACGTCGAGACCGAGCTGGGCGGCCGGGGGATCCGATACCTGGTGTTCGACGGGGACCCCGCCGCCGCCATCGTCGCCGAGCTCGATGCGGTGGTCGGGCTGCGCCGGCTCGCGAGCTCGGCGGACCAGTCGCTGTGGGTGGTCGCCAGTGGACCGGTCCGCGCCGAGTTGTCAGGCTTGGCCGCCGTGCCAGACGTGACCGTGCCGGTGGCGACCCGGCCGACTTCGGTCGACGTCGTGCTGCATCCGCAGGCAGAGTTGCCCCGGCGGCTGGTCATCGCCGAGGAGGCGCATCCGGGATGGCGGGCCCAGCTGGACGGCCAGGCCGTTCCGATGATCGAGGATCCGCGGGGGATGATGCAGGCCACGATCGAAGCACCGGGTCGGCTCAGCGTCTCCCACTACGGTCGGCGACCGTGGGTGGCGGGCCTCCAACTGGTGATCCTCACCGCGCTGGTCGTGGTCTCGCTGCCCAAGCGCCACCCGGCGGACCCGGAGACCGGGGTTTCCCGGTGAGCCGGGTCCTCGCCCTGGCCGCTGCGACCGCCGCAATTGCGGCGGTCCTGGCCGTGCCCGAGCCGGGGGACCCGGGCGCCGTGCCCGAGGACGCAGTGCTCGAGGAGGTGACCAGCACGGTCCTGGCCTGCCCGGCGCTGGCGCTGGCGCCAGGCTCGGTCGCCGCCGTCGGCGGACTCGTCGCGGAGGGCCTCCCAGGTGACCGACCGGGGTCGGCCGGACTGCGCCTCCTTGACTCCACGGACGACCTGGCTCGCGTTCCTTCCCCCGGGTCCCCGGTCCATCTGCTGTTCGCCGGGAAGTCGCGCCCACCGGTGCTCATGCAGGCGCGGGGTGCATGGGCGACCTCGGCCCTGGCGGGTGTGGCCGTGCGCGAGGCCGACCCGCTGGGCTTGGACGCGGGAGCACGGCCCGGCATCTCCTCGACGGCGTGCTTCGCCCCAGCCGCGCAGTGGTGGTTCGTGGGCAGCGGGTCCCAGGCGGGGCGGGACGCGACCCTGCTGGTGGCCAACCCGGCGCAGGAGCCGGCCAGGTTCGACATCAACCTCCACGGGCGGACTGGTGCGATCCCTGCGCTGGCCAGCAGGGGGATCGACGTGGCCCCCGAGTCGCACGTGCGGCTGCGGCTGGAGGCGCTGGCCCCCGACGAGCCGCTGCTCGCCGTGCACGTCCAGGCCACGAACGGCCGCGTGACCGCGGCGCTGCGGGACGTGCTCGCGCCCCGGGGCGACGAGGGTCGCGGGGCGGACTTCATCCCACCGGCGCAACCTCCGGGCAACGACCTCGTGATCGCGGGCGTGCCGGGTGGCGCAGGGTCCCGGGAGCTCGTGCTCGTGAACCCGGGGACCCATTTCGCCACGGTCACCCCGCGGCTGCTCAGTGCTGGGGGTCGGTCCCAGATCGAAGGGTTGGGCACCGTCGCCGTTCCGGCCGGGTCGGTCGTGTCAGTCGACCTCGACCGGGTCCTGGGCGGTCGGGCGGGTTCGCTGCACCTGGCCTCGGACACCGCCGTGACGGGCGGGGTCCGATCCAGCTGGGGGACCGTTCGGCGCGAGTTCATGTGGCTGGCGGCCACCCCGCGGGTGGACGCTGGGGCCCCCCTGGCCGGAGCGGTCGTGGTGCCGGGCGGCGCCGGCCTGACGACCACGGTGACCATCGCGGCACCGGAGGGCACCGTGCAGGGCACGCTCTCGAGCGCGACGGCGGGCTCGGCCGCGGACTCGATCGTGGGGTCCGCATCCGACGCCGCCGGGAGCACGGGAGCCGTGCTCCCGGCGGGGGCAGCGGTCGACCGGCTGCAGGTTGTCGTCCCCGCCGGGACCCAGCGAACCCTGACCGTCAGCGGGACGGCAGCGGTCGCCGCCGCAAGCCTGTCCTGGTTGTCCGACTCCGGCTCCGGCCCAGCGCTGGTCTCGCACGTGACCCTCGACGAGAGGGCTGCGCTGGCCACGGGCTACCAGTGGTGGCCGGCGACTTCATACGTCCCGATCGTGGGAGTGCGCGAGGACATCGGCACGCTGATCGCAGGAGAGACGCCGTGACGACCGGGGCGGGACGCCGCCCCCTGCGACCTGTCCGGTCCGACACGGCTGGGGTCACCGGCGATGTCGGCCGGTCGGAGTACGTTGCCCCCGTGAGTCCAGTTCGTCGTTGCTCCAAGCCGTCATGCGGACGGCCAGCGGTCTCGACGTTGACGTATGTGTACGCGGACTCGACCGCCGTGCTCGGCCCCTTGGCCACATACGCCGAGCCCCACTGCTACGACCTGTGCCAGATCCACAGCGAGCGGATGACGGTCCCCCGGGGGTGGGAGGTCGTCCGGCTCGAGCCCGACCCCGACGCGCTTCGGCCGAGCAGGGACGATCTGGAGGCACTTGCCGATGCCGTGCGGGAGGCAGCCCGCCCGCGCCAGGATGACGGCCCCGACCTGATCGAGGTCGGCCGCCGCGGCCACCTGCGCGTCCTGCGCTCGGTGGAGGGCATCGACGGCGCAGCTGCCCTGCGGTAGTCACTTCGCCCGTTCAGGACACTGCGCCGGGCCCTGTGACGCTAGGGTGGCCGCTGTGCGTGACCTGGGGCAGATCATCAAGGCATACGACGTAAGAGGGGTGTACCCCGACCAGCTCGACGCTGAGCTCGCGCACCGGGTGGGCGCTGCCTTCGCCCGCGTCGTGGGCGCCGCCCGGTCGGCCGGTGGGCCGGGGGCGGTGGTGGTGGGCAGGGACATGCGCCCATCCGGACCGGAGCTGGTGGCGGCGTTCTGCCAGGGGGTGACCGAGCAGGGCGTGGATGTCGTGGACATCGGCCTGGCCAGCACCGACCTGCTGTACTTCGCCGCGGGCCGCCTGAGCCTCCCCGGCGCCATGTTCACCGCCAGCCACAACCCGGCCAGGTACAACGGCATCAAGATGTGCCGGGCGGGGGCGACTCCGGTGGGCCAGGACACCGGCCTTGCCGACATCAGGGCGATCGTCGCCGAACCTGTGGCGCCCGCCGACGGTCCCATCGGCACGGTCTCCCATCGAGACCTGCTGGCCGACTACGCCGACTTCCTGCACGAGCTCGTGGACCTCTCGGCGATCCGTCCGCTGCGGGTGGTCGTGGACGCTGGGAACGGCATGGCCGGGCACACTGCACCAGCGGTGCTGGGCGTGGCTGCCCTGCAGGTAGTGCCCCTGTACTTCGAGCTCGACGGGACCTTCCCGAACCATGAGGCGAACCCGATCGACCCGGACAACCTGCGCGACCTGCAGGCCGCAGTCCGATCCGAGGGGGCCGACATCGGGCTGGCCTTCGACGGCGACGCGGATCGCTGCTTCGTGGTCGACGAGCGCGGCGAGCCGGTCTCCCCGTCCGCGCTGACCGGCCTCATCGCCGTGCGCGAGCTGGCCCGGCATCCGGGCTCGGCGATCATCCACAACCTGATCACCTCCGCCGCCGTGCCCGAGGTGATCGTCGAGAATGGTGGCGTCCCCGTGCGTACCCGGGTCGGCCACTCGTTCATCAAGGCGGTGATGGCCGAGACGGGGGCGGTGTTCGGCGGCGAGCACTCCGGCCACTTCTACTTCGCCGACTTCTGGCGCGCCGACTCCGGGATGCTGGCAGCCCTGCACACGATTGCAGCCCTTGGGGGAAGCCCGCAGGGCACCACGCTCTCAACGCTGCTTGCCCCCTACGAGCGGTACGTCGCCAGCGGCGAGATCAACTCCGTGGTCTCCGACACTGCGCTGGCGACTGCTCGCGTCCGCGACGCCTTCGCCGACGAGCCGGGGGCCTCCTTCGACGACCTGGATGGGATGACGGTCAGCGGTCCGGGTTGGTGGTTCAACGTGCGGCCGAGCAACACCGAGCCCCTGCTCCGCCTCAACGCCGAGGCCGGGGACGCCGAATCGATGTCGGCGCTGCGCGATAGGGTCCTGTCACTGATCCGCGACGGGAGTCAGGTCAGGTGAACATCGACCCACTTCTCCTTCAGGTCTTGGCCTGCCCCTGCGAGCACCACGCCCCAGTGGCGCCCGCGAGCGCGGCGGACCTGTCAGCAGGAGAGTTCCTGGTGTGCAGCCGGTGCCAGACGCGCTTCCCGGTGCGGGACGACATCCCGGTGATGCTGCTGGATGAGGCAACCCCCGGACCTCGGGGCATCGGGGCGGAAGCATCTGCCTAGGAGGAGTGAATGAGCACCGAGGGCGGCACCAGGGCGGTCATCGCCGCGATGATTGCCAACGCCGGCATCGCGGTCACCAAGTTCTTCGCGTTCGTGGCCACCGGATCCTCCTCGATGCTCTCCGAGGCGATCCACTCCGTGGCGGACACCGCCAACCAGGGCCTCCTGCTCATCGGCGGCCGGAAGGCCCTTCGGGCACCTGATCCGGAGCACCAGTTCGGCTACGGCCGGACGAGGTACGTCTACTCGTTCCTGGTCGCAATCGTGATCTTCCTGCTCGGCGGGCTGTTCTCCCTCTATGAGGGGTGGCACAAGTTCCACCACCCGGAGGTCCCGGAGCAGGTGTGGATCGCCTACTTGGTCCTGTTCATCTCGATCGGACTGGAGAGCTTCTCCTTCACCACCGCGCTGCGCGAGTCCAACAAGTCGCGAGGCTCGCGGTCGCTGTGGGGATACATCCGCGACGCCCGACAGCCCGAGCTCCCGGTCGTGCTGCTGGAGGACACCGGAGCCCTGCTGGGCCTCGTGTTCGCCCTGTTCGGCGTGTTCATGGCATCGGTGACCGGAGACGGCAGGTGGGACGGTGTGGGCGCCGTCTCGATCGGCACCCTGCTCGTGATCATCGCCGTCTTCCTGGCCTTCGAGATGTCGTCGATGCTCGTGGGCGAGTCAGCGCTGCCCGAGGAGGAGGAGCGCATCCAGGCTGCGTTGCAGGAGCAGGCCGGCATCGACTCGGTGATCCACATGCGGACTCTGCACGCTGGGCCGGACGAGCTGCTGGTCGCGGTGAAGATCGCCGTCGCCCCGGGGTACCCTGCCGAGGACGTGGCCCTGATAATCGACGGTGCCGAGGAGCGCATACGGGCCCAGGTCCCGACGGCCAAGTGGATCTTCATCGAGCCGGACATCCGTCGGGTCGTGGATCAGCCGGGTCAGTAGCGGGGGGGCTGCGCCGGGGACACAGCCTGACCCGGGCACTCCTGCAGCGGGTTCATGTGAGAATGGGGGCGCCCCAGGGACGCACTGGGGGCGCGAACCATCGAAGCCTCGTGCCGTTCGCCGGCTGGCCACCTGCGGTGGCGTCATCCACGCGCGTGTGCGCACCACGATACGAGGAGCACCAATGCCTGACTTCAAGGTTGCCGATCTCTCCCTCGCCGACTTCGGCCGCCGGGAGATCCGCCTGGCCGAGCACGAGATGCCCGGCCTGATGGCCATGCGGGCCGAGTACGGCGCCAGCAAGCCGCTGACCGGTGCCCGGATCACCGGCTCGCTGCACATGACCATCCAGACGGCCGTGCTGATCGAGACCCTCGTCGCCCTCGGCGCCCACGTGCGTTGGGCGTCGTGCAACATCTACTCCACCCAGGACCACGCCGCGGCTGCGGTCGCGGTCGGCCCGGACGGGACCGTCGAGGAGCCCACGGGCGTCCCCGTGTACGCGTGGAAGGGTGAGTCCCTCGAGGAGTACTGGTGGTGCACCGAGCAGGTGCTGCGCTGGCCTGATGGGGCGGGTCCGAACATGATCCTCGACGACGGGGGCGATGCCACCCTGCTGGTGCACAAGGGGGTCGAGTTCGAGCGGGCAGGGGTGGTCCCGACCCCCGACGAGTCCACCTCCGAGGAGTACGGGGTCGTCCTGGCCCTCCTCCGGCGCTCGCTGGCCGAGGATGGCGCGCGCTGGACCTCGATCGCCGAAGGCGTGCGAGGGGTCACCGAGGAGACCACGACGGGCGTCCACCGCCTCTACGAGATGGCGAAGCACGGCACGCTCCTGTTCCCGGCGATCAACGTCAACGACTCGGTCACCAAGAGCAAGTTCGACAACAAGTACGGCTGCCGGCACTCGCTCGTTGACGGGATCAACCGGGGCACGGACACCCTCATCGGCGGCAAGGTCGCCGTGGTGTGCGGCTACGGCGACGTCGGCAAGGGGTGCGCCGAGTCGCTGCGCGGCCAGGGAGCTCGCGTCGTCGTGACCGAGATCGACCCCATCTGCGCACTCCAGGCCGCCATGGACGGCTATCAGGTAGCGACGTTGGAGGACGTCGTGGCCACCGCCGACATCTTCGTCACGGCGACTGGGTGCTGCGACGTCATCACCGCCGAGCACATGGCGGCGATGAAGCACCAGGCCATCGTGGGCAACATCGGGCACTTCGACGACGAGATCGGGATGGCTGCGCTCGCCCGTGTGCCCGGGATCGAGTGCGTGCCGGTCAAGCCGCAGGTCGACGAGTGGCGCTTCCCGGACGGCCACTCGGTCATCGTCCTGTCGGCTGGCCGGCTGCTGAACCTCGGCAACGCCACCGGCCATCCCAGCTTCGTGATGAGCAACTCCTTCACCAACCAGACGCTGGCCCAGATCGAGCTGTTCACCAAGCGTGACCAGTACGAGATCGGCGTGCACGTGCTGCCCAAGCACCTCGACGAGAAGGTCGCGCGGCTGCACCTGCCGGCGCTGGGCATCCACCTGACCGAGCTCACCAAGCACCAGGCCGAGTACCTGGGGGTGGATGTGGCTGGGCCGTTCAAGCCGGACATGTACCGGTACTGAAGACCTGGCCACCTGACTCAACCTGGCCGGCCTCGGCGCCCCGGCTGCATCGCGCGAGCCTCGGTCACCAACCGGGTGGGGGCAACCGGCGGCAGGCCCTCCACCCACCGTCACGCTCGGGGCTGCGTCCCGCCGGCGCGATGCTCGGGGCGGCGTTCACACTGCCGGCGGGTAGGGGTGCTGGGGGCGGCGGTAGGGGGCCAGCGGGTCGTCGGCCTGTCCCGCTGGCCAGCCGGGGACCTGCCCGGCTGCCGGGCCCATGCTGGCTGAGATCAGCGCGGGGGCCAAGCCCTCATGGCGGATCCGCAGGTCCGTGTACAGCAGCCCGGTGATCGCCGCGCCGAACGGCAGGGTGATGAGCCCGGACAGCATTGTTGCGATCCCGGTCGCCACGATGGTCGGGACCTCCGAGGAGCTGAACCCCGAACCGAGTCCGGCGATCGTCGAGATCGGGACGGTGACAACCGCGGACAGCAGGTTGGTGATGATGGCGGACAGGATCAGGATGCCGAACACCCGCGACCAGGACCCGCCCACGAGGTGCCACGACCGTCGCAGCGCCTCCAGGGGCGACAGCCCCTCCATCACCAGCGCCGGGGAGGACATCGACAGCCGCACGTAGGCGTAGACCAGGGCGCAGGCTCCGCCCAGGCTGAGGATCAGCACCGGGATCACGGCCCACCCGCCCAGGGCGCCGACTGTGATCACGATCGCGGCGCCGATCGCCAGCACGCAGAGCAGCCCGCCTGCGCCCAACAGCACGGCCAGCGCGACGAGGCTGAGCAGGTGCGGCCTGAGGTTCGCCCACGTCTGCGGCGCATCCAGCTTGCGGCCCAGGACGGCGCCGCCGACCAGGACGATGAACAGGCCGCTGGCCAGCAGCTGGAGGAACCCTGCGATGAGCGAGGGCACGAGCGTGGTGCCGACCATGGACGTCAGCGCGGAAAGCGCCTCTTCGAGGTCGATGTCCTCGGGGTTGGGTGCGTTGAGGATCTCGGACTGGTCCATGAACCGCAACGCCGCCAGCACCCCCACCATCTGGACAAGGGCCGAGGCCGCCGAGATCACTGCAGCGAGCCCAAGGACAGTCCGGGGGTTGCTCCGGATGAGGCCGAGAGCCCCTTCGAGCAGTTCACCCACGCCGATGGGACGAAGCGGCACGATCCCCGGCTTGGGCGCCGGAGGTGGCGGTCCCCAGCCGCCGGGCTGGCCGTACGGCGTGCCCGCGGCCCAGGGTGCCTGGCCATGGGGTCCGGCCGCAGCGGGCAATCCCTGCGGCTGCCCGTAGGGCGGGGGTGGGCCGTACTGCCCGGGTTGGTCGGGTTGGCTGTACTGCCCGGGTTGGCCGTACTGCCCGGGTTGGCCGTACTGCCCGGGTTGGCCGGGCCATCCCCCCTGCTGACCTGGCCCGGGCCATGCTGGCGGCTGCTGCGGGGACCAGCCGGGCGGCGGCGTCCAACCCGGCTGCCCCTCGCCGGGGGCTGGATTCTGGTTCGACATGCGCCGATCGTCCCATGTGGATGACCGCTGGCACACCTGCGGCGCCTGGGTGAGGATGCGCCCATGGGATCGCACGCTCGGCACGGGCCAGGGTCAGGGGGTCAGTTGCCGAAAGCCGGGCGCGGGTTGGGTCTAACGCTCGCAGCCGCAATGGACCTCGTCGTGCCGCAGTCGTGCGCGGGTTGCGGCCGGTACGGGCTGGCCTGGTGCCCTGGGTGTGCCGCAAGCTGCGCCGGAGCCACCACTGTCGTTCCCGGCACCGTGCCCATGAGGGCGGCCTCGCTGCATCAGGGGCCGGCCGGCCGTGCGGTGGTGGCATTCAAGGAGGACGGCGTCCGCCAGCTGGGCGGGCCGCTGTCCGCCCTGCTGGCCCGATCGGTGCGCGACGTCCTCGACGACCTCGGCTGGGAGGGCGGCCAGCCCGTCTGGCTCGTTCCCATCCCAACCCGCCGTTCCGCGCGCCGGGCCCGGGGTGCAGATCCAATCGCCGACCTGGCCGCCCGGGCGGCCCGCCAGTTGCGCAGCGCGGGCATCCCGGCCAACCGCTGTCCCGGACTGATCCACGTGCGGGACAGCATCGACCAGATGGGACTGGGCGCATCGCAGCGCCTGGCGAACGTGGCCGGGACCCTGCGGGGAGCGCCCATGCCCGGCGGCATGCTCGTCCTCGTGGACGACGTGACGACCACCGGGGCCACGCTGGCGGAGGCTGCCCGGGCCCTGTGGGCATCGGGTCACCGCGATCGGGTGCTCGGGGCGGCAACCATCACGTGGTCGGCCGTGGGCCGGCACCTCGCGTCCGGCGAGCATCGGGACTAGCGTGGTTCCGCCAACAGGTCCCCGCCCGCAGCGCGCCGGTCGCGCCGCACACCCAGGGAGGTCGCGTGGAAATCGTCGTCAGGGGTCGCCATCTCGACGTCTCGGAGCGGTTCCGCGAACACGTCATAGACAAGTTGGGCCGGGTCGACCGCTTCGGGCTGCCGTTCACGCACATCGATGTCGAGGTCTCGCACGAGCCCAACCCGCGGCAGGCGGACCGGGCATTCGAGGTGGAGCTGACCTGCCGTGGCACCGGGCCGGTCATCCGGGCGGAGGCGCACGCGCAGGACAAGTACGCAGCCACAGATGTCGCGCTCGACAGACTGGAGGAGCGGCTGCGCAGGGCGGCGGACCGGCGGCGCGCGCGTCGAACTGAGAAGGTCCTGGTCGTCCCGTCGACGGAGCCGACCCCGGTGCGGGCCCCGGCGCCGGCGGCCGAGCCCGGCCCTGCTGTCGAGGCGGTCGACGACGGCACGGTGTGGGAGGAGGGCCCGATCGTGGTCAGGCTCAAGGAACTGGTCACCGAGCCGATGTCCGTCGCCCAGGCGGTCGAGGCGATGGAGCTGGTGGGCCACGACTTCTTCCTCTTCCGTGACCAGGAGTCGGCTGCGCCATCCGTGCTGTACCGCCGACGCGGCTTCAACTACGGGCTGATCCGCCTGGAGGGTGGCTCTGACGCCCAGCCCTGAACCAAGCAGTCGGTTCGCCCGAGCCAGGCCGCTGGTGGCCGTCGGGGATTCGTCGCCCATCTGGCAGGCCGGCGCCTTGGCCATCCTCGGCTCCGGGGTCCGCTATGACGCTGTCGGCGTGACCTCCGCGGACGTGGTGGAGGCCGTCGCCTCAGCCGCGCCCGACGCGCTCGTGCTGGATGCCACCCTCGGCAACGAGCCCTACGCGACCGACCTGGTGGCCGAGTTGCTCAGCCGGGTGCCCGAGCTCGCCCTCGTGATCACGGTTCCCCGAGCCCGGCCAGCCGGGATGGTCGCCGCCCTCGAGCTCGGGGTCGGGGCCCTGCTGCACCGGCAGTGCACTCCCCAGGAGCTCGTGGCAGCCGTCGCCGCCGCTCTGCGCGGACAGCACTGGGTGTCGGCTCCGATCGCCGCCCTGCTCAGCGTCGAGCTGCAGGCCGAGGCCACCGGGACACTGCCGCCGGAGCTGAGCCCCAGGGAGCGGGAGGTGCTCCAGCTGCTGGCCGCGGGCGGTTCGAACTCGGCCATCGCCGCGGCCCTGGGCATCGCGGAGAACACGGTGCGCAACCACGTGCGGGCCATCCTCGCCAAGTTGGGCGTGGCCAATCGCACGGATGCTGTGGCGACGGCTGTGCGGCGGGGGTTGCTGGAGATCCCGGACTGACGTGTCGGTCGGGCCCGGGGCTGCGCCGCCATGATCGGGCGTGGGTGTTCGGTCACGTGACTACCATGGGGCGTTGGCTCCTCGTCAGCCGGACCCGCGGCACGGGAGTCACGCAAGCACCGAGCGAGAGGGGCCGCGTGGCCATCATCGACAAGATCCTTCGTGCTGGCGAGGGCAAGACCCTGCGCAAGCTGGAGGGCATCGCCAAGCAGGTCAACGCGCTTGAGAGCGCCTTCGAGGCCATGTCCGACGAGGAGCTCAGGGATCTCACGCCGGCCTACCGGGAGCGCCTTGGGGACGGCGAGAGCCTCGATGATCTCCTGCCGGAGGCCTTCGCGACAGTCCGGGAGGCGGCGAAGCGGACCCTGGGCCAGCGGCACTACGACGTGCAGCTCATGGGCGGCGGCGCCCTGCACCTGGGCAACATCGCCGAGATGAAGACGGGTGAGGGCAAGACGCTCGTCTCGACGCTCCCGGCATACCTCAACGCGCTTGGCGGCAAGGGCGTCCATGTCGTGACGGTCAACGACTACCTGGCCCACCGCGACGCGGAGAACATGGGCCGCGTCCACAGGTTCCTCGGCCTGAAGGTGGGCGTGATCCTGTCTCGGATGGCCCCCCCTGAGCGCCGCACGCAGTACGCCATGGACATCACCTACGGAACCAACAACGAGTTCGGCTTCGACTACCTGCGCGACAACATGGCCTGGACCAGGGACGAACTCGTCCAGCGCGGCCACAACTACGCAATCGTCGACGAGGTCGACTCCATCCTGGTCGACGAGGCGCGGACCCCGCTGATCATCTCCGGCCCAGCCGACGAGGCTGACCGGTGGTACCAGGACATGGCCAAGCTGGCCCAGCGATTGCGCATCGACGTCGACTATGAGGTCGACGAGAAGAAGCGGACGATCGGCATCCTCGAGTCGGGCATCGAGCGGACCGAGGACTGGCTCGGCATCGACAACCTCTACGAACCGGTGAACACCCGTCTCGTCGGATTCCTGAACAACGCCATCCGGGCCAAGGAGCTGTTCAAGCGCGACCGCGACTACGTCGTGATGAACGGCGAGGTGATGATCGTCGACGAGCACACCGGCCGGATCCTGGCCGGTCGGCGCTACAACGAGGGCCTCCACCAGTCCATCGAGGCCAAGGAGGGGGTGGAGGTCAAGCCGGAGAACCAGACGCTGGCCACGGTGACCCTGCAGAACTTCTTCCGACTGTACGACAAGCTCTCCGGGATGACCGGCACCGCCATGACGGAGGCCAACGAGTTCGACAAGATCTACAAGCTGGGGGTCGTCCCGATCCCGACGAACAAGCCGATGATCCGTGATGACCTCGCCGACCTGGTCTACCGGACCGAGGCGGCCAAGTGGGCGGCTGTGGTGGACGACATCGCCGAACGGCACAGGCTGGGGCAGCCGGTCCTGGTCGGAACGGTCAGCGTCGAGAAGAGCGAACGGCTGTCCACGATGCTGCGCAGGCGACGCGTCCCGCATCAGGTGCTCAACGCCAAGTACCACGACCGCGAGGCCGCGATCGTCGCCCAGGCGGGGCGCAAGGGCGCCGTCACCGTGGCGACGAACATGGCCGGTCGCGGCACCGACATCATCCTGGGCGGCAACGCCGAGTTCCTGGCCGACCTGTCCCTGCAGGACCGGGGGCTCACGCCCAGCGAGACTCCTGAGGAGTACGAGGCTGCGTGGCCTGATGCGTTGCACGCCGCCCAGGAGGCATTCGCCGCCGAGCACGTGGAGGTCACCGGACTGGGCGGGCTGTACGTCCTGGCGACGGAGCGGCATGAGGCTCGCCGCATCGACAACCAGCTGCGCGGGCGATCGGGCCGGCAGGGCGATCCAGGCGCCTCCCGGTTCTACCTGTCGCTGCAGGACGACCTGATGCGGCTGTTCAAGGCCGACATGGTGGATGCGTTCCTGCGCCGCGCGAACGTCCCGGACGACCAGCCCATCGAGTCGAAGATGGTCACGAAGGCCATCCAGTCCGCGCAGACACAGGTCGAGGCCCAGCACTTCGAGATCCGCAAGGACGTGCTCAAGTACGACGACGTGCTGAACCGGCAGCGTCTGGTGATCTACGACGAGCGGCGGCGGGTCCTCGAGGGCGAGGACATCCACGAGCAGATCCAGCACTTCCTGACCGACACGATCGCCGGCTACGTCAACGCCGCCACGGCCGAGGGCTACCCCGAGCAGTGGGACCTGGATGAGTTGTGGAAGGCGCTGCGGGCCCTCTACCCGGTGGCGGTCACGGTGGAGGAGGTGGAGGCGCACTCGGGAGGCTCGAGGTCGGGCGTCTCCCGGGACTTCCTGCTCCAGGAGATCCTCGCCGATGCGCGCGTGGCCTATGAGACCCGCGAGGAGGAGCTCGGCTCGCCCACGATGCGCGAGCTGGAGCGGCGCGTGATCCTGTCGGTGCTCGACCGCAAGTGGCGGGAGCACCTGTACGAGATGGACTACCTGCGTGACGGGATCGGGCTGCGGGCGATGGCCCAGCGCGATCCGCTGATCGAGTACCAGCGCGAGGGGTACGACCTGTTCAACGCGATGATGGACTCGATCAAGGAGGAGTCCGTCGCCCTGCTCTTCAGCGTCGAGGTGACCAGGGAGGAGCCGGAGGAGCCCGTCGAGCTCGGGGTGCCCGACGCCCGTGGAGTGGTTGCCGACCTGATGGCTGCCGCGGCGGAGCCAGAGGGGATCGAGGGGCCTGAGCTGTCCGGGCTCGAGGAGCTCGAGGAGTTCCCGGAGCTCGAGCTCGAGGAGCACGGGGCGGGGGCGCCCAGCGTTGCGCTGCCTGAGGTCGAAGCTGTCGGCGCCGGGGCGCCTGAGCTGCACGTCGCCGGGCTGGACCCGAAGCGTCCGGGTCACCTCCAGTACGTCGCCCCTTCGGAGACTGGGGAGGCTGCGCTGGTCACGGAGGACATCTCGGACGACTTCCGTGGCGTCGGCCGCAACGACCCCTGCCCGTGCGGCTCGGGCAAGAAGTTCAAGCGCTGCCATGGCGATCCCCGGGTGCACCAATGACCGCGATTGGGGCAACTTAGACTCACGTCCGTGAATGTGCCCCTGCTCTCCGGCTTCCGCCCCAACGGCACGCCGGATCCGCTCGTCGCCCTGCGAGCTGCTCGGTCGTGGCTGGCCGGGGGCATCGTGGGCCTGCCGACCGAGACTGTCTACGGCCTTGCTGCTGACGCGCAGAACGACGCGGCGGTGGCTCGGGTGTACCGGGTCAAGGCACGCCCAGCGGCCCACCCGCTGATCGTCCACGTGCAGGGCGCCGAGGCCCTCGACGGCTGGAGCGCGGCACGCAACGAGGCGGCCCACCGCCTGGTCGAGGTGTTCTGGCCCGGTCCGCTGACCGTCGTCGTCGAGCGAGGGCCGCGGGCGGAGGACTTCATCACCGGTGCTCAGCAGACCGTCGCACTTCGGTGCCCGGACCATCCAGTCGCGCGGGCGTGCATCGCGGCCCTGGCCCGGGCGGCTGGGGATCCAGCCCGCGGAGTGGCGGCACCGAGCGCGAACCGGTTCGGCCGGGTGAGTCCCACGCGGGCGGCTGACGTGCTCGCCGAGGTGGGTGCGGTGCTGGACCCGAAGACCGACATCGTCGTCGATGGCGGGCCGTCGAGGGTCGGCGTCGAGTCGACGATCGTCGACTGCACCGTCGAGCCGCCAAGGGTGCTTCGACCGGGCGCGATCAGCCAGGCGCAGGTGGATCGCGTCCTCGGGGTCGCAGCCCTTGCCGTCGTCGGGGCGGCCG
>JBAVLA010000144.1:0-5273 GCA_049688595.1 Candidatus Nanopelagicales bacterium | reverse complement strand
CCGCGCGGCGCTGATCGGCTACCTGCCCAGCGGTTTCCCCAGCCTGTCCGGCGGGATCGAGCTTGCCCTGGCCATGGTGGATGCGGGCGTGGACATCGTGGAGGTCGGTCTGCCCTACTCCGACCCGTTGATGGACGGTCCGACCATCCAGGCCGCCGTCGATCGCGCCCTGGCCGGGGGCTCCACACTCGCGCACGTGCTTGAGACCGTCTCCGCGGTGGCCGCCACCGGCGCGCCCACTCTGGTGATGACCTACTGGAACCCGATCGAGCGGGTGGGCCCGGGACCCTTCGCCAGTCGCCTCAAGTCCGCCGGAGGGGTGGGGGTCATCACCCCGGACCTGACTCCGGAGGAGGCCGCCGACTGGATAGCCGCCACTGACGCGCATTCGCTGGATCGGGTGTTCCTGGTCGCCCCGTCCAGCACGGACGAGCGCATCTCGGCTGTGGCCGCCGTCACAACCGGATTCGTCTACGCCGCTTCGACCATGGGCGTCACTGGGGCGCGGGCCAGCGTGGGCACGGCCGCGCGCGAGCTCGTCAGCCGCGTGCGCGCGCTCACCGACCTGCCCGTGGCGGTTGGGCTGGGCGTCTCCAGCGGCCAGCAGGCAGCGGAGGTAGCTGCCTACGCCGATGGGGTCATCGTCGGGTCGGCGTTCATCGCCCGGGTCCTGGCCACGCCCGACCTGCCTTCCGCGCTGGTCGCGGTGCGGGAGCTGGCGGGCGAGCTGGCCGCCGGGGTGCGTGGGAGCAGGACGAACGCCACCTGAACGGCGCGCGGCCCACTCACTTCTTCGAGTAGTCCCTGAAGTAGGTGACCGCCGAGGTGGTGATCGCCGGGCACGTCACGTCGTAGTCGCGGCGGTGGTGGACCCATTGCGTGATCACCAGCGGCCCCCCGGTGAACGAGGTCCGGCCGCAGGACTTGATGGCGTCGGCCTTCTTCGCCCGGTACTTGGTGCTGCGGGTGTGGCTGGGTGCCCAGAGCGGGGCGGCGGGCACCGTCCAGTTGCCGACGAGGTCGCGCCAGGCGACGGCGTACGTGTAGATCCCGGCGCTGAGCCTGGCGTCGGCGATGGCGCGCAGGGCTCCGGTTATGAGTGCCTGGTTGCGCGCGTCCCGTGCCGACCACGGCCGCTCGGCACGGGGCTCCACGTCCACCCAGACGATCGGCGAGTTGAGGCCCGCAGCCCGGTGTGTCTGCAGCGCGTATGCGGTCTGCGCGTAGCCGACGTTGGCAATCCGGTTGACGTATGTCCTGGCGTCGTAAGGGCCCTTCCGGCCGTACGCAGCGCGCTCGGCCCGGTTCGGGTACGACAGCATCGTGTAGGCGGCGGCCTTCAGCCCCTTGTCCTTGACGTACTTGACGTGCTTGGCGATGCAGGGGTTCCTCGTGAAGGCCCTGCCGTTGGTCAGGCCGATGATCACGAACCTGGCGTCCGCGTGCGGCATGGGCTCGTTCGAGGAGCGGCGGCCCGGCACCCCGAGCCCCACCGGGCAGTTCGGCCAGGAGATGTCGTTGCCGACGAGGCCGGCTGGGACCTGGGTGGCCTTCGGGGTGGGCGACGAGGAGGTGGCTGCCAGGGAGGGCAGGGCCGTCGCGACCATCACGCTGGCGGTCAGGCTGGCGCAGAGCGTGCGGATGAGGCTCCTCATCCCAGCGACGTTACCGGCATTGCGCCGCACATGGCGCGTTGTGGACAGAAGGCTCGCAAGCGTGCTTACGTGACCGCCTGGATGGGAAGACCTTCCCGGCTGGCCAGCGCCCCCGGCCCGGGCGCCCGGATCTCAGACGTACTTGTAGAGCACCATGCTTGCCAGGATCGCCACAAGGATGACCAGTCCCGCGGCGTCCAGGCCCAGTCGCAGCGGACGTTCCAGCCGGCGCCTCGTACCTGCGCCCAAGTGGCCCTCCAGGACGTTCACCCGGGTCATGGAGGCGAAGACCGCCGTGGTGGTGACCGTGATGAGTAGGCAGTACGGGCACAGAGCGCCGATCACGAAGTAGGCCTGGTAGAACAGCCAGAACGCGAATGCAAGCCCGATGGAGTACACAGCCTGGGCGGTCAGCATGAACCAGCGGGGGAAGCGCACCCCGCCAAGGGCGGCCACGGCCACGGTGATCACGACCGGTTCTGCGATCAGGCCGAGGAAGGCGTTGGGGAACCCCAGCAGGTTCGCCTGCCATGTCAGGCCCACCTTCGCGCACGAGATGGTCGAGGAGATGTTGCACGACAGGTCAGTCAGGGGGTTCGCGGCCAGCTTGACGGCGTCGACGGAGAGCACCAGCGAGGCCCAGAGGCCAAGTACGCTGGAGACGAGCATCTCGATGAAGGCACCCCGCTGGTAGGGCCCAGAGGAGGGGAGCTGCTCGACGACCCCGGCGGGCTCAGCTTCTTCCAGGTCCTTGATGGCCACCTGTCTTCCGCCCCTCTGCTCGCGCTCTCCCGATCCGGCCGGGCTGTCCGGCTCCATCGGCGGATCTCCTCGGACAAGGGTAGTTCACGTTGCCCGCGCCCGGGTGCTTGCGGCAATCCGGTCAAGCCGGGCTCA
Source organism: Candidatus Nanopelagicales bacterium (assembly GCA_049688595.1). Taxonomy (GTDB): domain Bacteria; phylum Actinomycetota; class Actinomycetes; order S36-B12; family CAIYMF01; genus Prado023. The sequence goes on along the minus strand of JBAVLA010000144.1, from coordinate 2,721 downwards.
GGTAGGCTTCTGCGCAATCCCAGGAGGTCAACAGTGGCGAGCGATCCGAAGAGCCAGCCCGGTGGGCAGCCCAAGCTGACGCCCAGGCAGCTGGCTGCGCAGGCACGGGCCGAACAGGAGGCTGCCCTGCGTCGCCGCGACCGGATGCTGCGGACGATCGGCGCCCTCCTGGTCCTGGCCCTGGTCGGGGGAGTGATCGCCATCGGCTACTACACCGGGCGCGCCAGGGACGAGGCTGCTGCCGGTCCGACGCCGAACCCCAGTGCGGCGCTGCCGGCCGGAGTCAGGGCCGACACGTTCGGCGTGCCCTACGGCACGGGCTGGACTGGGACTGATGCCGACAAGCTGCCGACGCTGGAGATCTGGGAGGACTTCCAGTGCCCGGCCTGTGCCGCGGTCGAGGCGGCCGTGGGCGACCAGATCAAGAAGCTGGGCGAGGACGGCCTGGTCAAGCTGCTCTTCCGGCCGACCATCTTCATCGATCGCAGCTACCCGAACTCCCTGAACGCCTCGGCTCGGGCGACAAACGCGTGGGGGTGCGCCATCGATGCGGGGAAGGCCAGTGAGTACCACAGCGGCGTCTTCTCCATCCAGCCGGCCACCGAGGGCGACGGCTGGACCGACCAGCAGCTGCTCGACCTGGCCGCGACGGTCGGCATCGAGGGCGATGAGCTGACCACGTTCAACCAGTGCGTGGCGGACGGCACCTACATGGGGTGGGCGGCCAACAGCGGCCAGAAGTTCGCCGACTCCGGCGCGCGGGGCACACCGACGGCCTTCCTCGACGGCGCGGAGCTGGGGTCAGGCGATCTGGTCGACATCGAGGGGCTGAAGAAGAAGATCGCCGCCGCGACCAAGGAATGACCCGGGTGGGCGTCCCCGCAGAGATCCCCAGCCCGGACGATTCGGTCTGGAACCTCGGCCCGCTGCCGATCAGGGCGTACGCCCTGTGCATCCTCGTGGGGATCCTCGTGGCTATGTGGTCCGGCGACCGTCGCTGGGTCGCGCGCGGTGGGCGAGCCGGCCTTGTCTACGACGTGTCGGTGTGGGTGGTGCCCCTCGGGATCGTCGGCGGGCGGCTGTACCACGTGCTGACCGACTGGTCGACGTACTTCGGCCCCGGCGGGTCCGGCGTGTCCGGCGCGGTTGCCGTCTGGCGGGGCGGGCTGGGCATCTGGGGCGCGGTCGCCCTGGGCGCCGTCGGAGCCCTGATCGGCTGCCGGCGCCACGGGGTCCCGCTGCCACCGTTCGCAGACTCCATCGCGGTGGGGCTGCCCCTGGCGCAGGCCATCGGGCGCTTGGGCAACTGGTTCAACCAGGAGCTGTTCGGCCGGCCGACCGACCTGCCGTGGGGCCTGCAGATCGATCCGGCGCACCGGCCAGCGGGGTACGCGCAGTACTCGACCTTCCACCCCACGTTCCTCTACGAGTCGCTCTGGCTGGTGGGGGTCGCGGTCCTCGTCGCGTGGGCCGACCGGCGGTGGACGATGGGGCACGGCCGCGCGTTCGCGCTGTACGCAGCCACCTACTGCCTGGGCCGGCTCGGCGTGGAGCTGCTGCGCATCGACCCGGCCACGATGATCGCCGGCATCCGGATCAACGTGTTCACATCCGTCGTGGTCGGCATGGCGGCTGTCGGGTACCTCCTCGTCAGCGCCCGGCGCCGTCCGGGCCGGGAGGCGCCGGAGCTGCTCCAGGGGGAGTCCGTCGGTACGTAGGCCGAGGCAGACGGATCCCGAGTCGACCACGGCACGGCTTGGGGTGGCCGTCGGCAGCGCAGCCCTATCCTCGCAGGATGGGCACGGGTGCCGAACGGGACCGGTTCATGGATCTGCTGCGCGGCGGCAGCATCGTCGCGGTGGTGCTCGGGCACTGGCTCGTCGCCGACCTGACCTGGACCAGCGGGGCCGTGCACGAGACCAGCGCCCTGCGCGAGGTCCCGGCGATGTGGCCGCTCACGTGGCTGCTTGTCGTCATCCCGGTGTTCTTCTTCGTCGGCGGGTTCGCGAACCGGCTCAGCTGGGAGGGCACCGTGCGGCGCGGTGAGGGCTACGCCGCCTTCATCGACCGTCGCGTCCACCGCGTCCTGGTGCCCACTGGGCTGTACCTGGCGATCGTCGCCACGACCGGGCTGGTGGTCGACTGGCTCGGCGGGCTGGGGATCAGGGCGCTGGGCGGCCTCTTCTACCAGCCGCTGTGGTTCCTGGGCGTCTACCTGTGGGTGGTCGCGCTCGTGCCCGTGACGCTGCGCGCGCACCACCGGTTCGGCTGGTGGGTTCCCGTCGCGCTGGTGGTGGCAGTTGGCGTGGGCGACCTGGGCCGCTTCTGGTCCGGTGCCGCCGCGGCTGGATACGCAAACGTCCTGCTCGTCTGGCTGCTCATGCACCAGCTGGGCTACTTCTGCCTGGACGGGACGCTCGACACGCCGGCTTGGCGGCCACCCGCGATGTTCGCCGGCGGGCTGCTCGCCACCGCGCTCCTGGTCGCACTGGGCCCCTATCCGGCCACCATGGTCGGAGTCCCGGGCGGGGAGGCGGGCAACATGCACCCGCCTACCCTGGCCATCGTCGGCCTCGGCGTTGCGCAGTTGGGCGGGGCCATGGCGGTGCGTGAGCCCCTGAACAGGTGGCTGACCCGGCCGCGCGTGTGGGCGGCGGTGGTTGCGGTCAACCTCAGCGTCGTGACGATCTACCTGTGGCACCAGCCCGGACTCGCGATCGC